>NZ_RAWK01000456.1 GCF_003612165.1 Corallococcus aberystwythensis | reverse complement strand
CCTCCTCGCCCGATGCTTCGCCCATCCAACCAGATGGGTCTGACATGGACGCGAAGGCCCACCGGTGACGTCGCCTACCAGGCCAGCGCGCTCCCGGGCCCGAAGCGTCGCGAACTGGTCCGACAGTCGGACCAGTTGGGCGACGTCGCCTCCGGCAGGCGCCTCCGCATGTGGCCATCTTGGCGGTCCGACAGTCGGACCGGTTGAGCGACGTCGCTTCCGGCAGAGCCCCCTTGCCTGGGACTGACCTGGCGGTCCGACAGTCGGACCAGTTGGACGACAGCGCTTCAGGCACGCGCCTTCGCCAGTGGCCACCTTGGCGGTCCGGCGGTCGGACCGGTTAGGCGATGGCGCTTCCGGCAGGGCCCCCTGACTGGGACTGACTTGGCGGTCCAACAGTCGGACCGGTTGGGCGATGGCGCATCCGGCACACGCCTTCCCTGTGGCCACCTTGGCGGTCCGGCAGTCGGGCCGGTTGGGCGATGGCGCTTCCAGCAGAGTTCCTTGCCTGGGGTTGCATTGGCGGTCCGACAGTCGGACCAGTTGGGCGACGGCGCTTCCGGCAGAGCTCCATACCTATGGCCGCATTCATGGTCCGACAGTCGGACCGGTTGGGCGACGGCGCTTCCGGCAGGTGCATCTGCCTGGGGCTACCTTGGCGGTCCGACAGTCGGACCGGTTGGGCGACGGCGCTTCCGGCAGGTGCATCTGTCCGCGGCCTCGGCTTGCCGCCCGCTCCATTTCACCGTGGCGCCCCCGTGATGCGATCCACAAGGCCCGCGTCCTCACGGAGCACTTCGGGCCACAGGATTCGCCTACGAACTTTTTGCGGCCTGATTGGAAGCGGAGCCGGCTCCCTGGTGCTTCTTCATTGGCGTCGGCCGAGAGACAGACACCATGGTCGACGGGCTTCGCATCGGGCGGTTGGACTCGAGCATCCACGACTACAGGAACACTCAGTGCGAGCTGACCATCAAGGAGGCGAACTCCCGGGTCAAAGATGGCAACGGAAGCACCTTGCGGATGCGTGCTGGGACGAAGCACGCTTGGGACGGTCCAGGCAACACGCTGAACATGTGCGGCTCGATGCCCTACAGAAGCAGGACAGCGCTTCGGGACGGCACGAGGTCCTGTGCTGGATGCTTCCGGGTTCCAGGTGACAGGTGCCTCACAAGGCGCCCTGGGTCGTTGGGCCCGCCGACGGCCGCGTGAGACACTTTGCCCATGGCTGACGCGCTGCCGACGGACGCAGCTCCTCCAGGCGGGCTTGACCGCCGCCGGTTCCTGACGTGGCTGGTGGCTTCCCCCACGCTGATGGTCGCGGCGCGGTGGGGACTCGACCTTCCCTCCGCCCAGGCCGCGGAGCCGAGCGCGCCCGAGGAGACTTCGCTCAACCTTTACGTCGCGGTCCGGACCGACGGGCGCGTCGTCACCACCCTGCCCCGCACGGAGATGGGCCAGGGCATCACCACCGCCGTGGCCATGCTCGTCGCAGAGGAGCTCGACACGGGCCTCGATTCCGTGGACGTCTGTACCGCCGACGCGGATCCCCGCTGGCTCATCCAGCTCACCGGTTTGTCCTCGACGATGCGCTACCTGGCCGGTCCGCTCCGCGCCGCGGCAGCGGAGGCCCGGGCACGGCTGGTCACCGCCGCCGCGCACCGCTGGCGTTTGCTGGCCCTCACGCTCACCACGGCGCAGGGCGAGGTGCATGCTCCCGACGGCCGCACGCTCGGCTACGGCGAGCTCGCGGAGGACGCCGCGCGTGTGCTGCTGCCGGAGGTCTCCCCGCTGCCGAAGTCTCCAGGTGAATACACCGTGGTCGGCCAGCCCACGGGGCGTGTCGACGCACGGGACATCGTCACCGGCGCGGCGCGCTACACCCTGGACCTCGACATCCCGGGCGCGATGCCGACGGTGGTGGCGCGGCCTCCCACGCTGCGCGGCACGGTCCAGTCGTTCAATGCCTCCACGGCCCGGGCCATGCCAGGCGTGGTGGGCGTGGTGCAGCTCCCATCAGGCGTGGCGGTGGCGGCCCGGACTTTCGCGCAGGCCTTCGCCGCGCGCGACGCGTTGCAGATCACCTGGGCACCGGGCCCGGCCAGCCACCTCTCCGATGCCCACATCCGGGCCCGGCTGCGCGACGCCATCGGTCCCCGGCCGCTGCCTCCGCTGCTCACCACCCGCGTCGTGGAGGGCCGCTTCGATTTCCCGTACCTCGCGCATGCGCCCATGGAGACACAGAGCTGCGTGGCTCGCGTGACGGGCGACACCGCGGAGGTGTGGTCCGGCGTCCAGGATCCGAAGTTCGCGCGGAGCCAGGTCGCCGCGGCGCTCGGCTGGGCGCTCACTCCGCAGCGGGTCACCGTGCATCCCATCCGCGCGGGAGGTGGCTTCGGCCGGCGCTTCTTCACCGAGGCCGCCGTGGAGGCCGCGCTCGTCTCACGGTCGCTCGGGCAGCCGGTGAAGCTGATGTGGAGCCGTAACGACGAGATGCGCCAGGGCCACTACCGGCCCGCCAGCCACCACCGCATCCTCGCCTCGCTGGGGCCTGGTGGCTCCGTGCTTGGCTGGCACCACCGCGCAGCCATTCCCACCGTGGAGTTTCCCCACGGCTTCGGAGACCTGCTCACCGCGATGGCCGGACAGGTCCTGCCGGACGTCACCAGCGCGGTGTTCTTCGCGCTGACCCAGCACGTCCCCTACCAGTTCGGCTGGGTGGCGCAGGAGCTGGCCGAAGTGCCGCTCCCGATTCCCACCGCCTCCTTCCGCTCCGTCTTCACCAGCCAGGTGGGAGTGGCCAATGAAATCTTCGTCGACCAGCTGGCCCGCGAACTCCAGCGTGACCCCGTGGAGCTGCGGCGCTCGCGCCTCAAGTCCCGCAGGCTCAAGGCCGTGCTGGACCGGGTGGTGCTCGAAGGCGCCTGGGGCCGCGCGCTACCACCGGGCGTCGCGCAAGGAGTCGCCGTGCTGGAGGAGTGGGACAGCGCCATCGCCCATCTCGTGGAGGTGGACGTCACCGGGGGAACGCCGCGCGTGCTGCGCGTGGTCATCGCCGCGGACGTGGGCCTGCCCATCAATCCCAAGGGCATCGAGGCCCAGCTCCAGGGCGCCGCGCTGGACGCGATGTCCACCACGCTGAGCGCGGGGCTCCACATCGACGCGGGCGCCGTGCGCGAGGGCAGCTTCGCGGACTACCGGTGGCTGCGGATGAAGCACGCGCCCGCCTCCATCCAGGTGCACCTGGTGCGCTCCGACGACCGCGTGGGGGGCGTGGGCGAGCTGGGCTATCCCAGCGCGGCGGCGGCCCTGGCCAACGCCCTTGCCCGGGCGACGGGCACCATGCCCACCCGCTTCCCCATCCTCGACGAGGGAGCCTGACCATGCCGGCCCATTCCTTCATCCTCAACGGTCAGCCGGTGTCCGTGGAGTCGCCCGCGGACCTGCCCCTGCTCTGGGTGCTCCGCGACATGCTGGGCGTCACGGGCCCCAAGTACGGCTGCGGCGTGGGCGTCTGCGGCGCGTGCACCAGCCACCTGGACGGCGAGTCCTTCCGTCCCTGCCTCCACTCCGTGGGCGAAGTCGCGGGCCACGAGGTGAGGACCATCGAGGGGCTGGCGGACGCGACAGGGCTGCACCCCGTGCAGCAGGCGTGGATCGCCGAGGACGTGGCCCAGTGCGGCTTCTGCCAGCCGGGGCAGATCATGGCCGCCGTGGCGCTGCTGAGAAAGAACCCCCAGCCGTCGGACGCGGACATCGACGCGGCCATGAGCGACAACGTCTGCCGCTGCGGCACCTACGTCCGCATCCGGTCCGCCATCCACCGCGCCGCCCTGCTGCTGCGAAGCGGAGCCAGCCTCCCGGAGCGGTGAACCCCTTACGGGTGGAGCCGTCCCCCGGCGAGGACGATGAAGAGCAGGTTCAGGCCTCCCCCCAACAGCAGGCCCACCAGCAACACGATGAGCCAGGAGCGGACGGACGCGGAGGGCCCCTTGATGGCTTGCGTCCTCCAGCGCTCGGTGTCCGCGGCCACGGCCTCCAGCTGCTGCTCCAGCCGCGCGATGTCGCCGTGTCTTGCGTCCAGCTCGGCGCGGACCCGCGCGAGCTCCGCGTCGGATTCCGTGCGGGGACTCTCCATGCGTTCCATGTGCGAAGCTCCCGGGCGGTCCAACGGTTACGGATAGGGCATGTTGGGCGGCGGTCCGCTGTCCCAAGCCGCCTTCGGCGCGGATTTGATGACGTCGTGGGGGACTCTTCCGCCGGTCAGGGCGACAACGCCCTGGCTCAACAGCCCTCCCAGCAC
>NZ_RAWK01000455.1 GCF_003612165.1 Corallococcus aberystwythensis | reverse complement strand
AGATGTGTATAAGAGCCAGGTCCGGCCCTGGGCGGCTCCCGGCTTGCTGTCGCGCGTGACGTCGCTCCGCTCGGACCGCTCGAACTCCGAGCGCTTCGGGGGAAGGGACGGGCGGTTGCCACCATCGACGCGAGACATGAGGGGACTCCAGGGGCGGGGGAAGGCTCGTCGCGGTACTCGCGCCGGGTTGCGCACCTACATCTGTTATCGGTCCGTCCTCCCCCCATGTTGCGTGGCTTCCCAGTCCACAAGCCCCGCACGGCTGCCCGCCTGCTGCGTCAAACGCCCCTCTCAATCCTGGATCATCCGGCCTTGGCCGCCTTCTGCTCGGGCCAAGCCCTTGAATCCATGGGACTTTCGCCCCGGACGGAAATCCGGCGCTTCGCCGCGATGCGTCACCCAGCGGGTGAGAAGATTTCTTCAAGGCCCGCCGGAAGGCTGGTCTGCCACGCGGGGTAATTATGGCCTCCGCTGTAGGGCCGGTAGGTGACGCGGTGCCCGGTGGCGTGGAGGGTGGGCAGCAGGCGCTCGTTGCCGTCCTGGAGGCCTTCGAAGCGGCCGCAGTCCATCCAGACATGCAGGGGCGGCTGGCCGGTGCGCCGGGCCAGGTCGAAGACGACCATGTCGGAGCCTTCGATGGCGAAGGCGCCGGACTGGGACAGCACGCGGCCGAAGACGCGCGGCAGGCGCTGGGCGGCGTAGAGCGCCATCAGCCCGCCCAGGGACGAGCCCAGCACCGCGTGCGCGCCCGGCGTGCGCCCCTCATCCACCAGGGACAGGTGCTCGCGGGCGAGCGGCAGCACGCGCTGCTCCAGGAAGCCCACGGTGGCCTCGTTGCAGCCGTACTCGACGGTGCGGGCCGGGCCGCCGTTGGCCACGAAGGCCATGGCCACCGGGCGCATGCGGCCCGCGGCGATCAGGTTGTCCACCAGCGTGGGCAGCTGCACGCGCTTGAGGTAGTCGTCGCCGTCCAGCACCACCATGAGCGGCACGGGGCCCTTCACGGGTGGCGCGTAGAGGGACACCGCGCGCTTCCTGCCCACGGCCCACTCGTGCGTCTCCAGCTGGTGGCGCGTCACGCGGCCCTTCGGCACGTCGCGCCCGCGCTTGCCCAGCGGCGTGGGCTGGCCCTTGGGCATCCAGAAGCAGTGGTTGAAGTCACCGAAGCCGTTGTCGGAGCGGCGCGGGTTGAGCACGTCGCGCACGCGGCGGCCCTTCGCGTCCTGGAGGGCGTACTCGACATACGCGTCCTCGGGCAGCGCCAGCGAGCGCGCCCACAGCCCCTTGCCCACGCGCTCCAGCGGCAGGGGCTTGCCGTGCCAGTCCTGGAAGTCCCCCTGGAGGAAGACCTGCCGGGGGCCCTTCCACACGAAGGTGGCGGTGTCTCCGTCGATGAGCGGCGTGCCCTCTTTGCGCGCGCGGGCTTCCAGCGTCCGGGTGTCGTCCATGCGTGGCGCGCACTGTATGCACCCGAAGCCCGAGGCCCGGGGGCTCACGCAGCGGCGAGGCGGGCCCGCGTCCACCCGCGGACATCAGGACGCCAGCAGGTCGCGCAGCGCTCCGGTCAGGTCGGGGTAGCGGAACTGGAAGCCCGCCTCCAGCGCGCGCCGGGGCATCACCCGCTGGCCCTCCAGCGCCACGCGCGCCATCTCCCCGAAGCGCGCCTTGAGCACGAGCCCCGGCACCGTCAGCGCCGCGGGCCGCTCCAGCACCGCGCCCAGCGTGTGCGCGAAGGTCGCGTTGGTGACGGGCTCCGGCGACGTGGCGTTCACCGGGCCGGACAGCGTGGGGTGCTCCAGCGAGAAGCGCATCAGCCCGAAGAGGTCCTCGCGGTGCACCCAGCTGACGTACTGCTGGCCGTTGCCCACCTTCGCGCCCGCGCCCATGCGGAACACCGGCAGCATCCGGTGCAGCACGCCGCCCGCCGGGTGCAGCACCACGCCGATGCGCAGGCGCACCGTGCGGATGCCGGCTTCTTGCGCGCGCAGCGCCTCCGCCTCCCAGCCCTGGCACACGTGGGCGAGGAAGTCGTCGCCGGGCGCATCCTCCTCCGTCAGCGTCTGTCCCGCCCGCGCGCCGCCGTAGAAGCCCACCGCCGACGCGCAGACGAAGTGCCGCACGCAGCCGGCCCCCTTCATGGCCTCCACCAGCACGCGCGTGCCCTCCACGCGGCTCTGGTGGATGCGGTGCTTCGCCTCGTGTGTCCAACGTTGGTCCACCGGCTCTCCGGCCAGGTGCACCACCCCTTCGGCCCCGGCCAGCGCGTCCGGCGACAGCGGCGTGCTCCCGTCGAAGAAGGAGCCCGTCACCCCGGAGGGCAGGCGGCCGAGCGCGTGTTCCACGTTCCGGCTGAGCACGTGCACCGTGTGGCCGGCCTCCAACAAACCCTGGACAAGGCCTGGACCGAGGAAGCCGGTGGCGCCGGTGCAGGTCACCCTCACGGGTGGGCCTCCGCCTCACGTTCCGCGGACAGGTCCTGGCCCACCAGCTGGCTCAGGGCGGTGAAGAAGCGGGCCTGCTCCTCCGGCTTCATGCGGCCCGAGTGCCGGTAGACGAGCGTGCCCTCCGCGTCCAGCAGCATCACCGTGGACGTCTTGGTGGGCAGCTTCCAGGGCTCCTGGCCCAGGGTGCCCTTCAGGTCCACCAGGATGGGCACGCCGGCCTTCTTCTCCTCGTCACGCACGTACGACAGGGCAATCTCCCGCGCGGGGAAGAAGTCGTACTTTTCCAGGTTGGCGACGGCGACGACGAAGGCGCTCTGGAGCAGCCCCCGCTCCCGTCCCCGGGCGAACAACTCCGCCTTCAGAGGGGCGTTGAGTGTCGTGGAGTCCTTGTCCTCGTAGAAGAGGATGACGGGTTTTCCACGCCAGCGGGCCAGCTGGACGCGCTCACCTTTGGAGGTGCTTAAGGTCGCGTCCACCGGCTCCGGATCCGGGGTGGCGCCACTCGCGCTCCCCGCCGCCAGGGTCACCGTCAACGCACCTGTGATCCATGCCTTCATCGGGAGCCTCCCGTGTACAAGGTTTTTGCAAACCTTAGACATAGCCTTGACAATCTCTGGACGCAAACGCTACCTCTAGGTGGAAAGGCTGCTGCCGTGCTCCCGACTTCGGAGATCCGCTGTATGGCCACCCTGCTTCCCAACGTGCAGCAGACCTCCGCCGGAGCGGCATACCCTGAACACGCCTGGCTGCAGCTCGTGCAGGCGGAGGTGGAGACCGCGCTCGCCCAGCTGTTCGAGCTGCCGGACGAACAAGGGTTGGACGCACGTTGGACACAGGCCCAGGCCCAGGCGCGGGCCTATGCCCTGCGGCCGGCGAAGCGGCTGCGCCCCGCGCTGGTGCTGGCGGGGCACGGACTGGCGCGGGAGAGCACCTCGGTGCCGCCCGGGCTGTGGCGCTTCGCCGCGGGGCTGGAGCTGCTGCACACGTTCCTGCTCATCCACGACGACGTGGCGGATCAGGCGGAGCTGCGCCGGGGCGGGCCGGTGCTGCACCGGATGCTGGCCCCGGGCCGTCCGGGGGAGGACCTGGCCGTGGTGATGGGGGACCACCTCTTCGCGCGCTCGCTGGAGGCGATGCTGGAGTCGGGGCTGCCGGGAGCGTCGCGCGTGGCGCGCTACTACCTGGGCGTGTGCCGGCACACGGCCGCCGGGCAGTTCCTGGACCTGGACCTGGCGCGCGTGCCGCTGGCGGAGATGACGCTCTTCCAGACGCTGCGCGTGGCGCACCTCAAGACGGCGCGCTACGGCTTCTGCGCCCCGCTGGTGTGCGGCGCGATGCTGGGCGGCGCGGACGTGGCGCTCCAGCAGGGCCTGGAGCGGGTGGGGCGCTCGGTGGGGCTCGCGTACCAGCTGCGCGACGACCTCATCGGCCTGTTTGGCGACGCGGCCGTGGCGGGCAAGGCGTCCGACGGCGACTTCCTCCAGGCCAAGCGCACCTTCCCGGTGGTGGCCGCGTACGTGCGCGCGACGCCCGAGGGCCGCGAGGAGCTGGAGCGCCTGTGGGCGCTGCCGGTGGAGTGCAAGGACGACGCGGCGCTGGCCCGCGCGCGGGAGCTGGTGGAGCACTTTGGCGGCCGTGCGGCGTGTGAGCGCGCGGTGGAGCGGGCGTCGCGCGCGGCGCGGCGGAGTCTGTCGGCGTTGCCCAACCCCCACGGTCTGAGGGACCTGCTGGATGCCCTCATCACCCGGCTGTCGCGTCGCGCTTCCTGAGGACACCGTCATGAGCGCACAGGGCAAGCGGGTGGTGGTGGTG
>NZ_RAWK01000454.1 GCF_003612165.1 Corallococcus aberystwythensis | reverse complement strand
GGGCTACACTCCGGGGCAGAATGTCCGCCTCGCAGGTCGCCGAAGCGCTGTATGCCGCCCACAAGTCCCGAGCCACCGGCCGGCTGACCCTGCACGCCGGTGGACGTGAGTCCGCGCTGTGGCTGCGCGAGGGCGACCTCGTGGGCGCGCGGCTGGGCTTTGGCTACCAGACGCCGGCGCAGGCGCTCTTCCAGAACGGGCTGCTGGGCGTGGACGCCCTGGACGCGCTGTGGGCGCGGGGTGGGGCGGCGGCGCCTGACGACGAGCTGCTGGAGGACAGCGGGCTGAAGCCCGCGGTGGTGCACGAGCAGCAGGTGCTGGCGCAGGTGCGCCGCTTGAGCGAGCTGGCGGAGCGCGCGGACTTCGAGGCGGAGGCGGTGGAGGCGGCGGGAGGCTTCGCGCCCATCGCGGGAGTGCGGGTGGTGCGGGCGGCGCTGGAGCCGGCGCCGAGTGAGGCCGTGCCCGCGAGGGTCTACCGCTGCCCGGAGGTGGCGGCGTGCGAGCCGTGGCTGACGGATGCGTCGGAGCGGAGCCTCCTGGAGACGCTGGGGGCGTTCCGGCAGCCGGAGGCGCTGACGGGGGCGCAGCAGGCGCTCCTGCGCGTGCTGGAGCGCGAGGGGCGCATCGAAGCCCTGTCGGTGGAGGACTGGGAGGAGCGCGAGCGGCTGCGGCGCGAGGAGGAGCTGCGACAGGCGGAGGAGGAGGCCTGGGAGATCGAGGAGGCCCGCCGGCGCGAGGAGGCGGAGCGGCGCGCGGAGGAGGCGAGGCTCGCGGAGCTGGCGCGGCTGGAGGCGGAGCGGCTGGCGGAGGAGGCAAGGCTCGCGGAAGAGGCGCGGCTGGCGGAGCTGGCGCGCATCGAGGCGGAGCGGCTGGCGGAGGAGGCCCGGCTCCAGGCGCTGGAAGCGGCCCGGCTGGCGGAGGAGGCCCGGCTTCGCGCGGAGGAAGAGGCGCGGATTGAGGCGGAGCGGCTGGCGGAAGAGGCTCGGCTCGCGGAGCTGGCGCGGATTGAGGCGGAGCGGCTGGCGGAAGAGGCCCGGTTGGCCGAAGAGGCCCGGCTGGCGGAGGAGGCTCGGCTGGCGGAAGAGGCCCGGCTGGCCGAAGTGGAGCGGTTGGCGGAAGAGGCGCGGCTGGCGGAGCTGGCGCGGCTGGAGGCGGAGCGGTTGGCGGAGGAGGCCCGGCTCGCGGAACTGGCACGGCTGGAAGCAGAGCGTCTCGCCGAAGAGGCTCGGCTCGCGGAGCTGGCGCGCCTTGAAGCCGAGCGCCTCGCCGAAGAGGCTCGGCTCGCGGAACTGGCGCGCATTGAGGCGGAGCGGTTGGCTGAAGAAGCCCGGCTTGCGGAGCTGGCGCGCATTGAAGCCGATCGACTGGCTGAAGAAGCCCGGCTCGCGGAACTGGCACGCATTGAAGCCGAGCGTCTCGCCGAAGAGGCGCGATTGGCAGAACTCGCGCGTGTTGAAGCGGAGCGTCTCGCGGAAGAGGCTCGGCTCGCAGAGTTGGCGCGCATCGAAGCCGAACGTTTGGCGGAAGAAGCGCGCATTGAAGCCGAGCGTCTCGCAGAGGAGGCGCGGCTCGCCGAGCTGGCTCGCATTGAATCCGAGCGTCTGGCCGAAGAGGCCCGGTTGGCCGAAGAGGCACGTCTTCGTGCCGAGGAAGAAGCTCGCCTTGCGGAAGAGGCCCGGCTAGCGGAGGAGGCGCGGCTTCGCGCAGAGGAAGAAGCACGGCTCGCGGAAGAGGCTCGGCTCCAGGCGATCGAGGAAGCACGCCTCGCGGAAGAAGCCCGACTGCGCGCGGAGGAAGAGGCGCGCCTTGCGGAGGAGGCCCGGCTCGCCGAAGAAGCCCGGCTTCGCGCGGAGGAAGAAGCGCGCATTGCCGAAGAGGCTCGTCTTCGCGCTGAGGAAGAGGCCCGGCTTCGCGCGGAGGAAGAAGCGCGCATCGCTGAAGAGGCTCGACTCGCTGAAGAGGCTCGACTCGCTGAAGAGGCTCGACTCGCTGAAGAGGCTCGACTCGCTGAAGAGGCTCGACTCGCTGAAGAGGCCCGACTCGCTGAAGAGGCCCGACTTCGTGCGGAGGAGGAAGCTCGCCTCGCCGAAGAGGCCCGCCTCGCGGAGGAGGCACGGCTTCGTGCGGAGGAAGAGGCGCGCCTTGCGGAAGAGGCTCGGCTCGCGGAAGAAGCCCGTCTGGCGGAGGAGGCTCGCCTCGCTGAAGAGGCTCGGCTGCGTGCGGAGGAAGAAGCGCGGCTCGCTGAGGAGGCTCGCCTTCGCGCCGAAGAGGAGGCCCGGCTCGCGGAAGAGGCGTGGCTTGCTGAAGAGGTCCGCCTTGCCGAGGAGGCCGCTCGAATTGAAGCGGAGCGCCTCGCAGAGGAAGCCCGGCTTGCGGAACTGGCGCGCATCGAAGCCGCGCGGCTTGCTGAAGAGGCTCGGCTGGCGGAGGAGGCTCGGCTCGCTGAAGAGGCTCGCTTGGCCGAGGAGGCCCGTCTCGCCGAAGAGGCTCGGCTTCGGGCAATCGAGGAGGCTCGGCTGGCCGAAGAGGCTCGCCTCGCCGAAGAGGCCCGCTTGGCCGAGGAGGCTCGCCTTGCGGAAGAGGCCCGCCTTCGCGCTGAGGAAGAAGCTCGTTTGGCCGAGGAAGCTCGCCTCGCCGAAGAGGCTCGGCTTCGTGCGGAAGAAGAGGCGCGCCTGGCCGAAGAGGCACGGCTCGCGGAAGAAGCGCGCCTTCGTGCGGAGGAAGAAGCCCGTCTCGCCGAAGAAGCCCGTCTCGCCGAAGAGGCGCGCATCCGCGCAGAGGAGGAGGCTCGGCTCGCGGAAGAAGCACGCCTTCGTGCCGAAGAAGAGGCGCGTCTGGCCGAAGAGGCTCGGCTCGCTGAAGAGGCCCGTCTTCGCGCGATTGAGGAGGCCCGCCTCGCCGAAGAGGCGCGTCTTGCGGAAGAGGCCCGGCTCGCTGAGTTGGCGCGCATCGAGGCTGAGCGGCTGGCGGAAGAGGCGCGGCTTCGTGCCGAGGAACAGGCCCGTCTGGCCGAAGAGGTTCGTCTGGCCGAAGAGGCCCGACGCCGCGCGGAAGAGGAAGCACGGCTCGCTGAAGAGGCGCGTCTTCGTGCGGAAGAAGAGGCCCGCCTGGCCGAGGAGGCCCGGCTCGCTGAAGAGGCTCGGCTTCGCGCGATTGAGGAGGCTCGCCTCGCGGAAGAGGCACGGCTGGCGGAAGAAGCGCGCTTCGCTGAAGAGGCTCGACTGGCGGAGGAGGCTCGGCTCGCCGAAGAGGCTCGACTGGCGGAGGAGGCTCGGCTCGCCGAAGAGGCTCGGCTGCGTGCAGAGGAAGAAGCGCGTCTCGCTGAGGAGGCTCGGCTTGCTGAGGAGGCCCGGATCGCGGAAGAGGCTCGGCTTCGCGCTGAAGCGGAAGCGCGTCTCGCTGAAGAGGCTCGGCTCGCTGAAGAGGCCCGGCTTCGCGCAGAGGAAGAGACACGACTCGCAGAGGAAGCTCGGCTAGCGGAAGAGGCCCGGCTTCGCGCTGAAGAGGCTGCGCGTCTCGCTGAGGAGGCCCGCCTTCGCGCGGAGGAAGAGGCCCGTCTCGCAGAGGAGGCCCGTCTCGCGGAAGAAGCACGGCTTCGTGCTGAAGAAGAGGCGCGTCTGGCCGAAGAGGCCCGCCTTCGCGAAGAAGAAGCCCGACTGGCGGAGGAAGCACGACAGGCCGAAGAGGCTCGGCTTCGCGTTGAAGAGGAGGCCCGGCTCGCTGAAGAAGCTCGGCTTCGTGCGGAGGAAGAAGCGCGCCTTGCTGAAGAAGCGCGTCTCGCTGAGGAGGCTCGCCTTCGTGCCGAGGAGGAAGCGCGGGTAGCAGAAGCGGCTCGCCTCGCAGAAGAGGCACGGCTTCGTGCGGAGGAAGAAGCCCGCCTCGCAGAAGAGGCACGGCTTCGTGCGGAGGAAGAAGCCCGCCTCGCCGAAGAGGCTCGGCTGGCGGAGGAGGCTCGGCTCGCGGAAGAAGCACGGCTTCGTGCGGAAGAAGAGGCGCGCCTAGCCGAAGAGGCGCGCCTGGCCGAGGAAGCTCGCCTTGCGGAAGAGGCCCGTCTTCGTGCGGTCGAGGAAGCTCGCCTCGCGGAAGAGGCACGGCTGGCCGAAGAAGCGCGGCTGCGTGCGGAAGAGGAGGCCCGCCTCGCCGAGGAGGCGCGTGAGGCCGAGCTCCATCGCCTCGCCGAGGAAGCGCGTGAGGCCGAGCTCCATCGCCTCGCTGAACAGGCCCGACAGGCCGAAGCCGACCGCCTCGCTGAACAGGCCCGCGCCGCCGAAGCCCAGCGTCAGTCCGAGCAGGGCAAGCCCGCCCATCCGCCCTCACTCCCCCGG
>NZ_RAWK01000453.1 GCF_003612165.1 Corallococcus aberystwythensis | reverse complement strand
GGCGACGACCCCGCCCAGCGACGCGGCCAGCACCAGCAGGAGGGCGCCGAGCCGGGCCCGGCGCAGCCCGCGTCCGTGCCGGAGGAAATGGGCAGACATGGATCCTCTCGAAAGGCGTGGCGCCGGGGACGGAAGAAGGCCGGGCCGCGCGGGTGACTTCCGAGGACGGCCCAGGGAGGCCGGGTGTGAAGTTTCACAAAGACAACCATGCGGACGTCGTGCGGGGCATGAACGAACTCCGCAGGCCCGGCCCGTTGTTCTTGTCTGTCTTTGTCGCGGTGCTCCTCCTGCCCCCGGGAGCCCGGGCCGACACGCCGGCCCCGGGCGGCGTCACCGTCCTCCAGGGCCGCGATGGCCGGTCCGCCCTGCGCGTGGGCATGAACCTCCAGTCGGACCTGCGCCTGCACCCCACCGACGACGGGCTGGACAGCACCTTCCTGGTCCGCCGCGCGCGGCTGAATCTCACGGGGACGCTGGCGTCCTTCGCGGACGTGCGGCTCATCGCGGACGTGGGCCAGTCCAACACGCCGCTCTTCCAGGATGCATGGATGGAGCTGCGCGCCGCCCCCTGGCTCCGGCTGCGGGCTGGCAGGCTCAAGGTCCCCTTCGGCTACGAGTGGCTGGAGACGTCCTCCGTCTTCCTCGACTTCGTGGAGCAGTCGCTGCTCTACACGCTGGTGCTGCCCCGCTACGACCAGGGCCTGGCGCTCCATGGTGAGCTCGCGAACCAGCGCGTGGAGTACTGGCTGGGGCTCTTCAACGAAGCCAGCAGCAAGGCGCGCGACGAGGACCGCGGGAAGATGCTGGCGGGCCGCCTCTCCGTGTCACCGCTGGAGGGCGTCTCCGTCGCGGTGAGCGCCACGCACGCTGTGGGGGACAACCTGCCCGAGGAGCCCCGGGGCAAGCTGGCCACCGGCTACGCCTTCCTCACCGCCCCCCAATACAGCGTCACGTACGCCACGGGCGCCTCGGGCCTGTACGTGGCTCCCGCCGATTGGCGCCTGGGCGCCGACGCTGTCTCCTTCCAGGGCCCCACGTCGCTGAAGGTGGAGTACGCGCGCTTTCACTCCTCCACGCGCGAGGGCTGGCTCCAAGCCTCGGACGTTGGCAACGACGCGCGGCGCGTCCACCTGCCCGGGCTGCGCTCGCAAGCCGTGTACGCGTCCGGGACGTGGGTGCTGACCGGGGAGAAGAAGCATGAGCGCGGCGTGGAGCCCTCCAGTCCCTTCGACCCCGGGGACGGCCGGTACGGGGCGGGCGCGTGGGAGGTGGGACTGCGCTACGGGTTCGCCCAGCTGAAGTTCGACGGCCTGCCGGGACACGACGGCCCTTCCGAGGAGCGCATCCAGGAACTGACCGCGGGCCTCAACTGGTACCTCAACACGTCCACGCGCTGGATGTTCAACGCCAGCCGGTACCGGTTCTCCCAGGGGCAGCCGTCCTTCGACGAGTTCCTCATGCGGATCCAGTGGTCCTTCTTCTGAAGGCGAGGGCAGGGCCATGAGTCTGTTCTTCAAGCTGGGGGCCGCGACGGCGGCCATCCTCTGCTTCTCCATCGCGCTGATCGTCCTGCTCAACTACGCCAAGTTCGAGACGACGCTCGGCGAGCTGCAACGCTCGCGGCTGCGCGTGCTCGCGCTGGACGCGAAGGCCTCCACGGAGGCGGCCATCGACCTGGGCCTGGCCCTGCCCGCCGCGCGGGACGCCCAGCAGATCCTCACCCGGGTTTCCGCCATGGACCCGGACATCCGCGGCGTCGTCATCCTCGACCGCCGGGGCACGGTGCTGTTCCAGAGCGGGCTGCACGCCACCACGCACCTCCCCGGCTCCGAGCGCGAGCGCGCCGTGTGGTTCGAGGAGGCCGCCGCCGCGCGCGACGGCACCTGGAACCGCACGGACAGCACGGCGCTGCTGGTGGGCGCGCCCATCCTCAATCCCTTCAGCCAGCCCGTGGGGTTCGTGCTCATCGCCTATGACCGCCGGGCGCTGGATGCGCGCGCGGGCGTCTTCCTGCACACCTTCGCCCGCCAGGCGCTGTGGCCGCTGGCCTGCGGCTTCACGCTGGTCTGCGCCGTGATGTGGGGCCTGCTCAAGCCCCTGGGCCAGCGCTTCCAGGCCATGGAGAAGACCTTTCGCGGCATGGAGGGCCCGGCGCACGCGGCCCCGGCGGACGAGGACCTGCGCGCGTTCGATGCGCGCTACCAGGAAGCCTCCCAGGCCCTGGCCCGCGCGGAGAAGTCCCTGGAGGGCACATGAGCCCGGCCAGCGACGGAGGCCTGTCCCGGGGCCGCATCTGGCAGGTGAGCCTGCTGTCCACGCTGCTCATCGTGGCGACGCTGGTGGCGGCGTCGCTTCAAGCCTCGCGCCTCTTCGAGGAGTCACTGCGCCCGGACCTGCGGGCCAAGGCGGAGACGCTGGCGGAGACCGTGGCCCTGAACTTCCGCCGCGCCGCGGACCTGGGCATTCCGGTGACGCGGCTGGGCGCGGCGGACGCCTACCTGGACGACGCGGCCGCGGGCCATGAAGAGCTCCGCTACATCGGCTTCGCCTCTCCGGAGGGCCGCATGCTGTACGCGTCGCGCGAGCTGAAGACGCGGCCCGAGTCCTTCTTCGAGAGGATGCAGCAGGCCCACGCGCACGAGGAGTCGCAAGGGCTGGCGCATCTGGAGGGCGCGCTGGACCTGGCCTATCCCGTCGAGTCGCGGGGCCGCGTCATCGGCCGGCTCCACCTGGGCATCGACGAGGGCTACGTCGACCAGCGGCTCCAGGAGATCCACACCGACATCCTCATCACCCTGTTCGTCACGGCGCTGGTCACCATCGAGGTGCTGATGGCGCTGATGGGGCTGCTCGTCGTCCGGCCGCTGCGGCTGCTCCACCGGCTGCTGGCGCTCGGGAGCGCGGGGGACTTCACGCGGCAGGCCCGGCTGCGGCTGCACGACGAGGCCACCCGGGCGCTGGCCGCCGCGGCAAGACTGGTGCGCGGCCTCAACGTCCGCCACGTCGCGCTGACGGAGCGCGCCGCGCAATCACGGCGGAGCGGGAAGCTGGCGCAGGCGGTGGAGCAGGCCCTCGCGGCGCTGGGGGAACAGTTCCGGTTCGGAGACCCGAAGGCACCCGCCGCGCTGGAGGAGCCGGAGACCGGCGACCTGCGGCTTCCGCTGTTCATCTACCTCTTCGGCTCGGAGCTCTCGCGCTCGTTCTGGCCGCTCTACGTCAAGCAGCTCTACCAGCCCGGCCCCTTCTTCTCGGAGAGCTTCATCGTGGCGCTGCCCATGTCGCTGTGGGTCACCGCCATGGTGCTGTGCACGCCGCTGGGCGGGCGGCTGCTGAACACCCGGGGCAGCCGCGTGGCGCTGCTGGCGGGCATGGTGCCCAGCGCGTTGGGCCTGGCGCTGACGGGCCAGTCGTCGAGCCTGGCCGAGCTGTTCCTCTGGCGCATGGTCACCGCCGGTGGCTACGGCATCGTGACGGCCACGGCGCTGCTCCACGTCGCGCGGACGTCGAGGCAGAGCCACGTCGCGCGGAGCATGGGCGTGTTCGTGGGCGCCTCGACGGCCGCCAGCGTGTGCGGCACCGCCATCGGCGGCATCCTCGCGGACCGCATCGGCTACGGCGCGACCTTCGGGGTCGCCGCGGGGCTGGTGTGTCTGTCCATGGTGCTGGTGGGGCTCTTGACGCCGGACTCAGGCCCCCGGGAGCCGGCCGAGCACCGCCCGGTGGCGGCCTACCTGGGCATCCTCAAGCGCGGCCGGGTGCTGCTGTTCATCCTGCTGGCGGCCATGCCGGTGCGCCTGGTGCTGACGGGGTTCCTCTTCTTCCTGACGCCGCTGCGCCTGCATGAGCTCGGCTTCAGCGAGGCCGCCATCGGCCGCCTGATGATGGGCTCCTTCATCTCCACGGTGTTCGCCACGCCGGTGGTGTCGCTGCTGGCGGACCGGTACGGCTGGCACCGGGGGATGATGCTGGTGGGCGGCGGTTCCTCCGGGCTGGGCGTGCTGCTGTTCGCGTCGGCGGAGGGCAGCTGGCCGCTGCTCGTCTCGGTGCTGCTGGTGGGGCTGGGGCAGGCGCTGGCGGCCACGCCGCTGTTGGCCAGCGTGCCGCCGCTCTTCGCCGAGGAGTGCGCCGGGTTCGGCCTGGACGCGCTCCTGTCCGTGTTCCGCATCATCGAGCGGGTGGGCAGCCTGGCCGGCCCGCTGATCGCCGCGGCGCTGCTGAGCGCCGGTGGCTTCGTCCGGTCCGCGCACGCCATCGGCGCCGGGATGCTCGTGCTCACCGCGGGACTCGCCGCGTACCTCTTCGTCCGCTCCCTTCATTCCTCCCCCCCCACCCCGAA
>NZ_RAWK01000452.1 GCF_003612165.1 Corallococcus aberystwythensis | reverse complement strand
CTCCGGCGCTGACCGCCGCCACCACCGCCGCCGCGCGACTGGCCCCGGCCACCCCGGTTCATCGGGGGACGGTCGTCCTCCACGTCACCGGGGAGGGGAGGGGGCAGCTGCGAACGGAAGGCGGCGTCCGCCACCACCGGCACGCTGCGGCGGATGGTGCGCTCGATGTCGCGCAGGTACGCGCGCTCCTCGGAGTCGCAGAAGGACACGGCCTGGCCGCTGGCGCCCGCGCGGCCCGTGCGGCCGATGCGGTGCACGTACTGCTCCGGCACGTTGGGCAGGTCGTAGTTGAACACGTGCGACAGCCCGTCGATGTCGATGCCGCGCGCCGCGATGTCCGTGGCCACCAGCACGCGCAGGGTGCCGGCGCGGAACTCGTCCAGCGCGCGCTCGCGGGCGTTCTGGCTCTTGTTGCCGTGGATGGCGTCCGCGCGCACGCCCGCCGCCGTGAGCTGCTTGGCCACGCGGTTGGCGCCGTGCTTCGTGCGCGTGAAGACGAGCGCACGCGGAATCGTCTTCGCGTCCTGGAGCAGGTGCGTGAGGAGGGCGCGCTTCTCCTCGCGCTCCACGAAGTACACCTGCTGGCTCACCGTCTCCGCCGTGCTGGATGCGGGAGACACCTCCACGCGCACGGGGTCCTTCAGGATGTTGCGCGCCAGGTCCATGATGTCCGGCGGCAGCGTCGCGCTGAAGAACAGCGTCTGGCGCACCTGCGGCAGCACCTTGATGATCCGCCGCACGTCGTGGATGAACCCCATGTCCAGCATGCGGTCCGCCTCGTCGAGCACGAACACTTCCAGCGCGCGCAACGTCACGAAGCCCTGGTCGATGAGATCCAGCAGGCGCCCCGGCGTCGCCACCAGGATGTCCACGCCCTGGCGCAGCGCCTGGACCTGCGGATTCTGGCCCACGCCGCCGAACACCACCGCGTGGCGCAGGGGGAGGTTCTTGCCGTAGGTCACGAAGCTGTCACTCACCTGGCTGGCCAGCTCACGCGTGGGCGTCAGCACCAGGCAGCGCACCGGACGCGCGCCGCCCGCGGGCGCCTTCGCCGACAGGCGCTGGAGGATGGGCAGCGCGAACGCCGCCGTCTTGCCCGTGCCCGTCTGGGCCACGCCCAGCACGTCCTTGCCCGCGAGGGCATGGGGAATCGCCTTCGCCTGGATGGGCGTCGGCGTGGTGTAGCCCTCGGCCTTGACGGCCTTGAGGAGCGAATCGGTCAACTGCAGTTCGTCGAAAGTCATGAAATCCCGCATGAGAAGGGTGGGCGCACTCCCCCTCAGTTGGGGGACCGACCGCGCAGCGCGCTCTCCCGCGGAATACGGGGGCGCCTGGCGGTACGCGGTCAGGCCAATCAACGGCCCGAGGCACCTGCGAACGTCTTGGAACCCCTGGGCGGCCGGAACGATTCCCGGTGCCGCCCAAGGCCCGAACCACACTGCCTGCAATGGGGGGCAATGTCCCGGGAAATCCTTCCCGCCCGGCTGTCCCACGCGGCTGTGGAGATTTCGGACAGGGCTGTTGGCCTGCTGTCCCCATCGTCCACAACCCCCCAGTCCAGGCGCCGACAGCCCCCTCTCTCGGCCGCCCTCTCAAGCCACCAGAATCATTGGAGCAGCAAGGATTCCGCCAGAGTCCATCCTGGGTAGATCCTTGGATTGATTGGGAAATTCCCCAGCACCTGCCGACTGGCACGTCCGTTGCTAGCCTTTGCCGCGTCGCGCCGTACTGGCGCGGGCGGTGGGCCTCGGGTGAGGAGCGGGATTTTGAAGCGGTGGCAGCGACAGACGGTGGGGATGGCCTGGGGGATGGGGCTGTGCGTGGCGGCGCTGGCGTGTGCCCAGCAGCCCAAGGCGGGGACGGCGAAGGCGGCCGGCTTCTCCGCGCGGACGGTGGAGGAGAAGGCCCGCGCGCTGGCCGCGAAGCCGTACCAGGAGCCGCCCGTCGGCGTGCCCCCGTCCTTCGAGAAGCTCACCTACGATCAGTACCGGGACATCCGCTTCCGCGACGCGGCGTCGCTGTGGCGTGAAGAGGGGCTGCCCTTCCGGGCGCAGTTCTTCCACCCCGGTTTTTATTACACGCGTCCGGTGGGCGTGAACGTGGTGGAGGGCGGCAAGGCGCGCCCGGTCCCGTTCTCCACGGACCAGTTCACCTACGGCCCGCTGGTGGGAAATCCGCCCAAGGGCCAGGTGAACGGCTTCGCGGGCTTCCGGCTCAACGCGCCGCTCAACACGAAGGACTACTACGACGAGCTGGTGGCCTTCCTGGGCGCCAGCTACTTCCGCGCGCTGGGCAAGGGCAACCTCTATGGCCTGTCCGCGCGCGGGCTCGCCATCGACACGGCGCAGCCGGGGGGCGAGGAGTTCCCCACGTTCCGCGAGTTCTGGCTGGAGACGCCGGCGAAGGGCTCGGACACGGTGGTGGTGCACGCGCTGATGGACAGCCCCAGCGTCACGGGCGCGTACCGCTTCGCCATCCACCCGGGTGAGCGGACCGTGATGGACGTGGACTCCACGGTGTTCGTGCGCAAGGCGGTGCGCCAGCTGGGCGTGGCGCCGCTCACCAGCATGTTCCTCTTCGGGGAGAACGACCCGGGGGACTTCGACGACTTCCGCCCGGAGGTGCACGACTCCGACGGCATCTCCGTGTGGATGAAGAACGGCGAGAAGCTCTGGCGCCCCCTGAAGAACCCCAAGCAGATCCAGGTGAGCAGCTTCCATACGGACGGGCTGTCGGGCTTCGGCCTGTTGCAGCGTGATCAGGCCTTCAGCAGCTACGAGGACCTGGAGGCGCGCTCGGAACGGCGTCCGGGCGCCTGGGTGGAGCCGGTGGGTGACTGGGGCGCGGGCTCCGTGCGGCTCGTGGAGCTGCCCACCCGCGAGGAGATCCACGACAACATCGTGGCCTTCTGGGTGCCGGATGCACCGGTGCCGGCGGGTGCACACCTTCGCTTTTCCTACCGGCTGTCCTGGGGCTTTTCCCCCGAGGGCGCGAAGGCCGGAGGTTCCACCGTCGCGGCGACGCGTGTCGCGGCGGGCAGCAAGCCGGGGGCGCGGCGCTTCGTCCTCGACTTCACGAAGGCCAGCAAGGACGGCACGGGCCCGGTGGAGGCGGTCGTCACCGCTTCGCGCGGCCAGGTGCTGCACCCGCGCGCGGAGGTCCACGCCGTCACCGGTGGCTTCCGCGCTGCCTTCGAACTCATGCCCGACGGAGAAGGCCCCGTCGAGCTGCGCTGCTTCCTGAAACGCGGTTCCGAGACCCTCACCGAGACCTGGAGCTACCTGTGGATTCCGTGACCACGCACCCGTTCATCTCCTTCGCTCCGGCCATGCCCCAGGAGGCCCGCGCGGACACCCGCGCCGCGCTGGAGAACTTCTTCCAGGACTTCGGCTTCACCGCCCGTCAGGACCTGGAGCGGCTTTCGGGCTGGGTCCTGGGCACGCGCGAGATGTCCCTGTCGCCGGAGGCCGCGCTGGCGCTGGCGCGCTGGCGGGTGGAGGGCTGGCTGGCGGAGGTGCTGGGGCCGTCGCACGTGGGGCCGTCCTTGATGGTGCGCGGCCGGGCCGCGTTCGTGCTGGTGGGCGGCGCGCGCTGGGGCGCGGACGTGCTGATGCGCGCTCCGTCCACGTTGCCGGAGGCGTGGCGCCGCGCGGTGTGTGAAGCAGTGCCCATGTCCGCCCCGGCGGAGGTGCCCTGCCAGATGCGCGAGCAGGTGCTCGTGCTCAATCCCTTCATGGACATGCTGCGCCGTTGGCTGCGTCCCGCCGCCAGCCAGGCCGGCGTGTCGCCGTCGCGCTAGGCACGGCGTCCCACACACACTCAAGAGCCGCACGGGAGCCCGGAGTCCGCATGAACGCCCAACCCTACACTCCGGCCCTGGCGCGGCCCCGCCGCGTGATGGTGCTGGGGCTGGCGGCCCTGTCCACGGGGTTCGCCTCCGTGGAGATGCACCGGTTGCTCGCGGCCCACGGCACCACGGTGCCGGAGCTGTTCGTGCTGGGGCTGTTCGCGCTGTGCTTCGCGTGGATCGCCCTGTCGTTCTGGAGCGGCATCGCGGGCTTCATCCAGCTGGTGTCCAACCAGCGCGTCCCGGGGCTGCGCTGGCCCACGGAAGAGGAAGCCGAACAGCCGCTCACGCGCCGCACCGCGGTGGTGATGCCCGTCTACAACGAGGACCCGGCCGCGGTGTTCGCGCACGTGCAGGCCACGTATGAGTCCATCGCCGCGACGGGGCAGCTGGACGCGTTCGACTTCTACGTGCTGAGCGACTCCACGCGGGCGGAGTCGTGGGTGGCGGAGGAGCTGGCGTGGTCGGAGCTGTGCCGCAGGGTGGGCGGGCA
>NZ_RAWK01000451.1 GCF_003612165.1 Corallococcus aberystwythensis | reverse complement strand
TGCCGCCGGTGTCCGCCACGCAGGAGCCGAGCGCCGCGCCGGCGGGAGAGGCCGCCAGGAGCAGGACGGCCAGGAGGGGGGAAATGACGCGGGTCATCATGGGGTTCCCGGGGGGACAACGCGGCCCGTCGAACAAGGGGGGGCCATGCCTTCCCAGGCTACCCCGGCTCGCGGTTTGGGTGCACGGAAGTGCACACCCGGTCCGGGTGGACCTTGCGATGCCGGCATGCCCCTGGATGGCCGCAGCCATAAGAACCCCGGGGGCCGCCGGAAGTCGCGCTCGCGTCAGGCGGGCGTCGTCGAAGGAACCTCCGAGCGGGGCGCGGTGCCGTTCGCGAGCTCCTGCCCCAGGGCGTGCGGGTCGAAGTAGGCGAAGAAGCGGCGCACGCGGTCGCCATCCCACTCGATGATGGAGACGCCCTCGTAGGCGACGGCGGCCCCGTTGTGCGCGGTGCCTTGCGTCTCCCACTCCAGGGCCACGCGGTCGCCGGACTCGATCATGTTGCGGAAGGTGGACTTCACCTGGCCCAGGGTGCCCTTGTACTCGGTCCAGAAGCGGCGGGCGCCGTCGACGCCGGAGAAGACGCTGGGCGAAGCGACGTTGCTCACCTGCGCGTCGTCGGTGAAGAGGGCGACCATCGGCTCGATGTCGCCGTGCTCCTCCAGTTTCAGCAGTGCGTCCACGAACCGTTGCGCTCGTTCCATCGCCATCGGGTGTCCTCGCTCGTCGAAAAAGAGAAGTCAGGGGTGTGCGTGGAAAGGGTGCGCACGCGAACGGGAGGTGGCCTCCTTCGGGCGGCTGCTCCCTTGTCCTCCGGACGGCGGCACCACCCCCCTTGCCCCCGGGTGGCCTCTCCTTGGCTGACACTGTCTTCTCGCGGGCGGCAGGGACGACGGGGGCCCCCTTGCTCGCGGGCTTTCGCCGGAGGATGACTGTCCTTGAGGAGTCCGCATGTCCCAGGAAGCCCTCCGTTCCGCGCCGCCGCCCGCCGTCGACGCCGCCTCCGACATCCATCCCGTGCCCATCGCGGCGGAGGCGTTCCCGCCGCTGACGTCCCTGCTGGAGGAGGTGCGCTCGCCGGGGATGGTGCGCGCGGACATCGACGCGCTCATCGCGGCCCTGGGCCGGGCCCCCGCGCCGGACGAGCCACTGCGCGAGCGGGCGGATCTGCTGCTGGGGTTGCTGGAACGGAACAACGCGGTGGGGGACTACAAGGGCTCGGGTGGGATGAAGGTGCGGCACGCCGCGAGGGAGGCGTTGATCTCCCTGGGCTATCCGTACGCGATGGAGCTGCCGCCCGAGCTGCTGGAGACGAAGCCCCCCGGGAGGAAGCCGGGGCTGAGCGGGGGCGACATCTTCCTGGCGGTGGTGGCCCTGCTGTACCAGTCGGGAGCGCTGGCGCTGGGCCGGCTCGCCCTCGAGTACGTCGACCTGCCCGCGAACGAGGTGACGCTTGGCACCGGCCTGATCCTCTGGCTCGCCACCCTGTGCGCGCTGGTGGGCCACCAGTCACGGTCGCGGGACATGCAGGTCGCCGGCTCGGTGGTGCTGTGGGTGGCGGCGGTGGGCTGGATCCTGGTGGCCCTCGCGGGGACTGCCGCCATCGGGACCGGGGCCCTGGCCCTCGTTCCGTGGCACGTCACGCTGTGGACCGCCATTGCCCTGCGCCCGGAGTCCGCGCCGGACGAGGCGCCGGCGCCGCCCGCGTCCCGGCCCACGCCATGACCGCGCTGCCCACCCTCCGGGCCGCCACGCGCGAGGACCGGGCCGCCATCGCGGCCATCTACAACGCGGCCCTCGCCGAGCGTGCCTCCACGTTCGAAACGCGCCCGCGCACGGCGGAGGACATCGACGGGTGGCTGGGCAAGCGCCATCCAGTGCTGGTGGCGGAGGAGCACGGGCACGTCATCGCGTACGCCTCCACCAGCGCGTACAGCCCACGCGAGTGCTACGCGGGCATCGCGGACTTCAGCATCTACGTGGCGCCAGAGGCCCGGGGCCGCGACGTGGGCCGGCACCTGATGCAGGCGCTGATCCGTGAAGCGGAGGCAGCGGGCTTCCACAAGCTCACCTCGCGCGTCTTCGCCACCAATGTGCGCAGCCGCGCGCTGCTGGGACGGCTGGGGTTCCGGGAGGTGGGCGTGCATGAGAAGCACGCCCCGCTGGACGGGGTGTGGCACGACGTGGTGGTGGTGGAGAAGCTGTTGCCCGCGAACGTGAGGTAGGTTAGCGCCGCGCGTCCCGGGCCCACTCCTCGCGCGTCCAGCCCTGCCGTTCGTAGAGGGCCCGGCGCTCCGCGGGCAGGGCATCCCAGGCGACGCCGGGGTCCAGGTCCTTCGGGCGGCTGAAGAGGCCGGGAACGTCACTCCGGACGGCCTGGGCGGCGCGCTCGGGGGTGAGGCCGCGCAGGCCGTAGCCCAGCTTGAGACCGGCGTGGCTCTGGCCGGACTTGTCGGAGAGTCCGAAGGCGATGCCGCCGCCGAACTCCGCGGTGCGAGGGTTGAGGGCCGCGTGGGCACGGGCATGCGAGCCCGCGCCCAGGGACAGCTCCACCTTGCCCTCCGAGTCGCGGCTGACGCTGGCGATGCCCAGGTCCAACTGGAGCTGGGCCTCCGTCTTGCCGTGCGCGCCCGTCATCACCTCCAGGCCCAGGGGTCCGGCCTTGGTGGCGATGCCCGCCTGCGTCTGGACCTCAGTGGTGCCGCGAGCGGAGGCATGGGCTTCGCTCTTGAAGGCGAGCATCTCGTGGGACGCGCTGGCTTCGGCGGAGACGAAGACACCGGCCGGTCGTTCTCCGGAGAGGACCTGTGCGCGGGCGGTGACGGTTTCGTAGGCCTGGACGAGCGAGCGTTGAGGACGCCCCAGGCCGGCCTTCCATTCGGCCTCGAAGCGTTCGCGCTGGGGGTCGGACCAGGAGAGGCCGAGCGACGTCTCACGCAGGTCCAGCGCTTGCGGAGGCCCGAGCGCGCGAAGGGCCTGGAGGCTGCCGGCCTGGGCCACGGCTTCGCCATAGCGTTGCAGATATGCGTCGTAGGAGACGACGGCGGCACGGCCCGTGTCGGTGGCGTGGGCATTCACTGTGTCGCGCAGGGCCGCGGGCAGCTTCGGATCATTGACGAAGGTCTCCGGCCGTCCGGGCATGCCGAGCGGTCCCGCGACATCGCCTGAGCGCCGGGAGAGGACGCCGTTCGACGCGGCCTGTTCGAGGAAGGCCTGACGCGAAGGCGCATCCATCCGGGACACGTACGTGGTGAGCAGGCCGTCACGGTCCATGCGCTCCAGCGTGGCGCGGTACGCATCACGAGGCACGGAGCCGAGCGCATCATGCGTGGCCTGCACATCGCTGCCGGTGAGGAAGGGATTCGACAGGCTTCGAGTCAGGTGCGAGCGGACCGAGGCATAGACGTCCTCGGGGACGGGAGCGGAAGGGGAACGCAGCCGGCCGCCCATGGCCACGAGCTCGCGCGCGGACACGGCGGGGCCTTCCGCATGCGTGGAGGTTCGAGGCGAGGACGGGGCGACAGCAGGGCCGTCATAGGGCCGCAGCTCGTTGCGCGAAGGCGCGGAGACACTGCTCTCACTGACGGAGGTCCTGCGGGACGCGGTCGTGCCCACGCGAAGCTCCGGCGCGGGTGCATCGGGTTCAGGAAGCGTGGGTTCAGGGGACAGGGGGCTGCTACCGGGCGCATCGATTCGGGACATCAGGCTCGCTCCGAGGAAGGAGGAGCCGGTCCGCTGTGCACCCGGTGCGCCACGGTCAGGTGCCCGGAATCACAGGCACCCTCTGGCATCGCTGTGCCCGGGCGTGGGACCCGGGTCCCACGTCCCAGACGGGCTCAGCCCAGCACGTCCTGCGCGCGGCGGTAGTACATCTCGCGGCTCGCGAGGCCGTTGTAGCCGCCGTTGATGCGGCGGGTGACTTCGCGGAAGTTGCCCGCGTCCGCGTAGCTGTTCAGGTTGCGCGAGCCCCAGTACCAACCCGCGATGCGGAACGCGACGTCCGGATCCTTCGCTCGCTCCGGGTGCCCTTCCAGGTCGATGCCCAGCGCCTTGCCCGCCGCACGGTAGTTCGCGCGGCCCGTCAGCTGGATGGGGCCCCGGCCCTTGTAGCGCTTGCCGTCGCCCGGCTGCGTGTTGCCCAGGTCCTTGCGGCCCTCGTACGCCGCGCCGGACGCAATCTCCTCCATGTAGCGCAGCTCGCCGCTCTCGTGCGCCAGCTGCGCGAGGAACATCTCCTGACGCCGGGGCGTGTTGATCTTCGCCTCCGCCATCGCCTTGTTCAGGTGCGGCAGGTACTGCTCCGCCTTCGCTTGCGACAGGTTCGGCATGATCCGCCGCAGCTGCGCCGCCGTCACCCCACCCTTCCC
>NZ_RAWK01000450.1 GCF_003612165.1 Corallococcus aberystwythensis | reverse complement strand
GGGAAGGGAGGGGCAAAAGAGTCCGTTGACTCAAGGAAGCGGCTCAGATAGATCCGCCCACGCTTCGCCGGGCCCGAGGGCAGTTCCTGGCGCAGCACCGGATATCGGGGAGTGGCTCAGCCTGGTAGAGCACTTGGTTCGGGACCAAGGGGTCGCAGGTTCAAATCCTGTCTCCCCGACCAAACGATGAAGCGGGCTGGAGGCCGAAAGGTCTCCAGCCCGTTTTCATTTTCGGGGCTTGCCTCAGCAGGGCAGCCTTGCTGAGCGGCACCTGAGTCCCTCTCAGGTGGCCATCGGCCTACCAGAGGATGCGTTCACCGCAGGGGGCCGCTCCTGGTTCAAGCGGCGGACCTGGATGACGCCCTGGGTGAACGCCTCTTCCATCGGCCAGTTGCTCGAACTTGTGCGGCTCGTAGAGCCCCAGGCCTGATCTTGCTGCCGGATCAGCTGCCCCCAACAAACACCTGCTCACACCAGGGCTGCCTTTCATCCACGGCGATGCCAAGCGACTCCAATCAAAAAAACAAGTAAAGCTGGTTCTTATTGAATATCGTGAAAATCACGCATATGCTTGTGCTGGCCAAATCCTGGTTGACTAGGTGGAAAATGAAAAGTCTCGGTGCGGTTGCGTTGGCGTCTTTGCTGGTGGCTTGCGGACCCGCAGTGGAGGGCGAGGAATTCGAAGGCGGCAAGCCCACGGTGACTCCGGCCAAGGAAGCTAGGGCTTCTGTTTTCTCCGATCCTGACGCGCTCGAATTCGCGGAGACGGGGCACGTGCATGCTCAGGGGCTTATCGCCGATCTGGGCACTGCGCTCGGCGCCCCTGCTGCCACCTACTCTGCAATCAGCACGACCTCCAATCAATGGAGCGTCAGTTGCAATGGCGGAGGGTCGCGAGACATCTCCTACATCTGGCAGGCGCCCTCGACGGGGTCGTACACCTTCAGCACCATTGGCTCGAACTTCGACACCGTCCTCCAGATTCGCAATTATAGAAACGCTTCGGAGATCCTTGGCTGTAGTGACGATTATTCAAATACGGAACAGTCGAGAATCGAGTTTGCCAGCCTCGCCAAAGGCACGGCCCTGTTGATTATCATTGAGGCCTATGACGGCAGCAACAGTGGCAGCTACGGCAACTACGCCCGCCTGAACATCTACAAGAATTAGCGCTCAAGGCATGTGCTGAGAATTTCCAGCGCGGCTCCGAGTCGTCGCGAGACATTTCCTGCCGGTGGACCGTGCCCGCGACGGGCTCCTACAGATGATTCATGATCAACTTGAGCTTCGATACGGTGCTTGAAATCCGCGACCACAATGCCACCACGCAGGTCCTGGGCTGCAATAACGATGAGAACAACACGGTCCAGTCAAGGGCCTCCCTCGCGAACCTTGTCCAGGACAGACGGTTGTTGATCACCATCGAGGGCTACTAGTCCTATGACCGGGTGAAGTCTGTGGGTTGGTAATGGAACTTCGCTCGGGCGTTCGGCACGGTGAATCGCCAGCGAATCCGGATTCGCTGGCGGTTGGCCCACTTCTGCCATGCCTGCGTTTCGCAGCGGAGCTTGTCGAGCGTGGGGATGCGCCGCCTGTCCAAGCACTGACGGGAGTGCAGGGAAATCTCCACCTCCGCCTGATTGAGCCAACTGCCGCGGACGGGCGTGTAGTGTGGAGTGAATCGACGCCAGAGCCGACGCCCTGCACGTACCCCGTACCGCACCTCCAACGCATGGCGGCTGTGCGTACTGAGGTTGTCCAGGACCAGGTGGATGGTGTTCGCCTCCGGGTACCTCTTGGCGATGTCCTGGAGGGCTTCGGCAAACGCCGGACTCTTTCTATTGGATGTGGCCTTCACGAAGTGCCACCCCGCCTTGGACTCCACCGCGCAGAAGAGATTGGCTGTGCCACAGCGGAAGTAGGCGTAGTCCCGGCGTGCCCAGACTGAGGATACGGCCTCACGTCTGCCCGGCTGCTGGAGGGGCGGCGTGTCGCGGACTACGTATGGAGCGGCCGGGGGAAGCTTGGTCCTCGTTGGGGCGGCTGCCGCGCAAACCCCCTGAGATTCCTTCCCTGCGTCATGAGGGTGCCCTGGGCGCCTTCGGTCAGGAGGCCATACTGCCTGTCGAAGGTCTCGAACTCGTCGCGGCTGCCGTCCTGGAACTCAAACGTCACGAAGTAGGTCGGGGCGTAGTAGTAGCCCCTGCCCGCCTGCCGTTTGGCGACGACGCGCCCCGGCCGCGTGAGGACGGGCTCGATACGGCCGCGGAGGATGTGGAACACGAGGGCCGCAAGGGCGATGCACGCAAGGACCATGCAGGCGAAGAAGAAGGTGATGAGCGCTTCCATGGATTCTCCTCCGCAAGGCCCGTCCCTCGGGCCCGCTACTTTGGCAGCAACTAGAAGGTGAGGCCGGTCTTCTCGTTCTTGCAGTTGAGGTCTTCGAAGATGCGGGAGAGAGGCGTGTACTGGCTTCTCTCACCGGGCCTGCGGGTGCCCGTCCCCCGCGTTGGACCGGGTACTTGAACCGCGCGCTCTGGAAACGTTTCTGCGCGGGCGTACTTGCGCACCGTTGCTCGCGCCAGCCCCAGGGTGCGACTGATTCTCAGCAGGGGCTCTCCGGCCAGGTGCAGGTGTCGCACCGCCTCGTAGGCGGCAACTCGGCAGGCCCTGCTTTCCTCCCCAGCACGCAATTCATCACGCGAGCGAAGCTGGCATGCCGCCCATTGAGCAGCAGGTGCCAGCGGTCTGCGACCTGCTGAGCGCTGGGCGCACCGAGAGTTGCCGCGCGTGCGTACTCGGTGGAGCGGTCCCTGGCGATGAGCTCGATTCGACAGCCAGGAGTCGAATACAACTCTTTCATTTCCAGGAGTGCTCGCCGCAACAGCCTCATGCTGTCACCGCCTGTCTCCTCGCTCGCGGATTACATTAAGTGCGGGAGAGCCATTTCCCCAAGCCAGGTGTACGAACCCTTTCGGCTGTTGCTCACGCACGATGTGGGTTTGTATGCCTTCTGCTCGTGGGGAATGGAGGGTGACAACACGGCCCTGGCACACGCATCGCGCCCTGCCTGACCGTGTTCCTACGACGCATGGAGGAGCAACTCGGTGGAGGGATGGGCGGTTGAATGCCTGATGCGCCTTCAGGACGCACGCGGCTCCGCCAGCCGATGGCTCCATCCGCCGGACGTGACCCGAGGCGAGGAGGACCTCCTCGTTCGCCGCCACCCGCTTGGCCAGAAGCGTCTCCCCTTGGCGGGGGTTTCCATGGAGGGAACGCAGGATGTGAGCGCGAGCGGCGATGTGCGCACCTGGCCCCTGGCCGCCGCGCTGATAGGGAGGGAAAAACACATGGAGCCATCGAAGAGAGTCCCTTGCCCACGCACGCTTGCCAGTCCGCTGACGGCGTTGGTGCTCGCCTTGGCGGCGGTAGTGCTGATGGCGCCGATTCCGCCGGATGATCCCGCCAGGGACTACTCGGAGCGCATCTTCATCGGCCAGTTCAACATGGCGGGTGGAGCCGATGAGTACGCTGACGCTGGCCGCAAGGCGCCAGACGCCCTGGTGCGAAGCATCAAGGGTCGCAGCCCCGAGCTGGCATTTGTCACCATCAACGAAGGCTGCAAGGACTGGTTGGACTACCTGGACGAGCAACTGCCTGATTACAACGTGCAGTTCGACCCTGTCCTCAAGAGCGACGACAAGGGCAACCTCCAATTGCAGCCGTGTAAACATGGTTCCCTGTTCGGCAATGCCATCATCTATCGGAAAAGCTTCTCCGGCCTCCAGATGAAGTCATATGACTTGCAGAGCGGTCCGAACCGCGAGCAACGCAGGATGCTGTGTCTGAACTCGGATTCGAAACGTCTGGTTGTCTGTGCGGTCCATCTCGTCAACGGTGGGGAAAACAGGGAACAGCGAGAGCGGGAGGCGGAGCGGGCGAGAAGTGTGCTGGCCGAGAACTACGCGGGCTACACCGTGATACTCGGCGGCGACCTGAATGACGAGCCTGGGTCCGAGGCGCTGAGCAGCTTCTATCTCTCTGACTACGGACAGGGCGCGCACGGGGCGTTCAAGGAAGTCGACAGCCCCTGCGGGGATGACATCAAGGAGCGCGATTTCTGCCGCGACGGCGAGCACACTCACGGCGAGTTACCGAAGGGCGGGGGCCCGTTCGGCGAGGTGCCGAGGGACACGTTCGGCGGCATTAATGAGAAGTTCGACTACCTCTTCGTGAGCCCCGAGGTCACCGTTCACGACGCCGATGCCACCAAGTCGCTCTACTCCGACCACGACCCGCTCTGGGCGGTTGAATGCCTGATGCGCCTTCAGGACGCACGCGGCTCCGCCAGCCGATGGCTCCATCCGCCGGACGTGACC
>NZ_RAWK01000044.1 GCF_003612165.1 Corallococcus aberystwythensis | reverse complement strand
AGATGTGTGTAAGAGACAGGCCTCCAGGAGTTCCCGGGCCTGTGCCCCATCCGGGCCACCGGAGCAGAGCAGGACGCCGTCTACCTCCTGGGTCAGCCCCAGGGCCTCCGGTCCGGAGCGCGCCACACGGAGGGCGAAGTCCTCCGGCCCTAGCGTGCGCACCAGGTGGGGCAGCAGCGCCTGCGAATCATCCACGACCAGAAGCGTGTAGGGCTGGGTTTTCACCGTGTCCCCGTAAAATGGTGACTAGGCGGTACTATACGGGTTTTCCACGAGAAGGGCCAATGGGTTTGCCTGTGGGTTGGCCCTCTGCTAGCGAGCGCCCGTTTCCTTCCGGACGGAACAGCGCGCGAGATGACCACCGTGGCCAGGTACCCGAGCATCAGCCTCTTCTTTCCTGCCTGGAACGAAGAGGACTACGTAGAGCGCGCCGTGAGCCGCGCACTGGAAGTGCTACCGAAGCTCACCGACGACTTTGAAATCATCGTCGTCAACGACGCCTCCACGGACCGGACCCAGGAGGTCTGCGACGCGCTGGCGGCGAAGGTGCCCCAGCTGCGGGTCATCACGCACCCGGTGAATCTGAAGCTGGGCGGAGCGATGCGCACGGGGCTGGCGGCGAGCACGAAGGACCTGGTGCTGTACTCGGACATCGACCTGCCGTGGGACATGCGGGAGCTGGAGCGGGCGCTGCACCTGATGAGCTACCTGGAGGCGGACATGATCTGCGCCTTCCGGTTCGACCGCACGAGTGAGGGCTCCAAGCGCATCGTGTACTCGTTCGTCTACAACCTGCTCATCCGGGCGTTGTTCGACATCCAGATCAAGGACGTGAACTTCAGCTTCAAGCTGATGCACCGCCGGGTGCTGGAGTCGATGGAGCTCAAGAGCCAGGGCTCGTTCATCGACGCGGAGCTGGTGGTGAAGGCCATCCGCAAGGGCTTCCGCGTGTTCCAGATGGGCGTGGACTACTTCCCGCGCACGCGCGGCATCTCCACGCTGGCGTCCCCGTCGGTCATCCTGAAGATGGTGAAGGAGCTGGTGAGCCTGTACCCGGAGACGCGCTCGCCGCCGCCGCCGGGCACGCCGGTGCGCCTGCCGCCGTCGGTGCAGCCCCTGCGTCCGGTGCAGGGCCAGGCGGGGCGCGGGTAGAGCGTCATGGCGTCGCGCACGCGCCTCATCGTCAACGCGGACGACCTGGGCCTGCACCCGTCGCTGGACGCGGGCATCCTCCGGGCGCACCGCGACGGCATCGTGACCAGCGCGACGCTGCTGGCCACGGGCCCTTCCGCGGCGGAGGCCGTGGGGCGGGCGAAGGCGCAGGGGCTGGCGGTGGGCGTGCACCTGGCGCTGTCCACGCGGCTTGCCTGCGCGGCCCCTCCGGAAGCCGTACGGACGGTGGCGCCGGGAGGGCGGCTTCGGGGCAGCTGGGCGGACTTCGCGAAGGCGTGGCTGACGGGGCAGGTGCGGCGCGAGGAGCTGGAGCGGGAGCTGTCCGCGCAGCTGGCCCGTGCTCGGGAGCTGGGCGCGGAGGTGGACCACCTGGACGGGCACCAGCACCTGCACCTGTTGCCGGGCGTCCGGCCGGTGGTGGAGGGCATCGCCGCGCGCGAGGGGCTGCCCCTGCGGTGGCCGGATGCGCTGCCGCGCGCGTCATGGCTGCGGGCGCCCGGCCCCGCGTTGAAGACGACGGTGCTGGCGGTGCTCGCGCGCACGGCGCCCCGGGCCCGGCCGGGCGTGCGGCGGGTCAGCGCGGGCGGGGTGTTCGAGGCGGGCCGGCTGGATGAGTCCGCGCTGCTCGCGGTGCTGGATGCGCTGCCGGCAGGGGACTTCGAGCTGGGGTGCCACCCCGGTGAGGGAGCGCCGCACGTGCCGGAGGATCCGGCGTGGACCTATGGCTGGGACGCGGAGCTGGCGGCGCTGACGAGCCCCCGCGTGAAGGCGAAGCTCGTGGAGCGGGGCATCACGCTCGCGAGCTACGGCCAGCTGGGCTGAAGGCTGCGCGGCAGGGCCCCGCCTCCAGGCCGATGAGAAGATGAGAGGCCAACTGGGCCTCCCCGGCGGCGGAGCACCTCGCGAACTGGTCCGACTGTCGGACCAGTTGGGACCACCTCGGGCGGGAGGTGGCTCGCGGCGAACGCGCTGGCTTCTGTCAGCGGGCCTCGGCGTCGTAGAGCAGGTGCGGCGTCGTGTAGCCCTCGCCCAGGCCCACCACTTCGCGTACCTCGAAGCCCGCGTCGCGCAGCAGCCGCACGCCGTCCACTCGCGGCTTTAGCACCATGCCGCCGCTGGCCTTGGTGCGCCCCAGGAGCGACACCATCACCCACTCCTGCGCGAGCGCCTTGGCGTGCTTCCAGGACCGGTCGCCCTCCACCTCCTTCAACAGGAAGCGGCCTCCGGGCTTGAGCAGGCCTCGCACGGACTGGAGGAAGCCCAGCCACTTCTCCTCCGGCAGCAGGTACAGCACGTCGCAGACGACGACCGCGTCCAGGGTGTTCGGCTGCGTGCGCGCGAGCTCCTCCACGGAGCCTACGTCCAGCGTCACGTTGGGCAGTCCTGACAAGGCCTGCTTCGCCCAGTGCACCTTGCGCTCGTCCAGGTCCACGCCCAGCACCCGGCGCTCCGGCACCGCGAGCGCCATCACCGCGGACAGAAGGCCATGCCCGCAGCCGATGTCCGCCACCGTCCCGGAAGGCAGGCGCGAGGCCACCGCGAGCAGGGGGGCCGATGACGCCCGTGCGTGCACGTGGAAGCGCTCGCCCGGGGGCAGGTGCGCATAGAGCTTCAGCGCCTGGTCCATGAGCCCGCTCATGACGCGCGCTCCATGCCCGGGGTCAGCGGGTTCGCCTCGCGCATCAGCGCATGCATCCGCCGCGCGCTCATGACACGTACTCCGCTGCTCCGAACGCCACTGTCAGCGCCAGCATCACGCAGGCGAACGTGGCGAGCACGCCCCATCTCAAGCGCGGCCGTTCCCGCAGCAGCAGCGCCAGCGTGAGGAACAGCGGGAAGGCGGCCAGGAGGTAGCGCCCCATGCCCATGAAGTCCTTGCTGGACAGGGCAGGCAATCCCACGATGGCCAGCGTGTACACGCCATAGCCCCACCCCAGCCGCTTCACCGTGGGCCACACCAGCGCGAGCGCCGCCAGGGTGACAGCCGCGTGCCCCACCAGCCGCAGGCCGTCCGACAGCGACATCTGGCTGCTGAAGCCCTGGAACCAGCGCAGCTTCGCCCACGTGCGCCAGCCCGGCTTCTGGTCCCACCCCGGCGCGGACTGCACCTTCACGAACGCGAACGGCTCGCCGAACGCCTTCCACTGGTAGAGCACGTACAGCACGAAGCCCGCCGCCGCGCACACCGGCAACAGGTCCACGAGGCTCCACTTCAAACCGCGCTCGTGCTTCCACTCCAGCCGCCGCGCCAGGAGCCCCACCACCAGCGCGGGCGCCACCGGCCGCGCCGCCGTGGCCACCGCCGCGAGCAGCACCGCCCACCCCAGCTGCCCCCGCTCCAACAGCAGGAACGCGCCGATGATGAGCAGGAGGAACAGCGCGTCCGAGTACATGGCCCCGTAGAGGAAGAACGCGAACGGGTAGAACGCCAGCAGGAGCCCCGCGTTCCGCGCCGCCTCTTCATCCGCTCGCGTGCGCGCCCACAGCGTGAAGACGTACAGCGCGCCCAGGCCGCACAGCATGGTGACGAGCACGCCCGCGAGGAACGTGTCCACGTGCAGGAGCCCCAGGCCGCGCAGCACCAGCGGATACAGCGGGAAGAACGCCACCGGGCTCTGCTGGCCGGGCGTGTAGCTGTAGCCCGCCGTCGCGATGTGCGCGTACCAGCCAGCGTCGAAGTGCGCCCATCCCAGGAGCGTGGGGGCGCCCGGCCACGTCAGCCGCGCGGGGCTGTAGCCTTGCGGAAACGCGAGCGCGGACACCGTCACCAGCGCGGTGCATAGCGCCAGGGCGGCGAGCCCGGCGGTCAGGACAACACGAGGAGCGGAACGGACCATGCGGAGCATGCGCTTGGTCCAGAACCGCCCCTCGCGTCAAGTCAGCCCCGGAAACAGGGAGAGGACCGTGAGCCGTCCCCTCCTCCGCCCCGGTGCGTCATGCGCTCAGGCTTCGTAGAAGCCCTTGCCGGCGCGCACCTTCTCCACCAGCAGCGGCGCGGGCGTGAAGCGCTCGCCGTACTTGTCCTGGTAGTGCTCCAGCTTGCGCAGCAGGTTCGCCGGGCCCAGGGCGTCCGCGTACCGGAACGGGCCGCCCAGGAACGGCGGGAAGCCCAGGCCGAAGATGGCGCCCACGTCGCCGTCGCGGGGGCTGCGCAGGATGCCCTCGCCCAGGCAGCGGATGGCCTCGTTCACCATCTGCAGCGCCACGCGCTCCGCCATCTCCGACGCGTCCAGGGACTTGCGGTCCTTGCCGTGCGGCAGCAGCAGGTAGACCTGCGGGTCCACGTCCTGCTTCTTCCCGTTCTCGTACAGGTAGAAGCCCTTGTCCGTCTTGCGGCCCAGGCGGCCGTCGGACACCACGCCCTCCAGCGCCTTGGGCGCCGCCATGCGCTTGCCGAACGCGGCCTCCATGATGGGGCCCACCTTCTGGGCCACGTCGATGCCCACCTCGTCCAGCAGCGTGATGGGTCCCACCGGGAAGCCGAAGTCCACCAGCGCCTTGTCCAGTTGGACGATGTCCGCGCCTTCCGCCAGCAGGTACGCCGCCTCGTTCATGTACGGCGCGAGGATGCGCGACGTGTAGAAGCCCGGCCCGTCGTTGACGACGATGACCGTCTTGCCCTGCTTCTTGCCCACGTCCACGCAGGTCGCCGTCACCCACTCCGCGGTGCCCGGGTGCGTGATGATCTCCAGGAGCGGCATCTTGTGGACCGGGCTGAAGTAATGCATCCCAATCACCTGCGAGGGGCGCTTGCTGCCCTTCGCCAGCTCGCCAATGGGCAGGCTGGAGGTGTTGGACGCGAAGATGGTGTTCTCGCCGGTGACGGCCTCCACCTCCGCGATGACCTGGTGCTTGAGCTTCAGGTCCTCGAACACCGCCTCAATCACCAGGTCCACCGACTTGAAGCCGCTGTAGTCCGTGCCCGCGCTGATGTTGGACAGCTTCGCGTTGGACTCGAGCCGGGTGAGCGAGCGGCGCTTCACGCGCTCATCCAGCACCGTCTGCACCTGCTTGAGCGCGCGGCCCGCGCCCGCGTCGTCCCGGTCCTTCACGCGCACGGGCACGCCCTGGAGCACGCCCGTCACATAGGCGATGCCGCCGCCCATGAGCCCGCCGCCCAGCACGGCCACCTTCTTCACTTCGCGCGGCTTCACGCTGGCGTTGGCGGTGCCGTTCTCCTTCTTCAGCGCCGTCGTCGCGAAGAAGATCTCCACCAGCCGCCGCGACACGTCCGTGAAGACCAGCTCGCCAAAGGCCTTCGCTTCCGCCTCCAGGCCCGCCTTGCGGCCGGACTCCAGGCCCACGCGGATGACCTGCAGCGCCTTCTCCTGCGCGGGGTACTTGCCGCGCGTCTTCTTCAACAGCTGCTTCCGGGCCTGGTCGAACATCACCTTGCGGCCCAGGGGGTTGTCCTCCAGCGCGGCCTCCGCCCACAGGTCCTTGCTGAGCAGGCCCTGGAAGAGCCCGGCGATGCCCTTCTTCTTGCCGCTCTGGGCCACGGCCTTGAAGCCCTGGTGCGCGCGCTCCACCTTGAGCGTGCCCGCCGCCAGCTCCGCGGCGCGCTTGAGCGCGAGGTCCTTGAGCATGGGCACGGGCACCACTTCATCCACGATGCCCAGCTTCTTCGCCTTGGACGGCTTGACGTTCTTGCCGGTGAGGATGAGGTCCAGCGCCGCCTGCGCGCCAATCAGCGCGGGCAGCCGCTGCGTGCCGCCGGCGCCGGGGATGAGGCCCAGCTGCGTCTCCGGCAGGCCCACCACGGACTTGGGGCTGTCCGTGACGATGCGGTAGTGGCACGCGAGCACCCACTCCAGCCCGCCGCCCAGGCACGCGCCGTGGATGGCCGCGACCACCGGCTTGGAGAAGGCCTCCAGCTGGTCGAACTGCGCGTGCGCCGCGCGGCTGACGGCCTCCACGTCCGCGGGGGACTTGATGGTCTGGAGGAAGTCGATGTTCGCGCCGGCGACGAAGTTGTCCTTCTTGCCGGAGATGAAGACCACGGCCTTCACCTCCGGGTCGCGCTCCGCCTGCTGGAGCAGCGTGGTGAACGCGGTGCCCACTTCCGGGGACAGCGTGTTCACCGGCGCGCCCGGCTGATCCACGGTGATGACCGCGACGCCGTTCGTGACGTCGTAGCTCAAGCCCTGCTTCGCTTCGACTGCCTCTTGCTTGGTCGCCATCACGCACGCTCCAGGATGACCGCGGCGCCCAGCCCGCCCGCGGCGCAGACGGTGCACAGCACCGTGTTCTTGTTCCGACGCTTCAGCTCGTTGAGGGCCTGCGTGATGATGCGCGCCCCGGTGGCACCGAACGGGTGGCCAATGGAGATGGAGCCGCCCGTCACGTTCAGCCGCGAGCGGTCCACTTCACCCACGGGCGCGTTGAAGCCCGCCTTCTTCGCGAACTCCTTGGACGCCAGCGCCTGGAGGTTGCTCGCCACCTGCGCGGCGAAGGCCTCGTGCATCTCCACCAGGTCGATGTCGGACAGCTTCATCCCCGCGCGCTTGAGCGCCACGGGCGCCGCGTACGCCGGGCCCTGGAGCAGCTGGTCGCCCGGGTCCGTGGCCGCGAACGCGTGCGAGCGCAGGAAGCCCAGCGGCTCGTAGCCCAGCGCCTTCGCCTTCTCCTCGCTCATGAGGATGAGCGCCGCGGCGCCGTCCGTCAGCGGGGACGCGTTGCCGGCGGTGACGCTGCCATAGCGGCGGTCGAACACCGGCTTGAGCTTGGAGAGCGCCTCCAGGCTGGTGTCCTCGCGCACGATGTTGTCCTTCGTGGCGGCCTGCTCGTACTTCGGCGGCACCAGGACGTGCATCACCTCGCCATCGAAGCGGCCTTCCTTCCACGCCTTGGCCGCGTTCTGGTGCGAGTTGAACGCGATGAGGTCCTGCTCCTCGCGGGAGATGCCGTTCTCCTTGGCCATCTTCTCCGCGCTCTCGCCCATGGTCTCGCCGGTGGAGTACTCGGCGATGGCGGGGGGCACGGGGATGAGGTCCTTGGCCTTGAGCTTCTGGAAGGGCTTGAGCTTGTCCGGCAGGCTCTTGCCCTTGGACGACGCGGCCAGCGCGTGCGCCAGGGGGCGGCTGGTGAAGATGGGCGCGTCCGACAGGGACTCGGTGCCGCCGGTGATGACGACGTCCGCGTCTCCCAGCGCGATGGCGTTGGCGCCCGCCACCATGGACTGGATGGACGTGGCACAGGCGCGCGCGACGGTGAACGCGTCAATGCGCTTGGGCAGGCCCGCCGCCAGCACCACCTCACGCGCGATGGAGGGCGCGGTCAGCGTGGGGATGACCTGTCCGAAGATGAGCTGGTTGATTTCGTTCGGGTCCAGGTCGCTGCGCTGGACCAGCTCCTGGACCACCATCCGGCCCAGGTCCAGCGCCGTCAGGTTCGCGAAGACGGTGCCCGCCTTCGCGAACGGCGTCCGCAGTCCGCGAACGATGGCCACCCGCCGGTGGCCGTTGCGCTTCTCGCTTGCCATGTGTGCCTCACCCTCTGTGAAACGAGTGAGGCGCTTCTAACGGCGGGCAATGCACCGCGTCAATGCTGGATTGATTCGTGAGTCAACTGGCCATCAGGAGGCCAGGCGGGCGCCCGGCTCAGCCGAGGGTGCCCTGCCGGAGGGCGGCGCCGTGCTTGTGGACGGCCTCCACGAGGAACTTCGCGGCGTCCGGGTCCGTGGGCGGGAGGATGCCGTGGCCCAGGTTGAAGATGTGTCCGGTGGGGCCGGCGCGGCGAATGATGTCCTTCACGCGGCCATCCAGCTCTTCACGCGGCAGGAAGAGGTGGAGCGGGTCCAGGTTGCCCTGCGTGGCGACGTCCGGCCCGAGGATGCGGCGGCCCTCGTCCACGGGGCAGCGCCAGTCCAGGCCGATGACGTCCGCGCCGGTGCGCTTCAGGAGCGGCAGGTGCGGCGTCATGTTCACGCCGAAGAGGATGACGGGGACGCCGGTGGCCTTGAGTTCCGTCACCATCTCGGTGAGGTACGGGAGGCTGAAGCGTTCGAAGTCCCAGGGGGACAGCTCGCCGCCCCAGGAGTCGAAGATTTGGACAATCTTCGCGCCGGCCTCCACCTGCATCTTGAGGTACGGGATGAGGGTGTCGGTGAGCTTCCGGAAGAGGCGGTGGGCCACTTCGGGCTGCTCGAAGAGCAGGCGCTTGATCTGGATGTAGCTCTTGGAGCCGCCGCCCTCGACCATGTACGCGGCCAGGGTGAAGGGCGCGCCCGCGAAGCCGATGACGGGCACGGAGTCGTTGATGGCCTTGCGCGTGCGGCGGATGGCCTCGGCGACAAAGCCGGTGCCCTCCACGGGGTCGGGGACGCCGAGCTTGTCGATGTCCGCGGGGGTGCGCAGCGGGTTGGGGAAGTGCGGGCCCTTGTCCCCCAGCTCCAGGTGGATGCCCATGGCCTCCACGGGGATGAGGATGTCGGAGAAGATGATGGCGGCGTCCACGCCCAGGCGGGTGATGGGCTGGACGGTGACCTCGGCGGCCAGGTCCGGGTTCTTGCAGAGGTCCAGGAACGCGATGTTGCCGCGGATGGCGCGGTACTCGGGCAGGTAGCGGCCCGCCTGACGCATCAGCCACACGGGGGTGGTGTCGGTGGGCTGGCGGCGCGCCGTGCGCAGGAGTCGGTCGTTCACGTCATCACCTTCGTGGGGCGAGAGGGAGGCAGGGGCTTCACTGCCCGGGGTGTACCCTATCTCCATGACCCGGATGAACCGTTACGTTCCAGGGCTGCTCGCGCTCGCATGCATGGCCTGCGCGACGGCACCTGCCGTTCCCCAGTGGCCGCCGCCGGATGAGCGGGTCCGCTGGGAGCCCGTGCCTGGCATCAGCATCGTGGCGCCGCGCCTTCTCCCAGGTGGCTCCGAGGCAGCGAACGGAACGACCCGTGTCCGCTGCGACCCGATGCGGGCCCCTGACACAACCACGTGGCCCTATGCCCGCCTCGACCGCGTCTGCTCTTGGGAGCACCTGAACTTCTCCAGGCAGTTCCGGCTGGACTGGTACCCGGACACCTTCGAGCCCGGGAAGTCGCCGGAAGAGAACCTCACCCGACTCGAGCGAGAAGCGGTCCAGCCCTTCGCGCCGAACCAGTACACGCGTTTGCCCGCCCCGTGGATGGGCTGGGAGTGGCGTGGCCTGGGTGAGGGACAGATCATCCGGGACCGATGGATTGTCGTTGGAACCGGGCTCCTCTTCCTTCAGGCAATCTCCGTCAAAGAAGACCCGTTCCCCGAGGGCGATGCCTTCCTCGACTCGCTGCGGGTCACCGCTACGGAATCACGGTGAAACCAATGGCGAGCCTGTTGCTGGTCTCATTGCGCTCCGCGACGAAGTGGGTTGCATCCGCCAGGATGACCCGGTTGAACCGCTACGTTCCGATCCTGCTCGCGCTCGAATGCATGGCCTGTGCGACGGGGCGGCCGGCAGCTCCCGCCCGACCACAGTGGCCGCTGCCTCAGGATTTGGTCCGCTGGGAACCGGTTCACGGGGTGAGTGTCGTGGCGCCTCGGGTGCTTCCTGGCGAAACGGAGCCGCACCTCTCAGGGCCGTATGCCGGGTGCGGGTACGAGAAGGGCGCCGCCCTCCTTCTCACTTTTGGTGAGCCTCAGCCTTTGACCGGCAACGGCGGCTGCTCGTGGAACCACGCGGACTCGGGCAGGCATTTCAGTATGAACTGGGAGGCCGATGTCTTCGCTCCCGAGGCCTCGCCCGAAGACAAGCGCGAGCAACTCCGGATGACGCTGCTCCAGCGCTATGGCGTCGTAGAGAACGAGCTCACCCAGCTACCCGCGCCCTGGTACGGATGGGAGTGGCGCATGGCCGGCACAGAGTGGTTGGGTCCTCCGGGAGAAATGCCGGATGGGCTTGGAGAGCTGCTCCGCGATCGCTGGCTCGTCGCAGGGACGAGCCTCGTCTTCCTTCAAGTTGTTTCCCCCGAGAGTGACCCGTTCCCCGAGGGAGAGGCCTTCCTCGATTCGCTGCGGGTCACCGCTACGGAGCCTGCTGCGCGGTAGGACTCAGCCTCCCAGCACCCGAGCCAGGTACGGCGCGGTGCGGCTCTCCTTCACCTTCGCCACCTGTTCCGGCGTGCCCTGCGCCACGACGCGGCCTCCGGCGTTCCCCGCGCCAGGCCCCACGTCGATGACGTGGTCGCTGGCGGCGATGACGCGCAGGTCGTGCTCCACGACGATGACCGTGTTGCCCGCGTCCACCAGTCCCTCCAGCTGCGCCATCAGCTTGTCCACGTCCGCCGGGTGCAGGCCGGTGGTGGGTTCGTCCAGCACGTAGAGCGTGTCGCCGTGCTGCGTGCGCTGGAGCTCCGTGGCCAGCTTGATGCGCTGGGCCTCACCACCAGACAGCTCCGTCGCGGGCTGGCCCAATCGCAGGTAGCCCAGGCCCACGTCCCTCAACACCTTCAGCGCCCGCTGGAGGGGCGGCTCGTCCGTGAAGAAGTCGAAGGCGCCGTCCACCGTCAGCCCCAGCACGTCCGCGATGTTCTTCTCCCGGTAGCGCACCTCCAGCGTCTTCGCGTTGTAGCGGGTGCCGTGGCACGTGGGGCATGGCGCGTACACGCTGGGCAGGAAGAGCAGCTCCACGCTCACGAAGCCCTCGCCCTCGCACGTGTCGCAGCGGCCTCCCGCCGTGTTGAAGGAGAAGCGCCCCGCGCCGTACTTGCGTGACTTCGCCAGCGGCGTTGATGCGAACAGCTTGCGCACGTGGTCGAACAGGCCCGTGTACGTCGCCAGGTTGGAGCGCGGCGTGCGGCCAATGGGCTTCTGGTCCACCGTCACCAGCCGCCGGATGGCCTCCATCCCCTCCTTTATATGGCCCTCGCTCGCCAGCACCGGCTCGCGGTCCAGCGGCTCGCCCTCCTCCTCTTCCGGCGCCAGCGTCTGCCCCAGCCTTCCCGCCACCAGCTCCACCAGCGCCTGGCTCACGAGGCTGGACTTGCCGGAGCCGGACACGCCCGTCACCGTGGTGAAGACGCCCAGCGGGAAGTCCACGTCCAGCCCGCGCAGGTTGTTGCGCTTCACGCCCTCCAGCCGCAGCCGTCCCGTGGCTTTCCGGGGTGCGCGGCGGCGCAGGGCTTCCTCCTCGAAGAGGTAGCGCCGCGTCCGGGACGCCTCCACCTTCGCCAGCCCCTCCGGCACCCCGCTGTAGAGCACGCGCCCGCCGTGCTCTCCGGCGGCGGGCCCCACGTCGACGATCCAGTCCGCGTGGCGGATGACGTCCACCTCGTGCTCCACCACGAACAGCGAGTTGCCCGCCTCCTTCAGCCGGTCCAGCGCCGTGAGCAGCGCCTCCGTGTCCGCCGGGTGCAGGCCCGCGGACGGTTCATCCATCACGTACACCACGCCAAAGAGGTTGGAGCGCACCTGCGTGGCCAGCCGCAGCCGCTGCAACTCTCCGGGCGACAGCGTGGGCGTGCTTCGCTCCAGGGACAGGTAGCCCAGGCCCAGGTCCGTCAGCACCTGGATGCGCGCGAGCAGGTCCTTCGTGATGCGCTGGGCGACGATGACCTTCTCGGGGTGCTCGCGGGCCATTCCCTCCGCGTCCTTCCCCTTCCCTTCCGCCGTGGGCTTGATGAGCGCCGCGACCTGCTCCAGCGGCATGCGGGACAGCTCCCCGATGTCGTGGCCCGCGAACTTCACCGACAGCGACTCGCGCTTCAGGCGCTTGCCTTCACACAGGTCGCAGTCGCTGGCGACCATGTACCGGGCGACGCGCTTCTTCATCATCGCGCTCTGGGTCGTCGCGAAGGTGGTCATCACGTAGCGCTTCGCGCCCGTGAAGGTGCCCATGTAGCTGGGGGTCTCCTTGCGAGCCATGGCCCGCTTCACCTCCGCGGACGTGAAGCCCGCGTAGACGGGGACCGAGGGCTGCTCGTCGGTGAAGAGGATCCACTGGCGGTCCTTCTTCGGAAGGTCGCGCCAGGGCTTGTCGATGTCGTACCCGAGCGTCACCAGGATGTCGCGCAGGTTCTGTCCGTGCCACGCGGGCGGCCACGCGGCGACGGCGCGCTCGCGGATGCTCAGCGAGTCATCCGGCACCATGGAGCGCTCGGTCACTTCGAACACGCGGCCGATGCCGTGGCACTTGGGACACGCGCCCGCGGGCGTGTTCGGGGAGAACGCGTCCGAGTCCAGCCGCCCCAGCTTCGGCGGGTACAGGCCCGCGCGCGAGTACAGCATGCGCACGGAGTTCGACAGCGTCGTCACGCTGCCCACCGACGAGCGGGACGTCGGCGCTCCCCGGTGCTGCTGGAGCGCCACCGCCGGAGGCAGCCCGTCAATGGCGTCCACCTCCGGCACGCCCACCTGATCAATCAGGCGCCGGGCGTACGGGGCCACGGATTCGAAGTAGCGCCGCTGCGCCTCCGCGTAGAGCGTCCCGAACGCCAGCGACGACTTGCCGGAGCCCGAAACGCCGGTGAAGACCACCAGCGCGTCGCGCGGGATGTCCACGTCCACGTGCTTCAGGTTGTGTTCGCGGGCGCCCCGGACACGGACGAAGCCGCTGGGGTCGGGAGTCTTGCCGGTGCGCGGTGTTTTCGGAGGTGCCATGCCAGGGCGGAAGTTGCCCACTGCCCGGGGCACGGTCATCCACGAAGCGCGCACCCCGTCGGGATCCCGATGTGCTCCAGGCCCTCACCGTCTGGCAGAGGACAGGACGGCAGGTTCAGCCGCCTGGCCGCTCGAGCCCGAGCGCCGCTGGCAGCACGTACTGTCCGAACAGGACCAGGGGGAGCGCCGAGCCCGCCTCATTATAGTGGCTGGCGGTGAAGGCCGCGGTGACGCCCAGCGAGGGCGCGATGAAGACGTACTGTCCACCGTTGCCCCGCGCGAAGGACACCTCCACCGGCGTGCCCTGGATGACGAAGCGGGCGCTCCACCATAGAAGGCCGTAGTTCGCGTCGCCCAGCGGTCCCAGGGCCTGGGTGGACCCGGTCACCCATGCTTCGGAAACCAGGCGCTCGCCCTGCCACGCGCCGCCGTCGAGCATGAGCTGCCCCACCTTGAGGAAGTCGCGCGGGCGCAGGCGCAGGTGGCCACCGGTGTCCGTGCCCTTCTTCCCGGCGGGCTGCCAGGCGAAGTCCTGGACCTTCATCGGCGCGAACAGCCACTCGCGGGAGAGCTCCGTGATGGACCGGCCGCTGACGTGCTCCAGGACCGCGCCCAGCAGCACCACGCCGCCCGTGCAGTAGCGCGTCACCGTGCCGGGTTCGTCCCGCATGGGGACGTCCACGATGAAGCGGGCCCAGTCGTTCGTGCCGTACATCCGCTCTTCGTTCCCGGGCGACTCCGGGTCCCAGTCGTCGCACGAAAGGCCTGAGCGCATCTGGAGCAGGTGGCGCAGCGTGATGCGGTCCTTGCGCGGATCCGGGTTCCCCACGGGCGCCAGGTGCGGCAGGAGCGGCAGCACGGGCGCGTCCAGGTCCGGCAGCAGGCCGCGCTCGTGCGCCATGCCCACCAGCAGCGACGTGACGCTCTTCGTGGCGGACCGCAGGTCGTGTGCTTTCTCCCGCGTGAAGTCATTCCAGTAGCGCTCGTAGAGGAGCTTGCCGCCGCGCGCGACGAGCACCGCGTCCGGCGCCTCCACGGTCCCTTCCGCCACGTCGTGCTCCAGCGCGTCGAACCACGGACGCTGGACGCCCGCGTCCTCGAAGGAAGCCACGGCCCAGCCGTCATCGAGCCGGTCCGGTGGCGAGCCCGGGCCCGTGGGCAGCTTCTTGCCTCCGCACGCCGTGAGGCACAGCAACAGCAGCGCCATTCGCAGGAACATCGCTTCATCCGCCTTCGCACCGGCCCTGGAGGCGCGGCAGCGTACTAACGGTTCTTCGCGGACTGCTCGCGAATGCGCGCTTCCTGTTCCCGCAGCGCGGGCGTGAACTCGGCGCCGAAGTCGTCGTCCTCGTAGACCTGTCGTAGCTCCAGTTCGTCCGGAAGCACGCCCGCCTCGGTGTCCTGGTCCGCCCTGCGGATGATCATGAATCGCATGGTCGTGGTTCCTCGCCGCTGCCTTTCCCTGGCAACGAATGGGCCCGCGGGAAATCGACACGGCTTTTTATTTTTCCGCCGCGCCTTCCAAGTCCGCGCAATGACGGGGCTTTCCAACCGCCGACCGGAGGTGTGACAGTTCCTCCATGCGCGTGGGCAGGACATCCGCCGGGACGAAGGCCTTTCCGGCCAGCGGCCTGCTGCACCCCGTGGTGCTGGGGGCCGTGGTGCTGCTCGTGCTGAACGACCACGTGTTCAAGGCGCGCTGGCCGTCGTGGTGGACGGGGAAGCTGTCCGACGTCGCGGGGCTCGCGATGTTCCCGGTGCTCCTCCAGGCGCTGTGGGAGCAGGCGTCCCGCCGGCGGGAACGGGACTTCCGTCCGTCGTTCGCGGTGATGGTGGGCGCGGTGGTGCTGACGGGGCTGTGCTTCGCCGCGACGAAGATTTCACCCGACGCCGGGAATGCATGGCGTTGGGCGCTGGGCGGACTGCAATGGCCCTTCTTCGCGCTGCGTGGATGGCTTCAGGGCCTGCGCATCCCCCCGGTCCGGCCCACGCAGCACGCAGTGGACATCACGGATCTGCTTACGCTGCCTTCGCTGTTCATTCCCCTGTGGCTCGGATGGCGGCGCGCTCGCGAACAGGCCGCGCGCATTCCCGCGCGTGAGCAGTCTTCGCCCCTTCCTTGATTGCTTCGTGCTGCTGCGTGAGTGATCACGCACGTGTCAGACCCCACCTGCACATTGCGCCCCGTCACGCATTGAACCGGCAGGGGCCACCATGTCCGCACATCCTTCGCAGCTGAATGGCAACACGTCCTCGAACATCCTGGAGCAGGTGCGGCAGTGCGCCGCGTCCGTCACGCGCTATCCGCTCGACATCCTGACGGAGCACGCGCAGCTCGAGGATGAACTGGGCATCGACTCCGTGAAGCTCGCGGAGATCGCCGCCGTCATCGCTCGCGAGTTCCACCTGCCGCCGGACCGGCTGCCGCGCAACGGGAAGGCGCGCACGCTCGGCGCCATCGCGGGGGCGGTGACGGAGGCCTTGGAAACGGCGCCGCGTCCGTCGCCTGACGTCGCGCCCGTGCCCGTGCCCGCCGTGGTTGAAGCGAAACAGGCCACCGGTGCTCCGGCCAACGTGGACCTCCTGCCGCGCGTGCGCGCCGTGTTCGCTCGCGTGACGCGCTATCCGGAGGACCTGCTCACGCCGCACGCGGACCTGGAGGACGAGCTGGGCATCGACTCCGTGAAGCAGGCGGAGGTGATGGCCGTGCTCATGAAGGAACTGGGGCTGGGCGAGGCTCCGAAGCCGTCGCAGCGCTTGCGCACGATGGCCGCCATCGCCGACGCGGCCCGCGCGCTGCTGCCGTCCGCGCCGGCCGCCGCGGAGCCCAAGCCCCGTGCACCCATCCACGCCGTGCCCGCGCCGCTCCCGTCGCGCACGGAGCAACCCTTCGCGGGGAAGGTCGCGCTCGTCACGGGTTCAGGGAAGGGCATCGGCCGGGTCATCGCGACGCGGCTGGCGCGCGCGGGGGCGACGGTGGTCGTCAACTCGTTCCACTCGCGGGAGGACGGCGAGAAGACGGCGCGGGACATCGTGGACGCGGGCGGAAAGGCGCTGCACCTGTGGGGCTCCGTGGCGCAGGAGGAGCACCTGGAGCGGCTGTTCACCGCGATCCGTGAACAGCTGGGCGGGCTGGACCTGCTCGTGTGCAATGCGTCCAACGGGCTCATCGGTCCGTTCGACCGCATCGCACCCCGGGACTGGGACAAGGCGTTCCGCACCTGCATCACCGGCACGTACGAATGCGCGATGCGCGCCCGTCCGCTGATGGCCGCGCGTGGAGGCGGAAGCATCGTCACCATGTCCACGTCCATGTCCCAGCGGTACATGCATGACCTGGGCTGCCAGGGCGTGGTGAAGGCGGGCGTGGAGTCCCTCACGCGCTATCTGGCCGCGGAGCTGGCGCCAGAGGGAATCCGCACCAACTGCGTGTCCGCGGGGCCCGTGCACGGAGAGCTGCTGGGCATGTTCCCGGACGCTCCGGAGCGCGTCGCGCGGTGGGAGTCCGCGACGCCTGGCGGACGGCTGTGCACCGCGGACGACGTGGCGGACGTGACCGAGCTGCTGCTGGGGCCCAAGACCCAGCGCGTGAATGGCGCCATCTGGGTGGTGGACGCCGGCCTCTCTGGAACCGTGGACGGCCTGCTGCCGGCCGCTCGCGCTTCCTGATCACCTTCCTTCCAGGAGCCACCACCATGGACTTCTTCGCCGTCCCGTACGACATCCACTTCGATGACACGATGGCCTACGGGAGCCATCACTTCCTCACCAACTTCAAGTTCCAGTGCGCGGGCCGGGAGCACCTGCTCTTCAGCCCGCACGCCTTCGAGGTGCCCGAGTTCCGGCGCGACTTCGACCAGGTGCTGCTGCTCACCTACGAGGGCTATTCGCGCAATCTCTCCCCGGCGGCGCTGGGGGACCGGCTGGTGGTGCTCACGTCGTTGGAGGAGCGCGGCGAGGTGTCCCTGCGCTTCTGCTTCCGCACGCTGAAGCGCGACGGCACGCCGGTGGCCTGCGGCTACCAGACCGTGCTGTGCGCGGACCGGCAGGGCGCGCTGCGCGCATTCCCGGAGTCCTTCCAGCGCAGCTTCGAATCCCTGGCGGCCCTCCATGAGCCCGCGGGTCCGAAGAGCTTCCGCGACCTCGCATTGCAGGGAGGCAGCGGTGTCCAGGCGCTGTTCCCGGAGGCCGTGCGGGAGCTGGCGAGGACCCTGCTCGCGGACGCCGCTCCGCGCGGTGTGTCCCGGACGGTCCGCCTTCCCGAGCCGGTGCCCGCGCCTGGCCTCCAGCTGCCCGCCAACGCGACGGCGTTCCTGTTCGCGGGACAGGGCACGTTCGAGCCGGCGCTCTTCCTCCAGTTGAAGGCGCTCCAGCCGGAGCTGCGGGAGGAGCTGCGGGCCATGGTGGAGGCGTGCCGTTCGCAGGGCATCGACGTGACCCCGCTGCTCGCGGCCGAGGACGTCACGCAGGTGGGCCGGGCGCTGGACGCGGCGCCGCTGTTGGATCAGCTCGGCATCTTCCTGTGCGGAGTGCTGGGGGCCCGGTGGATGGAGCGCCAGGGCACGCGGCCGGACGTGTTCGTGGGGCACAGCTTCGGGGAGATCGCGGCGATGACCGCGGCCGGAGCGCTGGACCTGCGCACGGGCGCGGAGGTGGTGTGCCGCCGCATCCGGGCACTCCAGACGGTGCCGGACGACCTGGGCACGCTCGCGGCGGTTGCGATGGCGGAGCCGGAGACCGTCCGTGCCATCGCGGAGTGTGGGGCCCGGACGCTGGAGGTCGCGGGCCGCAATCACTCGCGGCAGACCGTGGTCGCGGGTCCTCGTGAGGAGCTGGAGCGGCTGCGCGCGTTCCTGGAACGGCAGGGCAAGGGCTTCACGTTCATCTCCAGCCGCTACCCCTTCCATCACCCGAGCCTCGGCCCCGCGGTCGCCGCGTTCCGCTCAAGCCTCGCGGACCTCACGGTGCATCCGGCACGCGGGCCGGTCTATTCGCCCATCGAGCGGCGGGTGTACGGAGGGGGCCGGTCCGAGCTGTCCGGAGCGCTCGCGTCCCACCTGGTGCGTCCCTTCGACTTCGCGGGCGCGGTGGAGACGCTGGCAGGCGCGGGGTGCACGCGGTTCGTGGACTGCGGCACGGGGGGACGGCTGACGCGTATCGTCCAGCGGATCCTCCCCTCGGACTCGCCCGTGGCGCTGGCGTCCCTGGATCAGGCCCTGCCCGTGAGCCCGCCGGCCGCGGCGCCTGTCGCCCGGGATGCGGCGGCCGGGGTTCCGGCCATCGCGGTGGTGTCGCTGGGCTGCATGCTCCCGGGTGGCGCGAAGGATCCGGAGACGTACTGGAGGAACATCCAGCGAGGCATCAGCGGCATCGTCGACACGGGCCTGAGCCATCCTGACCAGGTAGGGGACTTCGTGGGTCCGGCGGTGACTCCGGACCGCACGTACACGCTGCTCACCGGGCGGGTCCTCGACGCCGACCTGGTGCCGCCTCCGGGCATCTCTCCGGAGCGCTTCCAGCGCTATGGCCGTGAGCAGCGGCTGCTGGCCATCGCGCTCAGCCAGGCGATGGAGTCCATGCGGTCCGGCTCGCCCGGACGCATCCAGTGCCTGCTCGGCTCCACCGCGGACGGCTCTCCCGAGTATGACGACGCGCTGTGCGTGGAGGCGGGAGAGGCCCTGCTGCGCGCGCGGGGAGAGACAGCGCGCGAGTTCTCCGCGCTGATGCGCGAGGCCCTGGGTGTCACCGCCACGGCCTCCGAGCTGGCGCCGCACCCCACCCTCCAGGCGGTGGTGACGGACATCGTAGGTCCGGGCGTGTCCACGATGCTGCTGGATGCGGCCTGTGCGTCCTCACTCTACGCCATCGCGCTGGGGATGAAGGCGCTGGAGCGCGGCGAGGCCGACCTGGTGCTCGCGGGTGGGGTGTTCTCCCCAGGGCCTGGGAACAGCTGTCTGTTCTCCCAGTTCAAGGGGTTGTCCGCGACGGGGAGCAGGCCGTTCGATGAGCGCGCGGATGGCGTCATCTTCGGCGAGGGCGCGGGCGTGGTCGGCCTGATGCGCCTGGAGGATGCCGTGTCATCGGGGCGCAAGGTCCACGCGGTCATCCGTGGCGCGGGGCTCTCCAGCGATGGGCGCAGCAGCTCCGCCAACGTCCCGCGAGCGGACGGACAGGTGGCCGCGATGGAGGCGTGCTACGCGGCGGCGGGCGTTGAAGTGGCGTCCATCCAGTACATCGAGGCGCACGGCACAGCCACGCCGGCTGGTGACACCACCGAATTGCAGTCGATTGGCCGTGTCTTCGGCGGCAAGCGCAAGGGCGTCCAGCTGGCCAGCGTGAAGGCGCTGATCGGCCACGTCGGGTGGGCCGCGGGCGCCGCTTCGGTCATCAAGCTGTGCAAGGCGCTGGAGCACCGGAGCTTCCCGCCGCAGTCCCACTTCGACCGTCCGGGCGCGGGGCTTCGAGCGCTCGGGCCGGACTTCGAGGTGAGCACGCGGGAGCAGCCGTGGCCTGGGAACGGGGACCACCCGCGCCGGGCGGCCACGAACGGCTTCGGCTTCGGCGGCACGAACGCGCACCTGGTGCTGGAGGAGTACCGGGGCGGCACGGTCAAGCCGCATGCCAGGGCCGTGCCCACGGAGGACTCGGCGCTGGTGGTGGTGGCCGCGGAGGGGATGTTCCCGGAGGCGCGTTTCGACGCCCGGGAGCTGAAGCTGCCCGCGTCCGTGCGGCTGTTGCCGGACATCACCGAGGACATGGACCTCACGCAGCACCTGGGGCTCATCGTCGCGAGCGACGTCGTGACGAAGCTGGGGGCCTTCGATTCGCTGCGGACGGGGACGGCCATCGTCCTGGGATTGGAGGGCAAGACGCGCCGGGGCGTGGAGGCCACGCAGCGCGTGCTGGCGGACTCCACGCGGCGCAGGCTGCGCGAGCATGTCCAACGGACGCCGGACGCCGCGAGGCTCCTGCCGCTGGTGGATCGCCTGCATGCGGCGGTGGGCGCGCTGCGTCCCTCCGGGCCGTACACGCTCCAGGGAATGATGCCCAACGTCACGCCCGGGCGGGTGGCGGGGGCGCTCGACACCAAGGGGCCGAACTTCGTGGTGGACGCGGGGGCCGGCACGCTCGCCGCGTCGCTGCGGGCCTCGCGGGCCCTGCTGGACAGTGGGTTCGAACTGGTGCTCGTGGGCAGTACGCACGTGCGGCGGCCGGGAGAAGGCCCCACTGCGTCCACGCCTGATGAGGGCGTGGCGATGCTGGCGGTGACCACGGCGGCGAAGGCGGAAGCGCGAGGCCTGAAGCCGCTATGCCAGCTGCGCATGTCCGAAGCGACGGGCACCGGGCCGGGCATCACGTTGCCGCCCCATTCCGCCCGGGAGGCACAGGAGGTGCTCCGCGCGGTGCGGGCCGCCGCCGAAGGACGCGCCACCACGCTGCGGTTCCATCCGGACGCCGCGACCGGCGCGAGGCTGGAGCTCCAGCTTCGTCCCGGGCTCAGTGCCCGACCCGAGGCACCGGCGGAGGCGCAGCCAACGAACTGGTCCGACAGTCGGACCAGTTGGGACAACCGGGGTGGGCACGCCTCGGCACCCGACGTGGCTGGAGCGCCTCCGCGCCATCCGAGCAACGGCACCCGGTCCGACAGTCGGACCAGCGTGGAAGCGCACGCGGGTGAGGCGCGCACGGCGGAAGCACGTCCGCCTTCGTCCCATTCCGTCCCAGAGGCCTCCGAAGGCTTCGACCACTCGGCGCCCATCGGCTACCACGCGCCGGTGCTCGTCGAGCGTCGGGCCCGGACGAGCGGAGCGTCACAGCTGCGCGGCCGGCGGGTGCTGTTCATCGCGCAGGACGAAGCCCTGGCCCGGGAGCTTTCAGCCCAGGCTCACGAGTTCTGCGGCCCCGAGTTCCGCATCCTCCACGCGGGCTCCACCGATGCGGGCTCGCGGATCCACGGCATCGACCTCACGCGGGAGGAGACCGCCGAGGCGGGCCTGGATGCGCTGGGCTTCGACCCACAGGTCATCCTCGCCGTCTCCCGGATGGCCTCCGGGGCCGGTGAGTCCACCGTGGTCGCGGACACGGCCTTGCGTCACGAGGCGCTGGAGCTGCTCTTCCTGTCGGCTCGCCGTGCGTATGCCGGACTGACCGCGGGCACGGTGACGCTGGCCAGCCTGTGCATCGGCGGCGTCGGTGAGCGCCGGACGTTGCACCCTGTCACCGGCCTCTTCGCGGGCCTGCTCAAGTCGCTGGCTCGCGAGGTTCCGGCTCGCGGCATCCGGGCCATCGCCACGACTCCGCTCCCGCTCCTCACGGCGCTCGGCCACGTCGCCTCCGAGCTGGGCACCGGGGACGACACCGCGCCCGTCGAGGTCTGCTTCGACGGCCCCGTCCGCTGCGTCCGGCTGCTCCAGCCCACGGAGGTCCCGGCGCGGCCCGCCGCCACGCTCGACTCCCAATCGGTGGTCCTGCTCACGGGCGGCGGTCGTGGCGTGACGGCCGTCCTCGCCGGAGCGCTGCTCAAGCGGTACGGCTGCAAGGTCGTCCTGCTGGGCCGCAGCGATCCGTCCGACGCGCCCGAGCGGGTGCTCCAGGCACGCGACGAAGACCTGGGCGCCGTGGAGCGCGAGTTCTACGCCTCCGAGCTCGCCCGCGACAACACCGTGCGGATGCCCGCGTTGCGAGCGCGCTTCGAGCGCCACCTGGCCGTACGTGAACTGCGGGCCACGCTCGACGGGCTCACGCGGCTCCCGGGCCAGATGACCTACCGCGCCGCGGACGTCACCCGCCCCGAGGAGGTGGACCGGGTGGTGGAGGAGCTGCTGCGCGAACACGGCAGGCTCGACCTGGTGGTCCACGGCGCGGGCACGCAGGTCTCCAAGAAGCTCCACCGCCGCAAGCTCACGGAGCTGCGCGGCACGCTGGACACCAAGCTGCTGGGCTTGCGCAACCTGCGCGAGTCCTGCGCACGCCGCCTCCCCGCACCCGTGCCCTTCCACGTCCTGACCTCCGCGTTCAGCTACATCGGCAATGACGGACAGGCGGACTACGGGGCGGCGAACGAGGCGCTGGACCGGCTCTGCGCCTGGGTCAGCGACGCGAGCCAGGGCGTGCGGTGGTGCAGCGTGGGGTGGCTCGCCTGGGACGGCATCGGCATGACGCGCGGCTCGGAGTACAAGGTCCTCGGGGCCAGCCGGAAGCTGCGCGGCATCCGCGCCGGCGAGGGCGAGGCGCTCTTCCTCCAGCTGGTGGACGGACAGCCCGTCCAGCCCATCAACGTCCAGCTCACCGAGAGCGAGCGCGCCTTCTACGGCCTGGAGGTGCTCGCCCCGCCGCCGCCCACCCCGGAGCCGCCCCGCCCGTCACGCCGGGCGCTCACGGTCGACGCGGCGAGCGTCCCGTGCCTGGAGGACCACCTCGTCCGGGGCACCCCCACCCTGCCCGGCGCCTGGGCCCTGGACCTGATGTTCCAGGCGGCCCTGGATGACGCGCGCCCCGAGCTGCGCACCGTCACCATCGAGGACGTCCGCTTCTCACGCTTCATCCGCGTGAAGCCCGGCGGACAGCAGTCCCTGCGCGCCGAGTGCACCCCGCTCACCGACAACCCGGGACAGCACAGCGTGCAGGTCAAGCTCACGGGCGACGTCGTCCATGCCTCCGGCGTGGTGCTGGAGCGCGACCTCGTCTACGCGGAGGCCCGCTTCACCCTGACGGCGGAGCCGCCCCGGACCTCGCCGCGACTGGAGGCCGCCCGCGCTTCCGGCCACGGCGTGTCCGTGCACGACCCGCACTGCGCCGCGGGCTCACCCATCGAGCTGCGCAGGATGTTCGACTGCCTGGAGGAGATCCGCCTGGAGCAGGACGCCCGCTTCGCGAGGCTCGGGCTGCCGGAGGCGCCACGGCAGGCGGGACACGGCGTGCCCGCGCTCGTGCTGGACGCGGCCCTGCGTCTGAGCGCGATGCACGTGGAGGGCGTGTCGAACGACGTGTTCGCTCCCATTGGCGTCCAGCGGGCCACGTTCGACCGGGACCTGGTGGCGCCCGACGCCAGGGCTCCGCGCCGCCTCACGCTGAAGGCGCTCGCCCCTCGCGTGGAGGGGGAGCTGCTCCAGTGCGGCACCGTGGCGGCGCATGACGAAGCCGGCCGCCTGCGGATGCTCGTCGAAGGCGGCATCGCCCGCCCCATGGCCTGAAACCCCTTCCCTGCCCAGGCACCCGCCATGACCGACTCCATCCCTTCCCTTCCCCTGGCCCCGGATGACGCCAAGCGGCTCCGCTCGGAGCTGCGCCGCGTGCTGCCCCCGGAGGCCTTCGAACGCCAACCCCTGCGCGGCATCGTGGCGCTCTGCCTCGTGCCGGTGGAGGCGGCGCTCATCTGGGTGCTCGGCACCTGGACGCTGCCCCACTGGGCCTGCCTCCTCATCGCCTTCGCGCTGGGCCAGCTCATCACCGCCGTGGGGCTGGCCGCGCATGAAGCCCTGCACCACTCCGTGTTCCACAGCCGCAAGTGGGAGAGCCTGCTGGGCTGGGTGGGCTTCGCGCCCTTCCTGGTGACGCCGGGCAACTGGCGGGCCTGGCACGTCCAGGCCCACCACAGCGCAGCCAACGTCCACGTGCGGGACCCGGACATCCTCCCGCGCAGGACGGACTGGCACACGCAGGGGTTCGCGAAGCTGTTCCACGCCATGTCCCCCGGCTCCGGACACTGGCTGAGCTTCATCAGCTTCAGCGTCTTCTTCACCGCGCAGGGCCAGGCCTTCCTCTGGCACCACTGCCGGCTGCCCGGCTTCCAGCACGTGCACCTGCACCGTGTCCGGGAGCGCGTGCTCACGGTGCTCATCACCGCGGGCTGGGTCGGGCTCGGGTGGGTGCTGGGACCGCGGGCCGCGTTCTACGCGCTGGTGCTCCCGCTGCTCATCGGGAACGTCTCGCTGATGATCTACATCGCCACCAACCACTGGATGCAGCCCGCGTCGGAGGAGACGGACAACCCCTTCGTGAACACCGCCAGCGTGGAGACCCACCCGGTGATGAACTGGCTGCACTTCAACTTCAGCTACCACCAGGAGCACCACATCTTCCCGGCGCAGAGCCCGAAGTACGCACCGCTCCTGCGCAAGCACCTGCGGGAGCTGAGCCCCCAGGCGTCCATCGTCTATCCCCACCTGCACGCCCTGCGCACGCTGTACCGGCGCCCGGCGCTCTACTCCGCGGATGGCCAGACGCTGATGGGCCGGGACGGCACACCGGAGCTGACCACCACGGAGCTGCGCCAGCGGCTCGAAGCCCCCTGAAGCACCCGGGCCCGGAACCCCACACGGTTCCGGGCCCGTTGCCTCACGGCGTCTACTTTCCGGGCCAGCTCAACGCGCCCCGGCTCGTCACCGTGCCGACGGGCACACCGAGCACCTGCGCCACGTCCGCGGGCAGCGGGCTGCCACTGAGGTACGCGGGGCTGGCGGCGCGCACGGCGTAGTTGCGCAGGGCCTGGTTCACGAAGAACGGGTCCCCACCCGACGCGAAGTCATGGCCATGGGCCTCCCAGCCATGGGTGGCGCGCATCGCGGCCAGCGACGTGTAGTTCACGCCGCCCGTGTCCACCCAGTTGATCAGCGACTTCCCGCTGCCACCGGAGCGGTAGTAGCTGTTGGAGTCCATGGCGGAGAAGAAGGTGTTCGGCCCGGTGTTGGTGAAGTTGTTGTCCGAGCGCGACGCCTTGAAGGTGGTGATGTTCCCACCCGACAGGATGTTGTTCACCACCTGCACGTTCACGGTGTCCGGCCCGATGTCCGAGCCGCGCCGGTCCTGTTCGTTGCGCGAGTCGTCGTAAACCCACAGGTCGATGGCGGCGTTGTCCACCAGGGTGTTGTTGTAGATCTTCGTGTTCGCCGCGCACGTCTGGATGCCGGCGTACGTGTTGTCGTAGATGAGGTTGGACGCGATGATCCCCGTGTCCGAGACCTCGTAGAAGATGCCGATCTTGTTGTTGCGGGAGATGTTGTTGACGATGACGCCGCCGCGGCAGTCCTCGTCACACCAGAAGCCCGCGCCGCCCAGGTTGTTCTCGAAGACGTTGCGGCGCACCGTGAAGCCATTCATGTGGGCAATCTTCACGCCCGCCTGCGCGCACGAGCGCGAGCAGTTGGTGCCGAAGCGCTCCGTGTTGTTGGCGTTGACGATGTTCTCCTCCAGGAGCAGCCCGTCCGCGACGACCGGGGAGGAGTTGGTGGAGCCGTTGGAGCCCACGGCGGTGAAGCCGTTGTTCGCGAAGACGGAGCGGCGCACCACGCCGCCCTGGGGCTTGATGCTCAGCGAACCCGCCGCCATCCGCGTGAAGACGCAGTTCTCCACCAGTGAGTTCGTCGCGCCGATGTACACGGCCGCGCTCGTGGTGCCGCTGTACTCGTTCGTCGCGTACCGCCGGAAGCCCAGGCCCTTGAGGGCATAGCCGCTGACGCCCAGCACCAGGGCCACGGGGCGCGCGGCGACCTCCACCGTGTGGCCCGTGGGGTTCGTCGCGATGTAGAGGCGGCGGTTGGTCCAGTCATAGAAGAAGTTGCCCGGCGTGGCCTCCGCCAGCGTCTTCACCTCATGCACGTAGGCCCCGTCGATGAAGACCATCTGCGGGTCGCCCGCGGCGGGATTCGCCGGATCGCCATACATGTCGAAGTGGCTGCACGGCCCGGTGTTCGTCGTCGGCTGGGCGTCGTACTTGTAGAGGTAGTAGCCGCCGTTGCAGAAGCTGGGCGTGCTCCAGTCCATGAACCAGTGGCCCGCGCCATCCGAGGTCCACGCCGAGGCGGGCTTCACGTCCGTGCCGTCGAACCAGACCTGTTCGTGCGGGTAGGCCTGGAGGGTCATGGGCTTCGTCGCGACCCGGTAGTTGCCCGCGCCGTTGTTGAGCCAGTCGCGGTACGTGCCGCCGCGCACCACAATGGTCCCGCCGGACGGCACCAGCGCGACGGCGCGGTTGAGCGTGGCCACCGGCGCCGCCTGCGTCCCCGCGTTGCTGTCATTGCCATTCGTCGCCAGGAAGATGGCCCCGGTGGGGATGGGGTAGTTCGTGTCCGGAATCGTCGCGCCCGTGTTGTCCAGGCCGGAGAGGCCCGGGTTGCCCCCAGGACCCTGGCCGTCCGGCAGCGCATAGGTCACGGTCAGCTTCGGGCGGTTGGCGAGCGTGGCGGCCTCCGACGAGTCCAGCTCCAGGCCGTCCAGGTTGGTGGGGGCGTCCAGCACGAAGCCCTGGTTCGTGGCCGCGTTCGCGACCCAGCCCTGCACGGCCGCGATGCCCGCCGCGTTGAGGTCCACGCCGTAGCTCCCCGTCGTGCCCGGCAGCAGCGTGGCGAAGGACGTGGCGCCCCGGTCCGCCGTGCCGCTGGCACCGGCCCCACTCCACGGTGAGCCGGTGGCCGCGAGCGTCCAGGTGGCCTGCCCTTCCGTCCACGGGCGGCCCGCGGCGTAGAGGAAGTACCCCTCTCCGGTGGTGGAGTTCCTCACGTTGAAGGTCAGCCGGACGGACTGCACCGTCGCGTTCGCGGGGATGGCGCTCACGTCGAAGCGCAGCAGACCGTTGGACGTCTTCCCCGAGCCCGTGGGGTAGTCCCGGTCCAGGCGGATCAACCCGTCCGCCCCCAGGTTGACGGCCGGGGTGTTCTCCAGGAGCGTGGCATCCGACGCGCCGGTGTACGCGGCCGACGGCGAGACCTGCTCCTGGAACGACACCGTCACGGGTGCCTCCAAGGCGCTGTCCACGGTGGAAGGGGCGTCCGCGCCGGACGGCACGTCACCGCACGCCACGGTCAGCAGCAGGGGCAGGAGGGCCGGCGCGGACATCAACTTGGGAAGAAACGACATCAAGAAAGCTCCGTTCGGAAAAAACGGAATTCTCGCCAAACCTGTAAATTAGTTGCGGGGAGGCAGGCTGAGCCCGCCCGTGGGGCAGGCGTCCGAGAGGGCCCCGTGCCGACCGGCGAGGGCTCACCATGCACTGCGGCATCCCCACCCTTCCACCAACGGAGGAACTGGATGCTCACGGAGTCGGTCACAGGGGGTCCCGGGATGGGCACGTCTTCCCGGGCGCAGTCCCTTCACGAAGCGAAGGTGGAGGCCATCGCCCGGCAGTTGAAGCAGCGGAAGGGAAAGGGCCCCGCGTCCTTCAAGAAGAAGTCGCCTCCCCACAGCGTCCCCAAGCGGTTCGACTCGCGGCGCCGCGATGAGAAGGTGGACCTCAGCGACCTGGATCAGATCCTCGACATCGACCCCGTGGGGATGACCTGCACGGCGGAGCCCGCCGTCACCTTCGATGAAGTGGTCCGCGCGACGCTGCCGCTCGGGCTCATTCCGTACATCGTCCCGGAGCACAAGACCATCACGCTCGGGGGCGCCATCGCGGGGTGCTCCATCGAGTCCATGTCCTTCCGCCAGGGCGGCTTCCACGACACCTGTCTGGAGTACGAGGTCATCACCGCCAAGGGCGACGTGCTGCGCTGTTCGCCGCACGAGGATCCGCTCCTCTTCCAGATGATGCACGGCTCGTTCGGGACGCTGGGCATCCTGTCCAGGCTCCGCTTCAAGCTCGTGCGCTGCATGCCGTACGTGCGCGTGACGAATGAGACGCACACGTCCCTGGAGTCCTTCCAGAAGGGCATCCAGCACCACTTCCAGAACGAGGGCGCGGACTACCTGGACGGGCAGATCTTCTCCCCCACGAAGCACGTGCTGTGCGTGGGCCACTTCGTGGACAAGGCGCCGTACGTGCACCGCTACGACTGGCTCACCGCGTACTGCGAGAGCATCCCGCGCCGGAGCGAGGACTACCTCCCGACGTACGACTACCTTTTCCGCTACAACCGGGGCGTCACGCACGTCAAACCGAAGAACCTCCTCGCGCGGGCGCTCTTCGGGAAGCTCATCCACTCCGACAGCGTGCTGCGGACCGCCAATCGCTTCACCCAGCTGCTGCCGAAGAAGGACCCGCCGGTCATCGTGGACGTGTTCGTGCCCTTCTCCCGCACCGCGGAGTTCATGGACTGGTACCACCGCGAGATGAAGCACTACCCCGTCTGGTGCGTGCCCTTCCGGCGGACGCGCGACTATGAATGGCTGACGCCCCAGTGGTGGTCCGGCATGAAGGACCCGCTGTTCCTGGACCTCGCCGTGTACGGCATGCCGCAGCCGCCGGGCCGCAACATCTACAAGGAGATGGAGGACGAGCTCCAGCGCATCAACGGCACCAAGACGCTCATCTCCTACAACTACTACGACGAGGAGACGTTCTGGAGCATCTGGAACAAGGACTCGTACCAGGCGGTGAAGCAGCGCACGGACCCGGACAACCTCTTCCGGGACCTGTACGTGAAGACGTGCAAGGCGGCGCTCGGCCTGGATTCACCGCAGGCCGGATAGCCGTCAGCCAATCTCCGTCTTGAGGTTCAGCGGACCGGCGGGGACGCCGACGTCGTGGAGCGCGGGGTCGTCCTTCTCCGTCTGCCAGGCGTTGGCCTCCGTCACGGTCTTGCCGGTCGCCTCGTTGGTGATGGACATCTTGCCGTTGTGGCCGGCGGGGGAAATCTGGCTGGTGTCGAAGCCGCTCCAGCCCGTGCCGGAGTTCGCGAACGTCGCCTCGCCCCAGGTCTGACCGGAGTTCGCGCCGGGCTTCGCCGAGCCGTCCTTGGACGCGGCCCACGCCACGCTGGTGTTGCTGTCGAACGCGACCACCTGCGACTGGCCGGGCTGGAGCGTGAACGTCTTGGGCGTGCTCTTGTCGAAGTTCTGCCCGTCGTTCGGGTTGCCGTTCTCGCCCGTCTTGTTCCAGAGCGTGAGGGTCTGCGGCTCGTTCGTCTTGTTGGTGAAGGTGTTCGTGTACTTGAACTGGCCCTTCTGGCCTTCGTCGATGAGCTGCATGTTGCTGTTGTAGGGCGACCCGACGTTGTTCTTGGCCAGCCACGGCGCGTTCGCGGGAGCGGGCTCCGTGGAGCCGGCGGACGGCGGGCCAAAGCCGGGGCCCGCGTCACTGTTGTACGTGGGGTGCGCCGGAGCGGCCGCGCTGGCGGTGGAAGCCGCGCCCTGGACCGGCGGAGCCTCGGCACCCTGCGCGTCCTGACCCAGGTCGCCCAGCGACGGCACGCCCAGCTCCTGCACCAGCTGCGTGAGCTGCGCCACCATCTCCGAAAGCTGCTTCGTGAAGTCCCCGGAGGCGCCGCCTGGCCGGCTCGGCCCCTGCTCGAAGGAGTCCGTCATGAGCATCCGCCGCAGGTCGTTCCGGGGAGGCTGCGCCGGGGTGCCCACCCCGCCCTGGGCCGGAGTCGCGGCCGGCTTGAGCTGGGAGATGCTCGAGGAGGGCTGGAAGGAGGACGCGCGGTTCAGGGAGGAGATGGACATGCCGGGACCCAAGAGCACGGCACATGCCAACCCGCAGGCCTCGTCGGCCCTTCGTGAAATCAGTCACTTGGGACAAGCGCTCCACGCCACGCAGCGCCCGGCACGATGACGCCGTTCATCACCTGATGACTGGCGTCACCAGTTCGCTCAGCCGGCGCGGGCGGCGAAGACGTCGCGCAGGCCCGCGATGAGCGCATTGCCGGGATACGGCTCGCCAAGCGGCCCCAGTGCGTCTCGTAGCGCTCCGAAGAGCGCGTGGACGTGCCGGGGCTTGTCGCCGTCCCAGTCCAGGTGCCGGGCAATCTCCTGGCTCTGATTCCGGAACTTCTCCAGCGCCGCGTCATGGGGCGCCTCCGTGGGGAGGTTGATGCGCAGGAGCAGCGCCAGCAGCGCGAGCACCTCCGCGAAGTCGTAGCGGTCCGCCTTCGCGTCGTAGAAGGACTCCTGCCGCACGTTGTCCGGGCGGAACCAGTAGCCGATATAGGCCGCCGCGTTCTCCGCGGCGTGCCCCACGTCCACCTGGAGCTGGGCATGGAGCTCCGGATCCACGTGCGTCACCAGTGACCGGACGATCGTGGCCTTTTCCAGGGCCGTGCTGTCGAAGCGTCGTGTCGGCAGCGTGCGCAGCGGCGTTCCCTCAAAAGTGAGCACCTCCAGCTTCGGCAGCCGCGTGAGGACCTCCGGGAAGTCGAACATGAGCTTTACCTGCTGCCAGCTCCCGAAGGCCCGCCGGACGTAGGCATAGGGGTTGTTGATCAGGTTCACCCACCGCAGCTCGACGCATCCGGCGAGCGACTCTGGCAGCCGCCAGAGGCAGTTGGTCGACAGGTTCAGCACCCGCAGCTTCTTGAGCTCGCCCATGGACTCCGGCAACGCCAACAGGCCATTGCCTTCCAGATTCAGCTCGCGCAGCTCCGTGAGCTGTCCCAGTTCCTCCGGGAGCGTGCGGAGGTTGTTGTGGCGGAGGTTGAGCTTCTCCAGCTTGCGGAACAGGAAGAGCTCCTCCGGCAGGGACGTGAGCCCCTTGTTCTCCAGCGTCAGGCTCTTGACCTTGTCGGGCTCCGCGAGCTTCTTCGCGACGAACTGGCGGAACGCCTCCCGGACGCTGGTGAACGCGTCGCGGGCGATGGGCTTGCCCGCCGCCAGCCGGGCCCGCGCCTTCTCCAGCGAGACACGGCCGTCCCTCTCCACCGCCGGGACGAAAACGCCCTTCGCTTCGTAGAGGTTGCCCGTGTCCTCCACCCCGCCGGCCACCGCGAACACCTTCGCGTCCTGGCCCAGATAGCGGTGCGCGTCGACGGAGCCCGCGACGTTGAAGTCGTAATGCGAGGCAATCGTGCGGGCCTTGAGGTTGCCGCCCACGGTGACGCTGCCGTGGTTGTAGACCGCCACCAGGTCTCCGGTCGTCACATCGCCAGTGACATGGAGCCGCGTGCCGCCGATGGCGATGCTCTTCGCGACGAGGTTGCCGTGCACATAGAGCAACGGACCGAAGTCGTTCTCCCAGTTGAGCACGCAGCCCTCGACGGTGAGATTGCCGCGCACGATGAGGCCGACGAAAGGCGGCGCGTCCTCGTCATCCTGGGCGAAGATGCCCTGGCGGAAGTCGAGCCCCAGGTCGTGCGGCATGACGACGTTTCCGGTGAGGACGAGCACGCGGTCCTCGTCGTCATTGCGGCTGCCGGGGGCCTGCACCTCGTCGCGCACCTGGGCCCAGGTGAGAATTTCGAAGGGCAGGTCGCTGAAGGCAGTCCGTGAGGGCTTCTTCGTCATGTACCGGGGTCTACCCCACCCGGCCCGCGCGTAGCATCCGGGACCACCGCCACGACCAGGAATCCGGGGCCGCTCCGTATCGAATCGGAACGGCCACCCGCAACCCTCCACGGTGGCCCAACGAGGGGGAGTTCCTTCATGCAAGTGATTCAGGAAACGCCGTTGACGGGAGAGGTGCGCCCGCGCGGGACCACCAGCCGACGCTGGCTCGCGGGCATCGTGGCCGCGCTGGGCCTCTGGGGCTGTGGTGATGCCGTCGACGCGCCCGAGCCCACCGCCAGCCTCCAGACCGCGAAGGAGGGCCTGACGTGCTCGCCCGCGGACATCGCCACGGGCGAGTGGGCCTGTACCGGCCAGTTCACCTACAGCCTGGAGTGCTACACGCAGCAGTCCTCCGCGGCGTGCGGCGAGGACACCACGCCCAAGACGTGCACCTCCTACGGCACGTGCCGGCACGCGGACTTCGGGCAGGAGCGCATCACGAAGCAGGTGGTGTTCCCGCTGGACGCCCGCTTCGACTTCTCGTGCGAGCCCCAGGCCCAGAACTACCTGATCGCCAACGTGCCGGTGTCCTCGGATCGCGTGGGTGTCACCTGGACGTGGTTCATTGGAGCCCAGCCGGGAGGCGAGGAGTCACTCGTCGGCGGCACCCTCAAGCGCGGGAGCACCGGCGGCGCGGGCGTGGGCCGGGACTACTGCTACATCACCTATTCGAACTACCCCACCGGCCAGTTCGCGATGCGCACCGGCCCCCAGTGCGGCACCACGGAGGCCGCGTGCACGGTGGCCTGCCAGAACCCGAAGACGTGCCAGGTGAACGGCGCCTGGGTGACGGACGCCACGCAGTGCGGAACGATGACGGGCCCGTGCGGCGCCGGCAGCGGACCGAAGCTCTACAACACCTGCCGCGACGCGGCCCACGGGCTGGCACCGGACGCGGACTGCGGCGCGGGCTTCGTTGACGGTCAGGCCCCCGGCGGCTCCACGCTGGCGCAGGTGCAGGCGCAGGCGGCCGCGCAGTGGGCGGCGTCCGGCAGCCAGGGCGCTCCCGTCTATGACGCGCCCATCACCTGCTCGGAGTGCAGCCACACCTTCTCGCTGTCCGCGCAGGAGCTGAACCGGCGCGTGTACGCGGCCATCGCCATGTCCCGGCAGCAGCCCAAGCTGAACCTGCTGGCCGGCGCGGCGTACACCCTCGCCCGCGACAACCCGGCCCTCACGCAGGCAGAGCTGACCGCGCACCTCAACACGCTCTCCACCGCGCTGGGCACCTACGCGTTCGACCCCGCGAAGGACGGCGCAGGCCCGATGATGCGCGTGATGCTGCGCATGCTCGTGAAGGCCGAGCCCACCCTGCCCGCCACGACCGTTCCCGGAAAAGCGCTGAGGGCCCACGCGCGCGCGCTGCTGGCCAGCATGCAGAACGGATTGGACACGCCGCAGGGGCTCGACAACACCTACTCCCAGGTGGAGCGCTACGCGGAGGCCTCCGCCTTCACCGAGGAGACCTGGAGCAAGCTGTACGACCTGGCGCAGGGCAACGTCGCGCTGGCCGGCGCGGTGAACAGCGGAGGCATTGGCGCCGGCGTGGGCGTCCACACCGTGCACACCACCGCGCAGATGCTGACCGCGAACCCCCTGGGCCCCCTGGCGGGCTTCGTCCTGCCCCGTCTCGTGAACGGCCGGCTCATCACCACTCCGAACGAGGCGCGCACCTTCATGGGGACCGCGAGCACCGCGGGGCTCAACGCCATCCAGGCGTACTCGGACATGCTCAACAACCTGAACGTCGCGGAGCAGGCGTACCGGTCCGCCCTCGCGCTGAAGAAGCCCACGCCGGCCTCACTGGCGGGAGGCGAAGGGGCGCCTGCCGCCGTGGATGCCTCCGCGGAGGAGGCCGCGCTCAAGGCCGCCATCGCGACGGCGAAGACGCGCGGCACGGAGCTGAAGGACCAGCTCAACGGCGTGCGGGAAGGCGTCACGACGGGTCTGGGCATCATCTCCCAGCTCTTCAGGCTGGATGGGACCGAGGGGTCCGTGCAGTTCGCCAACGATCTGGTGAAGTTCACCCAGGCGCTCAACACCACGCTGGAGGCGGTGTCGAAGTACGCGGAGAGCTCCATCAAGATCGCGGAGAAGGTCGCGGGCGTGCTCAGCCTGGGCGAGAAGGGCTTCCAGATCGTCAGCGCCGCGGTGTTCAGCGGGCAGATCATCAGCGCGGTGTTCCAGCTCTTCTCCCTCCTGCGCAAGCCGGCGGAGCCGCCCATCGAGGCGGTCATCCTCGCGGAGGTGCGCAAGCTCCACCAGCTGGTGGAACAGATGCAGGGACGGATGCTCAGCCGCTTCGACCGGGTGGATCGCAAGCTCCATGACATCCACACGGACATGCTGTCGCGCTTCGCGCTGGTGGACTGGAACCTGGGCCAGGTGAACCAGAACGTGGAGGAGGTCCAGCAGTCGCTGTACGCGCTCCAGGCGGACCTGAACCGCGTGGACCAGAACATGTACGCGTACTTCGAGGACATGAAGGACGACTACTTCACGGGCTCCGCGTGGCTGTACCTGGGCTGGAACCGCCGCTACCCCGTGCCCCTGGACCCCGCCGGGTTCGCCGACGCGGAGGGGGACTTCTCCCTCTGGGGAGCGCACGACGCGAAGGTCTCCACCATCCTCGCGGGCGTGGACGGACGCGGCGCCAACGCCGCCATCAGCCCCGCGGATGAGCTGGCCTCCACGGCCATCTCCCACAACATCAACTACCTGCGGGAGTTCCCCCACCAACTGGGCCAGCCCATGCTCGCCACGGGGCGGCTGTCCAGCCCCAAGGACTGGATGGCGGGCGCGGAGGCATACGCGCAGCTCTTCGAGGAGCAGCCTGCGCATGGCGCCGCGATGCTCTCCACACGGCACGGAATCCTCATCAACGCCGGCACGGAGCTGGACACGGCGTTGAGGGGAATTGGCAAGCCGCTGTTCGCCGCGCTGCACACGCGCTACACGGCGGACTGGGCCACGCTGAAGCTGCTGCTCGAGCAGTCGGAGACGCTGTGGCGCAACGACCCCAACCGGGGCATGTACGGCATCGACCTGTGGGGCGCCCCGGAGCAGGAGCCGGCGACGCACGTCCTCAAGCAGGGGGACAAGCCCGTCGTGCCGTGCGCGGGCGGCCAGTGGGGTGACTACAACGGAGATGGCGCGGCGGACGTCCCGTACGTGGACCCGGCGCGCTGGAACCACGACGTGCTGCGCCCGCTGCTCATCGCGGACAACATGAACGTGGACCAGGCCTCCATCGACCTGTGCGGCGAGGGCAGCTGGCAGCTGTACTCCGAGGTCTTCACCGGCCTGGGCGGCCTCTACGAGCGCAAGTACCGGCTGCAGTCCAACGTCTACGTCCGCTACACGTACCGGGACGCCGCCACGAACACGGTGAAGTCGGAGAAGATCTACGGCCACATCTTCACGGGCGGCCAGGAGTTCGTCGTCCTGGTGCGCGGCGCGGACCGGCCCACGTACAACCCCAACAACACCCAGAACCCGCAGGAGTGGATGGCGAAGCGCTGGGGCTACGTGCAGGGCAACATCGCGCCCACGACCTACGCGATGGCGGACGCGCTGCGCACCAGCGTGCGCGCCCGGATGGTGCAGGAGCTGAAGAGCCAGCAGAAGCAGCTCTACGGCTCCATCTCCACGCGGATGGCGCAGGGCGGTGACCCGCTCCAGGTCCAGGCGAAGCAGCTGACGGGCACGTGGCTGGCGTGGCAGACCTACGTGGCGCTGGCGCTGCCGCTGTCGGTGGAGCACGACGAGCACCTGCGCGGCCTGCTGTACGGCGACGACTCCGTGCTGTCCGGCTACGACACCCTGCTGAACGTGGAGGTGGCGCCGGTGATGAACGACGTGCAGGACATGTACTCGTTGTTCAGCCTGGCCGCCGCCCCGCCCGCCTCCAACATCCTGACGGACCTGGCTCCGGCGGTGACGTCGCGCGCGGACCGGCTGAAGGCCGCCGTGGACGCCTCCCTGGACGCCCAGGCCACCTCCGGCGGCCCGGAGGCGAGCGCCTGGACGGAGGCGACGCTGCTCCGGCTGCGGCTCAGCATCCCGCAGTGACGCGAAGCCACACTTGAAGCAAGCACGGGCCGCGGGGAATTCCCCTCGCGGCCCGTGTCATTTCCATCACCACCCGCGCGGTGAGTGAAGGCGATGGAGGAAATACACCCATCCCCCATCTGTTCGCGGACACGCGAGTCCCCCGGTCCCTGTAGCGTCCTCCCCTTCTCACAAGGAGGCTCCCCGTGAGCCAGGAAGCATTCATCTTCGACGCCGTCCGTACCCCTCGCGGCAAGGGCAAGAAGGGCGCCCTGCACGGCACCAAGCCGGTGTCGCTGCTCGTCGGCCTGGTGGACGCGCTCAAGCAGCGCCACCCGAACCTGGACCCGAAGCGCATCGACGACCTGGTGCTGGGCGTCGTGTCCCCCGTGGGGGACCAGGGCGCGGACATCGCCCGCACGGTGGTGCTGGCCGCGGGCCTGCCAGACACGACCGGCGGCGTGCAGCTCAACCGCTTCTGCGCCTCCGGGCTGACGGCGGTGAACCTGGCCGCGCAGCAGGTGCGCTCCGGCTGGGAGCACCTGGTCCTCGCGGGCGGCGTGGAGAGCATGTCCCGCGTCCCCATGGGCTCGGACGGCGGCGCGTGGGCCATGGACCCCGCCACCAACTACGACACCTACTTCGTGCCGCAGGGCATCTCCGCGGACCTCATCGCCACCATGGAGGGCTTCACCCGCGAGGACGTGGACCGCTACGCCGTGCGCTCCCAGGAGCGCGCGGCCCACGCGTGGGCCAACGGCTACTTCCAGAAGTCCGTCGTCCCCGTCGTGGACCAGAACGGGCTCGTCATCCTGGACCGCGATGAACACATGCGCCCGGACTCCACCGTGGCCTCGCTGGGCCAGCTGAACGCGTCCTTCACGGCCATGGGGGAGATGGGCGGCTTCGACGCGGTGGCGCTCCAGAAGTACCACGCGGTGGAGCGCATCCATCACGTGCACACGCCGGGCAACTCCTCCGGCATCGTGGACGGCGCGGCGCTGGTGCTGGTGGGCTCGGAGCAGGTGGGCAAGGCGCTGGGCCTCACGCCGCGCGCGCGCATCGCCGCGGTGGCCACGTCCGGCGCGGAGCCCACCATCATGCTGACGGGGCCGCTGCCGGCCACCCGCAAGCTGCTGGACATCGCCGGCCTGACGGCGAAGGACATCGACCTCTTCGAGCTCAACGAGGCCTTCGCCTCCGTGGTGCTCAAGTACCAGAAGGACCTGGACATCCCGGACGAGAAGCTCAACGTCAACGGCGGCGCCATCGCCATGGGCCACCCGCTGGGCGCCACCGGCGCGATGATCCTGGGCACCGTGGTGGACGAACTGGAGCGCCGCAAGGCGCGCCGCGCGGTCGTCACCCTGTGCGTCGGCGGCGGCATGGGCGTGGCCACCCTCGTCGAGCGCGTCTGAACCCCTCCCCTTTCAAAGACATCCGAGCGAACCCATGAGCGAACAGAACACCCTGCGCTGGGAACAGGACTCAGACGGCATCGTCGTCTTGACGATGGACGACCCCTCCCAGTCCGCCAACACCATGAACGCCGCCTACGTGAAGTCCATGCGCGCGGCGGTGGACCGGCTGGTGAAGGAGAAGGACACCGTCACCGGCGTCATCATCACCTCCGCGAAGAAGTCCTTCTTCGCGGGCGGCGACTTGAACGACCTGCGCAACGTGAAGAAGGAGGATGCGAAGCAGGTCTTCGACCTGGGCCAGGAGATCAAGGCGCAGCTGCGCACGCTGGAGACGCTGGGCAAGCCCGTGGTGGCGGCCATCAACGGCGCGGCGATGGGCGGCGGGCTGGAGATCGCCCTCGCGTGCCACCGCCGCATCATCGCGGACGTGAAGGGCGCGCAGGTGGGCCTGCCGGAAGTGACGCTGGGCCTGCTGCCCGGTGGCGGCGGCGTGGTGCGCACCGTGCGCATGCTGGGCATCACGGATGCCCTGATGAAGGTGCTGCTCCAGGGCCAGCGCTACCGCCCGCACGAGGCGAAGGAGCTGGGGCTGGTGCATGAGGTGGTGGCGTCCGTGGACGCGCTCCTGCCCGCGGCGAAGGCGTGGGTGAAGGCGAATCCCAGCGCGCAGCAGCCGTGGGACCAGAAGGGCTACAAGATCCCCGGCGGCACGCCGTCCCACCCGGGGCTCGCGGCGAACCTGCCCGCGTTCCCCGCCAACCTGCGCAAGCAGCTCAAGGGCGCGAACATGCCCGCGCCGCGCGCCATCATGGCCGTGGCGGTGGAGAGCACGCAGGTGGACGTGGACACCGCGTTCACCATCGAGTCGCGCTACTTCACGGAGCTCGTCGTCGGCCAGGTCGCGAAGAACATGATTCAAGCGTTCTTCTTCGACATGCAGCACATCAACTCCGGCGGCGGCCGTCCCAAGGGCTTCCCGCAGCACACCGCCAAGAAGGTGGGCGTGCTGGGCGCCGGAATGATGGGCGCGGGCATCGCGTACGTGTGCGCCAAGGCCGGCATCGACGTGGTGCTCAAGGACGTGAGCCTCGCGTCGGCGGAGAAGGGCAAGGGCTACTCCGTCAAGCTGGTGGAGAAGGCCGTCCAGAAGGGCTCCACCACGAAGGAGAAGGGCGACGCGCTCCTGGCGCGCATCACCCCGGCGGAGGACCCGGCCGCGCTCGCGGGCTGCGACCTGGTCATCGAGGCCGTCTTCGAGGACGTGAAGCTCAAGCACAAGGTCTTCCAGGAGATTCAAGGCGTGGTGGCCCCGGACGCGGTGCTGGGGTCCAACACCTCCACCCTGCCCATCACCCTGCTGGCGGAGGGCGTGTCCCGGCCGCCGGACTTCGTCGGCATGCACTTCTTCTCCCCCGTGGACAAGATGCCGCTGCTGGAGCTCATCGCCGGCAAGCAGACGAGTGACGCGACGCTGGCGAAGGCCATCGACATCGCGGTGCAGATTGGCAAGACGCCCATCGTCGTCAACGACAGCCGGGGCTTCTTCACCAGCCGCGTGATTGGCACCTTCCTCAACGAGGCCATCGCCATGGTGGGCGAGGGCATCGCGCCCGCGTCCATCGAGCAGGCGGGACTCCAGGCGGGCTACCCCGCCGCCCCGCTCCAGCTGGTGGACGAACTGACGCTGACGCTGCCCCGGAAGATCCGCCAGGAGACGAAGGCGGCCGTGGTGGCGGCGGGCCAGCCCTGGGAGGAGCACAGCAGCTACGCGGTGGTGGACGCGCTGGTGGACCAGCACGGGCGCAAGGGCCGCTCCACGGGCGGCGGGTTCTACGACTACGCGGACGGCAAGCGGACCCAGCTCTGGCCGGGGCTGACGCAGCACTACACGAAGCCCGGGTACACCATCCCCTTCGAGGACATGAAGGAGCGGATGCTCTTCGCGGAGGCCCTCGACACGGTGCGCTGCTTCGACGAGGGCGTGCTGCGCTCGGTGGCGGACGCGAACGTGGGCTCCATCCTGGGCATCGGCTTCCCGCCGTGGACCGGCGGCGTCGTGCAGTACATCAACGGCTACGAGGGACCGTCCGGCACGGGGCCGCGCGGCTTCGTCGTCCGCGCGCGCCAGCTCGCGGAGCGCTACGGGAAGCACTTCCTGCCGCCCGCGTCGCTCGTCGCGAAGGCGGAGCGCGGTGAGCTGCTCGAGTAGCCCCTCTCCCCCATGAGGGGGTCCCAACCCGCGGGAGCGTGCGTCCTTCGAAACTCGCGTCACGCTCCCGCCGCGGTGGCGGCCCAGCCCCATTCGCACCACTGTTGAGTGGTTCACGGGTTTTGCATTCCTGGCCGGGTAGACCTGTCCAGGTCGGTTCAACCCCTCACGTCAGGGTAGAGGATTGCGGGAGCCGCGCTCGTTAGGCTTCGCAGTCGTCGCAATGCCCTGTGGGGGGATTCACATGAAGACACAGACGTCGAGCATGGGCCGTGCCGTGGCATGTGTATGCCTGGGGTTGTTTCTGGGCGCGGGAGGCTGCGCCGGAAGCGAAGAGGATGCGTGGGCGCCACTGGAGCAGGGCGCGCTCGCCCAGGAGGTCATCGCGACCAACGGCCTGTCCACGAACGGGCTCTCCACCAATGGCTTGTCCACGAACGGCCTGTCCACGAATGGCCTTTCCACCAACGGGCTCTCCACCAACGGACTGGCGGCCAGCTCATTCACGGCCTGGTTCAACGGCAACGCATCCGTCGAGTACTCCGACATGGTGATGCGGTATGTCGTTGCCTGCGCCCTGCCCGCTGGCCAGACACGCGTCTGGACCCATCCCACCACGGGCGTCACCTATTCCTGGCCGGGCCGCCTGGGTCTGGCCACGGCCTGGGCCCAGGGCGCCGCCGCCACGGTGGCTGAACAGCAGCGGATCTCCGCCTGCCTCGCCGCGCATGTGAACAAGTACGGCGTCTCGGTTCCCATCTCGGTCCGGGGCCGCGACTCCACGGGCGCCGCCATTCCCATGGCGTCCGGCGAGGCCGCGGACTACCCGGAGAAGGAGGCCTGCTTCTTCGGCAACCTGTTCACCGGCGAGGGCGTCTTCGTCGGCAGTGACCGCACCCTCAAGAAGGCGGAGAGCACCCCCCGGGGCTGCGCGCTCTCCGCGAAGAACTCCGGTGAGAACACGGGCTGTGCCCCGCTCCAGCACGTGGGCTCGTGCTCGAGCATCTGCACCCGCGATGCGACGCACACCTTCTGGGAGCGCTGTGTCATCAACGGCGTCTCCTACCAGCCCCTCACCACCCAGCTGCGCTCCCAGGACATCTACACCTGCGGGGACGGCGTCTGCCAACTCACCGAGTCGTGTGGCACGGGCAAGACCTACGACAGCTGCGCCGCGGACTGCTCGACCTGTGGCGCGAGCGCCAACCCAGGGAGTCCTTGAGTTATCCTTGACGGCTCCACGGATTGACTGGAAACAAAGAGCAACTGTCTGATGGGGGAATGCTCAATCAAACCCCGGAGTACCAGTCCTGTATCCAGAGTTCCGAGCGGGTGTCCTGGCGAATTGATGAGCTGTTGCCCAAGGACACCGTGCTCGATTTCAGCCACCGCTTCCTGTCGGATGCGCTGACCGGGACGGAAGCCATTCCCTTCCTGAGCACGGAGGAGCGGCTGCTGCTGAATCAGATCCGCTCCAACAGCTATGCCCACCTGTTCCTGTTCCTGGAGGAGTACGCCGTCGCCCTGGCCTCCCAGCGCGCCGGACTGGAGCTGCACGGGAACGCGACGCACATGCGCGCGCTCCTGCGCTTCACCGAGGAGGAGCTGAAGCACCAGCAGCTCTTCGCGCGCTTCACCGACGCGTTCGCGAAGGGGTTCAAGGTCGCCCCGGCCCTGCTGGACAACCAGGTCGAGGTGGCCCGGGCCATCATGGCGAAGTCGAACCTGGGAGTGCTCATCTTCAACCTGCACATGGAGCTGATGACCCAGCAGCACTACCTGGAGACGGTGCGCGGGAACCAGGACGAGACGTTGGATCCGCTGTTCTGCAACCTGCTCAAGCACCACTGGCTGGAAGAGGCGCAGCACACGCGGCTGGACTTCCTGGAGGCCCAGAAGATCCTCGCCGGGGCGCCCGATGCCCTGGACGCGGCCCTGAACGAATACGCGGAGCTCCTCCAGGCGCTGCGGGGGACCCTGAACGCCCAGCTCGCGCTGGACCTCCAGACCCTGGAGAAGGCAGCGGGGCGCACGTTCACGCCCGAGGAGCGCCAGCAGCTGTCAGAGGCCCAGGAGCGTTCCTACGTCTGGGGTTTCATTGGAATGGGGATGAAGGCGCCCCTCTTCCTCTCCCGCCTGCGCGCGCTCTCCCCCGTGGCTGAACAGCGCGTGCTGGAGCTGGCCCCGACGTATTACGCCTGAGCGGCGGGGCCCTGCCCTGCGACGGCCGTCAGAGCACGCCCGCGGACGCCTTCGCCTGCGTCTTGGCGAAGACCTCCCGCAGGCGGGTGGCGACCTTGGGCATCACGTCCTCGAAGGCGAACTCGGTGGCCTGGCGCAGGGCCTCCTCTCCCGCGAACGCCCCGCCCATCCACGCCGAGGCCGCCTTGCTCTTCTGGGACTCGCCCTCGAACAGGTCACTCACCTGGACGGCGTCCTGGCTCCCCCGGGAGCGCACCGTCAGCTTCAGCTTCGACACGAAGCCACCGCCGTTGACATCGAAGAACTGGATCTCCGGGACGATGAGCACGTCCGCGTCACCCAGGTCGTCGGGGCTGGAAGCCTCCTGGACGGACTGGAAGACGGTGCCCATCATCTGCGGGAAGCTGCGCGTGAGCGCTTCGCCAATGGAGATGTTCCAGGTGTGCGCGGCCCCCAGGACGAAGTAGTTGTCCGAGTCGATGCGTTCCTTCTGCTCGGGTGAGATGAAGTAGCGCGCACGCAGCGCCAGCGGCGTCCCAGCGTTGGACATGGGCGCGGGGCTCGGCCGCACCTGGTGGGTACAGCCAACCAACGCGAGCACCGCGAACAAAGGCAGAAGCAGGGTCTTGGACATGGCGGTGTCATAGCCCACACATCACGCCACGCCCCATCCTCCCCAAGGACGATTTCCCTCCGAACCCATGGGTGCACCGCCACCCAGACGCCTGACGAGGTGCCTAGCGGAAGTGGCGGCCGAAAATGAGGTTGGCGGTGACGCCGTCGTCCCGGCGCCAGGCGAGGTGGGCCATCGCGCCATCGACGCGCATGAAGATCTCGCCGAAGCCGTCAGCCTCGGGGTGGCGCGTGTCGACGAAGATGTTCTCGCAGCAGCCCAGCCAGGCGAAGGGGTTGTAGGTCCCCGGGGTGTGATCCGGGCGCCGGAACCAGTCCAGGGACACGGGGCCGCCCAGGATGGGGCGAGAGGAGGCGCCGGGGATGTAGCGCCGTCGCTGGATGCTGCCGTAGTAGCGCAGCAACTCCATGGCGGAGGCGTGGTAGCCCTGAAGCACCGGAAGCCCGAGCCGCTCCAATCGCTCACGGACTTCAGGGGCCTGCGCCGCGTCCAGCAGCCCTTCCGAGTCCAATGCAATCAGGAGGAAACGGCGCCGCGCGGACACGGTGGCATGCTCATCGGCCGTCTTCGCCTGAGCGGCGAGCGCATCCAGTTCCGCGACGCGCGCCTCCAGGTCCTTCCATTCATTGTCCATCACGGCGTCCACGGTGCCCCCTCGTCGAAACCGCGTCTACACCCGACTCAATCATACTCATCTAATTCCGTCACATGGATAATGGCGCCGTCAAAATCCCTCTCAATCCTGCGGACTGCCCGTCTCCCTTCGTCATACTCAATCTCCCAGGACCGATTGAATTCACGCTTCGGGCTGAACCAGAGGGTTTTGAGTTCACGATTGCCATCCGGGCTCGACCACTCCTGAACGAATTCTCGAAGCAAGCCGGCCTCATCATAGCGTTGGCTTTCCTGCATCAAAAGTCCGTCCACCAGCGCTTTCGGTCCGATCAGCCAAAATGGAACCTGCCCATATCGTGCGTGGTGCTGTTCTAGCAGTGCAGGACCAAGCTGAGTGCGATCATGGTAGTCCACTTTCAGCACCTCGCCATTTCCAACCAGTTCGGCACGTTCAAGCCGGCCATCGCAATACCAAACAGACTTATAACCTTTGCGCTCAAAAGCAGGAAGCTCCTCGGGCGCCAATTCATGAGCATCCGTATATGGCCACATCAAGAAAAACCTCTGCAACATCGCTCCCACGCCTCACCTCAAATCAAAAGCGAATGAATGGTCCCAAGTCAAAAGCGTCAGCACTGCTAACGAGCGACACATCGATCGAGATGCCTTCTCCTGCGATCCCACGGGCGGCCTGCGAAAATGACGCCTCCATTTTCCTAGACATTCCGCCCCAGACGACATCAAGCAAGCGCTCTCTCCACCATTCACTGTTGATATGCGCCTTGGTCTCTCTATCGAAAATCAATTCCTTCCCATCTGCCAATCTCACCCGCAGACGCAAACGAATCGCCTCATACGTGACGGCATCCACGCGCACCGCGATGTCGATGTCCTTCGCGGGTGACTTCGTCACCGCGCCGCCCTGGACCACCACGTCGTCCGTGGGCATGCCGTACTCCTTGAGCAACGCCAGGAGCTTGGACTTGAACACGTCAAACGACGCCTTGTCCTTGAAGCCATACGGATAGCCCCGCGCCTGCGTCTCCTGCGCGCCCTTCAGCCGTGTCTCCACGTACTCCGCCACGTTTGGCAGTTCCTTCGCCCCCGCCAGCCGCTCTGCAATCTGGTTGCTCGGCTTGCGGAAGTGCTTCACGTAGTAGACGCGCAGGATGTCCATCACGTCCCGAGGTGACTTCACCGCCAGGGCCTTGATGCGCTCGAACTCGGCGCCGCTTGCTCCCGTCAGCGCTCTCAGCGCGTCGTCTCTCGCGCTCCCCGTGCCCGCCAGGGCTTCCTCCGCGAGCTCCCGGGCCCGGTCGTGCCGCGTCTGGACCTCCTTCACCAACTCCGGTGGGGCCCCTGCCTCCGTCAGCAGGCCCAGCTTGCGCTCCAGGTGCGCCGGTTCGTCGAGCCCCATATTGCTCAGCACCTGGTCCACCTGCGCCCGCCGGCGGGCCATGGCCACCGCCCCTTCCGAGCTGCCATTTCGCGCCTGCTCCTGCTGCAGCCGCTGCAGTTCCCGGTAGAGCGCTCCCATCTCCTTCGCCGCAGCCCGGTCGTGCGACGTGGCCTCCGCGCTCCCTGCCCCCTCCTGGAACACCCCCGCGCGCATCTGCGCGTTGATCTCCTCCTGCGTGGCGTCCGGGTGGCGTTGGACGATGTCCGCGATCTCCGCCAGCTCGTGCCCGATGCTGAAGCGCAGGTCGTCCGAGTGGGTGAGCTTCGCGTGGATTTGAATCTCCGCGTGAAGGCCCGGGGACCTCCGCCCTCTCCTGGGGGATGGCCGTCTCGGTGACCACCCGGTCCGCCTTCTTCCCGGTGAGCTGTCCTCCCGTCTCATACGTCCCCAGCCCCTTGATGCCTCCCAGGCCGGTGCTACTCGCGTGCGCGGCCTCCGCCTGCCCCCGCATCCGCAGCCCCTGCATCACGAGCGAGCTGCCCACCTGGATGCCCGCGTCCCGCAGCGCGCCTCCCAGCAACTCCATCGTGCGCGCCAGCCGCAGGCCGGGCGGCAGTGCCTCCAGCGCGGCCAGCTCCTGCACCAGGCTCGCGGACATGAGGAGGACGCCCAGCCCGTCGGCCCCCAGCCC
>NZ_RAWK01000449.1 GCF_003612165.1 Corallococcus aberystwythensis | reverse complement strand
GCCTGGGGCTTCGGGGTCGCCGGCTTCACGGCCTGCGGGCTCACGGGGGCGGGGACTGGGAGCAGCGGCAGCGCCGGGTGTCCTTCGCGGAGCTTGGGCGGAATCTGGCTGGCCACGATGGGCGCCTCCTCCGCGGTCTTCCACGGACGGTCAGGCCACCAGCGCTCCACGGGCGGCGGCGTCAGCGCGAGGAAGTCCTGCCCGGGCCGGGGCGCGGCGATGCCCACGCCGTCGTGCTTCGCGGCCACCAGCGAGCGCTCCATGGGCTCCGTCCAGCCGTGGTACGCCAGCGTCACCAGCCCCCAGTGCACCGGCAGCATCAAGCGGCCCTTCACCAGCCGGTGGGCCAGCACCGCCTGCTCCGGTCCCAGGTGCCAGTCCGGCCAGCCCGCGCCGTACTGGCCTGTCTCAATCATCGTCAAATCGAACGGCCCCAGCTTCGCGCCAATCTCCTCCATCGCGGGGAACAGGCCCGTGTCACCGGAGTAGTAGACGCGGTGCTGAGGCCCCACCAGCGCCCAGCCCGCCCACAGCGTCTTGTCCTGCTGGAGGAAGCGGCCCGACGCATGCCGCGCGGGCGTGCACACGATGTCCAGCCCCTTCACCTTCGTGCGCTCCCACCAGTCCAGCTCCACGATGCGGCTGGCCGGCACGCCCCAGTATTCCAGGTGCGCGCCCACGCCCAGCGGCACCACGAACGTGGTGTTCCAGTCCTTCATCGCCGTGATGGTGGCGAAGTCCAGGTGGTCGTAGTGGTCATGCGAAATCACCACCGCGTCGATGGGCGGCAGCGCGTCCAGCGCGATGGGCGCGGGGAACCAGCGCTTGGGGCCAATCCACTCCAGCGGCGACGTGCGCTCGCCCCACACGGGGTCGGTGAGCACGCGCAGCCCGTCAATCTCCACCAGCGTGGACGAGTGCCCCATCCAGGTGACGCGCAGCCCGTCCTCGGGCGGCGTGGCGAAGCGCTTCGGGTCGATGCGGTCCACCACCACCGGCATCCGGGGCGTGCTCTCCGGGCTCGAGTGGAAGAGGTCCGACAGCGTCCGCTGCCAGTTGTTGAGGATGGGCTGCGGGTTCACGAACCCGCCGTCCTGCCACTGCGGCGAGCGCGCCATCCGCTCCAGCCGTACCCCTTCCGCCCCCGTGCCGAACGCACGCCACCCGTCGATGACGACAATCAACAGGAACACGCCCAGCAGCAGCAGGCCCCAACCCAACAGGCGCAACAACCGGCCGCCCCAGGACGGCCGGGAGCCGTAGGAGGGAAAGGCCGTGCGGAAGGCCTTCTGGCGGGCCTTGTCCGCGGCCCGAATGGGTCCCGCGTTCATACTCATGCCCGGACCCTGATGGCTCCGGTGCGTAGGTGTCAATGGGGAGACGTTTCGACGGTGCCCGGTTTTTCCTGACTCCGGCGGCGTCGGGCCCGACCCGTGGCCGTTCGGCGTGTCACCGGGTCAGGGGGGCTTCAGGGATCCGGCGGGACGATCTTGAACCCGCGCTGGAGCAGCGGGGCCAGCCGGTCGGTGAGGTCCCAGGACTCCACTAGCCGGCCGTCGCGCAGCCGGTACAGCGAGTCCCCGTGGAACGTCAGCGGACGGGACCTGCCGTCAATGGTGGGCGGGCCCTGGGTGTCCGTGCCCGTCGCGCGCCAGCGCACCAGCACCCAGTCGCCCTCCGCCATCAGGTGGAGCAGCTCGAACTTCAGGTCCGGGAAGAGGGTGAACCCCTGCTCCGCCTGGGTCCGCACCACGTCCGGGCCGCGCAGCTCCTGGGGCGCGCCCTCGGAGCGGTCCACGAAGTCCGCCGCGACGTACTCCGGGATGCGCTCCAGGCGCTTCTGGTTGTAGATCTCCTCGGTGAACAGGCGGGCGCGCTCCTTGTTGGACTCGCCCACCTGAAGGGCTCGCTCCGCGGGGGACACCGTCGCGCAACCGGTCAGCCCCACGAGCCCCACCACCACCCACGACACAACACAGGTCCTCATGACGCGCGGGAATCTGCCGGGCCCGCACGGGCGCTGTCAGCCGCCGTGTCGTCGAACCGTTCACCGCCGGGCGCCAGCCGCCCCAGCCCGATGGGCGCCGCCAGGCACGTGTCCGGAATCCCGAAGGCGTCCACCAGCCCCACGGCGTCCGGCCGCAATTCCGCGCACAGCAGCACGCGCTCCTTGCGGATGGCCTGGGCCTTGGGCCCCGTGAGCCAGCCGTGCTCCAGGAACCAGCCGCTTGCGGACTCCAGGCAGGACAGGCCGAAGAGGTCCGCCATGCGCCCCAGCACCGGCTTGAGCGACTCGTCCTTCACCGCCGCCACGCCGCGCAGGAACTGCTCCAGCACGATGCGCTCCACGCTCGCGTGCGCCAGGGCCAGGAGGTGCACCTGCACCTGGTTGAAGGCCTCGAAGGCCTCCACGCCCGCGGTGAGCCGCTTGCGGATCCGCTTGGACACCGACGCGAGCAGGGCCTCCTCGCGGAAGCGCAGGGCGCGCAGCTGGAAGTCGCTGTCGCGCAGGTGGTCCGTGTCCGTGCGCCGGCCCGCGATGGGATTCCGGTCCGTGAACACCGTCGCGGCCTGGTCCACGATGAGGCGCAAGACGGCGAAGACGCGGTCGTCCTCGAAGCGCTGGCGGTAGCCCGTGAGCAGGCCCTTGGCCACCAGCTGCATGAGCACGGTGTTGTCGCCCTCGAAGGTGGTGAACACGTCCGTGTCCGCCTTGAGCGAGGCGAACCGGTTCGCGGTGAGGTAGCCCTGGCCGCCGCACGCCTCGCGGCACTCCTGGATGGTGGCGGTGGCGTTCCACGACGCGTAGGCCTTGAGCCCCGCGGCCAGCGCCTCCACCTCGCGCGCGTCGTCCTCCGTGCGGTGGACGTAGCGGTCCACCAGGTACTCCAGCGCGAAGTCCACCGCGTATGCCTTGGCCACCAGCGGCAACAGCCGCATCTGGTGCGACTGGTGGTCCAGCAGCCGCACCTCCGGCGCGCCCTGGGGGCCGAACTGGCGGCGCAGGTCGCCGTAGCGCACCGCGATGGTCAGCGCGCTCTTGGCCGCGGACAGCGACGCGCACGCCACGCTCACGCGGCCCGCCACCAGCGCGCCCAGCATGGTGAAGAAGCGCTTGGAGTCACCCGTGATGGAGGAGGTGTACTCGCCGGCCTCCGTCACCTGGCCGTAGCGGTCGAGCAGGTTGTCGCGCGGCACGCGCACGTGGTCGAACCACAGCCGGCCGTTGTCCACGCCGTTGAGGCCCATCTTCTCGCCGCAGTCCTCGATGCGGATGCCCGGCAGCACCTTGCCGTGCGCGTCACGCAGCGGGACGAGCAGCGCGTGCACGCCCAGCCGTTCCCCGCCCACCTCCAGCTGCGCGAACACGGTGGCGATGCGCGCGTGGCGGGCGGCGTTGCCAATCCACTCCTTGCGCGCGGTCTCCGACGGCGTGTGGATGACGAACTCGCCCGTGGCCGCGTCGTAGCGGGCCAGCGTCTCGCAGTCGCGCACGTTGGAGCCGTGGCCCAGCTCGCTCATCGCGAAGCAGCCGGGCAGGTCCAGCGAGGCGACCCCGGGCAGGTACTTCTGGTGGTGCCGCTTCGTGCCCAGGAACAGGATGCTGGATCCGAACAGGCCGAAGTGCACACCCGCCTTGATGACGAGGCTCAGGTCGAAGAAGGCCATCGTCTCGAACGCGGCGATGAACGCGCCCAGGTCCCCGCCGCCCTCGCGCCCCTTGGGGAAGGCCAGCTGCCCCAGGCCGTCGTTGGCCAGGTGCTTGAGCCAGTCGAACACCTGGTCGCGGTAGGCGGTGGTGGAGAGCCCTTCCTTGTAACGGAAGTCCGCGTCCTCCAGCCATCCGCGCACCCGCTGCCGCACGTCCGAGTAGGTGCGCTCCAGCACGGCCGTCATCGCCGCGGGGTCGAAGGAGGCCGTGTGCGAACGGGGCTCCGCCTTCGGGATGCGCGACGCCTTGGGCACCAGCGAGCGCACCGCCTCCTTGCCGTCCACGCCCAGCGTGGCCTCGATGATGGCCAGGGCCTTGGCCAGCTCCGCCGGGGGGACGTTCAGGGGCGCCTCGCCCGCGAGCGCCTGGGCCAGCTGGACGCCCAGCTCCGCCAGGTTCTGCTGCTGGCTGGTGGCCAGCTTCTCCGCGGTGGCGCGGATGTGCTCGCGCACGATGGCCAGCTCGCGGGGCGGGGGCGGACGCAGCGGATCCACCCAGAGGGCCAGGATGGAGCTGGACTTGAGGTCCAGCCATGGCTGGGAGCGGGCGGCGCCGCCCAGGGCCCGGAGCTCGTCGCCTGTCAGCTCGCCGTCCGTCCAGGCGACGTACAGCATGGGGATGAGCGGGGCGAGGCTGGGCAGGGACAGGAGCTCCCGGGCGGAGGGGCGGGATGGGG
>NZ_RAWK01000448.1 GCF_003612165.1 Corallococcus aberystwythensis | reverse complement strand
TGCCACCCCCGCCCGCCACCGCGAAGGCCTCCGCCTCCACGGACGCGGGCGTGCCGGCGGCGGTGCCCGCGTCCGTGGGGCCGGGGACGCCCGCGTCCGTGGAGGCGGAGGCCTTCGCGGTGGCGGGCGGGGGTGGCATGGGCAGCGTGCCCGCGTCCGGGGCCGCGCGGGCGACCGTCGGGGACACGAGGAGCGCGGCGCTGGTGAGCGCGGCGACGATGAGCGAACGGGACGTCATTCCGTGGCGCCGAAGTTGAAGGCCGTCCCAATCTGCACGGTGGGCACGTTGATGATGCGCGACGCGCCCGCGAAGACGGTGTTGTTGGTCACGTCCAGCCGGAAGGACACGTTCTGGCTGGAGAACACGCGCACGCCCAGGCCCAGGTTGACGGCGGGGCGGAAGCCGTCGCCGCGGTCCACCTTCACCACCGTGCCGCCGGCGAGCAGGAACACCTCGAAGTGGATGACGTTCGTGTTGAGGAAGGACGTCTTGCCGTACAGCGGGCTCCACATGAGGTCGCTGCCCACCATCCACTGCACCTGGTCTTCAAAGGCGGTGGCGGTGGGGGCCGCGTCGAAGTCGCGCTCCAGCTGGCTGCGCAGGCTGGTCTGCACGTTGTAGCTGTACGTGCCGCGACCCACCTGCCACGCGACGCTGTCGCTGAAGTGGTACGTGTAACCGACAGTGCCGATGAGCCCCTTGTAGAAGGCATCCGCGGGCAGCACGCCCACGCCGAGCGAGAGCTCATGGTGCATGCGGTAGAGCCGGTCCTGCACCGCGGAGACGGTGCCGGGGTTCTCGAGTTCCTCGGCCTGGGCGCGAGCGAGGCCGGGCACCAGGCACAGGAGGGAGAGCAGGAGGAATCGCACGGGGACTTTTTCCTGTCAGGAGGCGGGGGACGACGTGAGGGAGGGGGGAGTCCCCCGCGTCAGTAGCCGACCGAGTTGAAGAGGAACGGGTACGTGATGATGACTTGGCCGCCCTTGGGAGCTGGGAACTGCCAGCCCTTCAGGCTGCTGAGGATGCACGCCTCGACGGAGGCGTTGCGGAGGGTGGAGGACTTCGTCTTCGCGGAGGCGACGCGGCCGTTGAGCCCGATGGCCCACTCCAGCACCACCTTGCCGGCGAGCCCGGGGTCCTTGAGCAGTGCGCGTTCATAGCAGCCGTGCACTTCATTCAGGTGGCTGTTGATGACCTTGGCCACGGCCTCGCGGTCCACGGTGCCCTGCGTGGAGGAGATGCTGCGCGCGGTGGCGCGCGTGACGGTGCCGCCCACCGCGCCCTTGCCCACGCCGCCAGCGCCCAGCGCGCCGATGCCGCCGCCGCCCTTGCCGCGCAGGAGCTCCGCGCCCAGCGTGGCGCCGCCGCCCTTGCCGCCGCCACCCAGGCCGAAGGTGCCCAGGCCCGCGTTGGCGATGGGTGCCTTGCCGATGAGACCGGCGAGCTTGTAGTTGGTCTGCTTGACGTTCTTGCTGCCCGGGCCGCTGCCCAGCTTGTCCACGGCGGCCAGCAGGTCGTTGGCGGCGGGGCCCGCGGCCGACAGCTTCGCGAGCGCCTTCAGGGCCTTGCTCTCCGGCGCGGCGGCCACGGCCTTGGGGACCTGGACCTGCTTGACGGGCTTGGGCGGGGCCTTCTCCGCGACGACGGGCTTCTCCTTGACGGGCTCCTTCTTCTTGATCGCCTCGAGCTTCTTCTTGGCCTCTTCCTTCTTCTTGGGCTCGGGAGCGATGAGGCGCAGCGCGACGGGCGGCAGGTTCTTCTGGGTGAAGTCCGCGGTCGCGGGGCCCTGCGGCCGGGTGGCGATGAACCAGCCCAGGCCACCGCCGAAGATGGCGAGGAAGAAGAGGGTCAGCCAGGGCAGGCCCTTGAGCGGGTTGACGAAGATGCGCTCGGGGGCGGGCGCCGCGTAGGCGACGAGCGACATCCTGCCCTGGGTGAGGCGGGCGGCGGCGCCGTCGCGCAGGGTGACGAAGCGGCGGCTGCCGTCGGACTCGAGGGCGGCGGTGGTGACGGGGGCGAAGCGGCCGTCGCCGTTGGCCTTCTCCACGTCGGTGCCGGGGGGCACGAAGAGGCGGTAGTTGCCGTTGACGGATTCGGCGAGCGTGAAGGCGTCACCTTCCGGGAGGGAGAAGCCCCACAGCGGCATGGGGGCCTGCTCCTCCAGGGCGGCCTTCACGGGCTTCTTCGCGTCCGGGGTGAAGCGGCGCGCGTCGCGGCGCACGGCGCCCCAGTACAGCTCCAGGTAGAGCTGGGCCGCGCCCTTGCCCGGGCCGATCTTCGGCGCGTGCGTGGGGCGGGTGGCCGGGGCCGCGTCGAGGACGAGGGGACCGGAAGCGGGCGCGGCGACGTCGGTGTCCACGTCCGCGAGCAGGTCGTCCACGGTGAGGAGGCTGGGCATGGCCTCCGAGGGAGGACGGCGCCGCGCGGAGGGCATGGTGCCCGCGGGAACGCCGGGCGCCGGGGTGCGCTTCGCTGCCGCGGGCTGCGCGTGAGCACCGTGCGCTCCCTGAGCGCCATGCTGCGCGGCCTGCGCGCCATGGTGTGCATGAGCGGCCTGCGCGCCATGTTGCGCGTGAGCACCCTGCTGCGCGAAGGCGGCCTGTTGGGCCTGTTGCTGCGCGTAGGCAGCCTGTTGCTGAGCCTGCGCCGCGTGCTGAGCCTGCTGCTGAGCGTGTGCGGCCTGCTGGGCCTGCGCGGCGTGCTGAGCCTGCTGCTGCGCGTAAGCGGCCTGCTGTTGAGCGTGCGCGGCTTGCTGGGCCTGCGCGGCGTGCTGAGCCTGCTGCTGCGCGTACGCGGCCTGCTGGGCCTGCGCGGCTTGCTGGGCCTGCGCCGCGTGCTGAGCCTGTTGCTGGGCGTAAGCGGCCTGCTGCTGCGCATGCGCGGCCTGCTGGGCCTGCGACGCGTGCTGGGCCTGCGCGGCGTGCTGAGCCTGCTGCTGCGCGTAGGCGGCCTGCTGCTGAGCATTCGCGGCCTGCTGAGCCTGCGACGCGTGCTGGGCCTGCTGTTGAGCGTAGGCAGCCTGCTGCTGAGCGTGCTGAGCCTGCGCGGCTTGTTGCGCCTGCTGCTTTGCGTACGCGGCCTGCTGCGCCTGTTGCTGTGCAAGCGCGGCCTGCTGTGCCTGCTGCTGCGCAAGAGCGGCCTGCTGTGCCTGCTGCTGGGCGTATGCGGCCTGCTGCGCCTGCTGCTGTGCGTAGGCAGCCTGCTGCGCGTGCGCGGCCTGAGCACCGTTTTGCGGCGCGAAGCCATTCGCGGGCGGCGCGAAGCCGTTCCCGGCGTGCGGGGGCGCGGCGGGCGGAGCCCCAGCACCTCCGAGGAGCGCGGCGACCTCGGGCGGCGGCTGCGGCTTGGACTCGACGGGACGCTGGTTGAGGATCCGCGTCTTCAGGACGAACGGACCGCAGAGCACCTCGTCCACGGAGCGGATCTCACAGGCGGTGACCTGGTGCCCGTTGACGAAGACGCCGCTGGTGCCGCCGCCCGCGTCCTGGATCGCGGTGCGGCCGTTCTGGAAGTACAGCAACGCATGGCGCGGCGACACGGACGCATCGTCCAGCCGCAGATCCGACGACGCATCGGATCCGAGCGCGTAGGTGCCGGGGACGAAGACCTCCGTCCCGACTAGGAGGCCGTCGCGGAGGATGACGACTTGCAAGACGCTGGGCTGGCCGCTCAACGGTGACGCTCCCTTCGAAGGGTGATGGGCGGTACGGCCCTACTGGTCGTAGACGGTGGCGAGCGTCTCGGAGCGGAAGCTGTCGCGCTCGCGAAGCATCGACCGCGTCTTCAATTCCTTGCGGTCATACAGGTACACGGCGCCGGACTTGTTCGTCTGGCCCTGGATGAGCCGGTCGTCGAAGTCGATGCGCGACGGGCCACGCTGCGGCGGCGCGGACGACGCCGCGGCCGAGGCATCCCCGGTCACGGGATCCGTGACGGCCGTGCTCGATTTCGTCTCGATGCGCGGCGGCGCCTTGTTCGCGCCCTTCTTGGCCTTGGTCGCCTTCGCGGCCTTCGTCCGGGGTGCGCGTGCACGTCCCTGGGCCCAGGCATCGTTCGCGGTGGAGAGGGGACCGAAGCCGAGCACGCTGGCGACGGCACAGAAGAGAAGGAAACGTCGCATCATCAACAGGTTAAGCGATGCGAGCCCCGACCTGTCAACGCACACTCCAGCCCCATGGCGTGACCTGTGCCGATCAGGTGTGGGGGGCAGTCCACCTCACCTGGGGCGGGCTCTCCACGCCCTGTCCTGCTTCGTGCCGGTAGGCTGGAAACGTCGCGTGGGGTTCCCTCCGTGCAGTGCCTCCCCAGCATGCGAGCAGACGTGGTGCGAAGTCATCGTGACACGGTGGGCGGATGGAGGATGCTCGCGCGCGGGAGGCTCGCACACGCGTGAAGGGTGTCACTCGCAAGTGGAAGTGGATCGCGGTCGGGCTCGGAATCGGAGTCCTCGTGGGGCTCCTGGCCTTCGCCCTCAAGCCCCGGAGCGCCCCCGTACCCC
>NZ_RAWK01000447.1 GCF_003612165.1 Corallococcus aberystwythensis | reverse complement strand
GGCGGGGACAACAACGGCGAGCGCTCTGGCGTCATCCGCGTCTGGAGCTCGGAGAACGAAGCGGTCTTCTACACGAAGGTGCTGGCGGACGCCGTCGTGCACAGCAGCAAGCACGCGCTGAAGGAACTGGACGTGGAGATGAACCGCTACCAGGCGGGCGTCGCGGCACCGTACGCGTCGGACCTCATCTCCCTGGACAAGGAGACCGCGAAGGTCGTGAAGCGCGTGCTGCACAAGCTTGGGTACTACCAGGGCCGCATGGACGGGACCTGGAACGACGCCGCCGAGCAGGCGCTGTATGACTTCAACTGGAACAACCTCTTCTTCCTCAAGCCCACCGTGGTGGTGGACGGTCAGCGGAAGATTGACGGTCCGCTGGTCAACTTCCTGCGCGACGCGGACCTGGAAGCGCTCGCGCCCGCGACGCCCTGAGGCACCGCCGGTTTGACGGCCCGGGGAGGGCGACGTCAAGCTCGCCGCCATGCCCCGCGCCGACATCACCGACCTGTTCCGCATCGACGACCTGCTGTCCGCCGAGGAGAAGGCCGCCCGCGACGCAGTGGCCCGCTTCGTGGACGCGGAGGTGCTGCCCATCATCGGCCAGCACTTCCGCGACGGCACCTTCCCCGCGCACCTCATCCCGGGCCTGGCGGAGCTGGGCGTGCTGGGCGCGAACCTCCAGGGCTACGGCTGCGCGGGCATGAACACCGTCAGCTACGGCCTGGTGTTGCAGGAGCTGGAGCGCGGTGACTCCGGGCTGCGCAGCTTCGCGTCCGTGCAGGGCTCGCTGTGCATGTTCCCCATCCACGCCTACGGCAGCGAGGAGCAGAAGACGCGCTTCCTTCCGGGCATGGCGAAGGGACAGCTCATCGGCTGCTTCGGCCTCACGGAGCCGGACTTCGGCTCCAACCCCGGCGGCATGCGCGCCCGCGCGCGCAAGGACGGGGACAGCTGGGTGCTCAACGGCACCAAGGCATGGATTACGAACGGCTCCATCGCGGACGTCGCGGTGGTGTGGGCGAAGACGGACGACGGCGGCCCTGAGTCCGTGCGCGGCTTCCTGGTGGAGAAGGGGATGCCCGGCTTCAGCGCGCGAGAGATTCCCGGCAAGTTCTCCCTGCGCGCGTCGCGCACCAGCGAGCTGTCCTTCCAGGACGTGCGCGTGCCGGACCGCAACGTGCTGCCCGGTGTCGTGGGGCTCCGCGGGCCGTTGTCCTGTCTCAACAACGCGCGGGCCGGCATCGCGTTCGCGGTGACGGGCGCGGCCATCGCGTGCTTCGAGGGCGCGCGCGAATACGCGCTGGCCCGCACGCAGTTCGACGGCAAGTCCATCGCCGGTTACCAGCTCACGCAGGAGAAGCTGGCGGACATGCTCCAGGAGATCGTGAAGGCGCAGCTGTTGGGCCTGCGGCTCGCGCGCCTCAAGGACGAGGGCAAGAGCAACCCCGTGATGGTGAGCCTGGCCAAGCGCAACAACGTGAAGAGCGCGCTCGACATCGCCCGCGTGGCGCGGAGCATCTACGGCGCCAACGGCATCACGGACGACTACCCGCCCGTGCGCCACATGCTCAATCTAGAGTCTGTCTTCACCTACGAGGGCACCCACGAGGTGCACACGCTGGTGTTGGGCAAGGCCATCACCGGCATCGACGCGTTCGGCTGACGCGAGCGCGGACGTCCGGTGGAAGCCGCGCCTCCCCTCGCTCCCGGACGGGAAGGAGGGGAGGGCACGGGAAGGAACGTCAGGACTGCTGGGTGCCGCCTTCGCCCGAAGGCTCGGACGACGGCTCGGACGACGGCTCGGAGGCCTGTGCCTCGGACGACGCGGAAGCCTCGCCGCCCTCCTCGGAGCCTTCGTCCGTGGAGGCCTCGGGCTCGTCGGGCGTCTCCACCGCGGTGCCGGAGGCCTCCGCGGCCTGCTGCGCCTTGAGCTCCTCGTCGTTCATGAAGCCGACGGGGTTCTCCTTGCGGTTGAAGAAGCGCACGGCCTTGGCGGACAGCGCGTACATCTGCTCGGCCGCGGCGGCGGGCACCAGCGAGTGCTCAATCTGCGCGGGCTCCGGACGCTCCACCACGCCCAGCTCGCCGTCCTCCAGCTGCTTGGCCTGGGCGGGGCTCAGCTCCATGCGGCGCAGCTTTCCCTTGCGCGTCATGAAGTAGAAGGTCGTCTCGCCCGGCTCCTGCGGCACCTGGGCGCCCAGCACCAGCTCACGCAGGGCGCGGTCCAGCTCCACCTGCTTCTTGGACTCGGCGCGCTGGTAGGCCTTGGAGCCCGGCATGGGCGGCAGCTTGGGGATGGGCTTCTCCGTCGGCGTGCCCGGACGCGCGCTCGCGCCGAACCCGCCCTGGGGGCCACTCCGGAAGCCTCCGCCCTGGCGCGGCGGACCGCCCGCACCCTGGCGCGGGGGACCTCCGGCGCCACGCGGCGGACCGCCACCCCCCTCACGGCGTGGCGGTGCTCCGCGGTCGTCGCGGCGTGGCGGGCCTCCGGCTGTCCGATTCTCATCACGTCCCCGAGGAGCCGGGGCGCGTGGAGCGCTCCCCCGGTTGTCCTCCTGGCGCCGTGGCGCCGAGGGCGTGGAGTCGGTCTTCTTGGCCTGCTCCTCGGAGACGAGGCCCGCTTTCAACAACTTGTCTCGCAGGTTCTGCATGGGTTGGGCGTTCTATCCCTTGCACGGCCGCACGCAAGCCACCGCTTGCCGCTCCTGTGGCCCCCACGTAACTTGCCGCCCCCGCCGTCATGGTCGTGGAGGTTCCGTGGGAAGTCTGACGAAGTCCGCCGCCCTCGCCCTGGTCCTGGCAGCCGCCGGCTGCTCCGACCCTGTCGACAAGGCGGCCAAGGCCCGCATCTTCTCGGCGGAGGACCCGCCGAAGGTGGTGGCCTCGGCGAAGGAGAAGCTGCCGCCGGAGGACGTCGCGGACAACCCCCAGGTGTCGCGCCGCATCCTGGGCATGGACGCCGCGGAGGTGACCGAGCGACTGGGCCCGCACTTCTTCCAGTCCACCCTCAGCTACGAGTGGGCCGGCCCCAGCGGCAACAACCCCGTGAAGCTCACGGAGACACGCTCCTTCCGCGCCGGCCCGGGCGGCGTCAACGGCGACTTCCATGGTGTCCTGGAGAACTCCCGGGACCAGGGCCTGGAGGTGATGCGCGTGAAGGGGCAGGTGTTCGCGCGCAACCGCTACGGCCCGTACCGCCAGCGCCTGCGCGACCGGGGCATGGCCGAGCGCACCCGCACGGAGCTGACGGGCGCCATCCGCGACTTCGACAGCCTCTTCCAGGGCCGCATCAAGCTCACCCCCGCGGGCACCGTCACCCACGAGGGGCGCACCGCGTGGAAGTACAACGTGTCCCTGGGCGCTCCCCAGGAGGGCGGCACGCCGCAGAAGATGCCCGCCGCCTTCACGCCCAAGAACGCGGACGAGACGACGAAGCGCCGCGCCAACTTCTTCGCGCACCGGCTGCCCCGCTCGCTGGAGGGCGAGGTGCTGGTGGACTCGGCCACGTCCGTCGTCCTCAAGGCCCGGCTGGACGGGCGCATCGGCGTGCCCCAGGAGAAGACCCCGGAGGCCGCCGAGCTGCGCATGACGCTGGAGTCCAGCCTGACGGAGATTGGCAAGGACCCCGGGCTGCAGCCGCCCCAGGACTTCCTGCCGGACGCGGACAAGCCCCAGGGCATCGCGGACGCGCTGGACCACTTCGGCATCCCGCGCTCCAAGCCGGGGGACTCGGCGGCGACTCCGGGGGCCACGCCCGCTGGCGCCCCCGAACCCGAGGACGAGGGCGAGGGCAACTGACGCACACCCCCGGCGCCTCTTGAGGCGCCTTCCGGAGGCCCTCCGGACCGTTGGAAGCCCCACGGCTTCGCGGCGGAGGGCGCCCTGTCATTCCTGTCTGTGACGGCCGTGTCCTGCGCGGACCGCCGTCGCAGGCCGGGCCTTCCCGCAAGTGCCTGACGCGGCTGGGGAATCCCCCTGGCCCTGGCCTTGCTCTGGGGGAGGGCCATGTTCCGTTCCGCCCTCCCCCTGGCGTGCATCGGGCTCGTGCTGCTGTCGGCCCCGGCCCTCGCCGAACCCGCCCGAAACCTGGGCATCACCGTCGCGCCGTTGGGAGCCTACGTGCTCCAGGGCAGCGAGGAGGTGGGGCGCACCGTGGGCTACAGCGCGGGCCTGGGCTGGGCGTACCGCAAGCCGGGGGCGGTGCTGGAGGTGGGCGGGCACCTGGCGTCCAGCCGGCACCTGACGGAGGTGACGCCCATGGCCGTGCGCGTGGTGCCCCTGGGGGACACCCGGGTGCGGCCCTTCCTGGGGGTGGGGGCCAGCCTGCTGGTGCCCCATTCCCGGCCCCAGCCGGCCCCGGACGCGCTGGGCAGCCGCGTGCTCCAGGTGGGCTTCGAATTGTGCGGCGGCGTGGGGCTGGAGCTGGGGGAGAACCTCTTCCTCTCCGCCGAGGCGCGCTACCAGAACTTCTCCGCCCGGGGGAACCCCTTCTCCGGGGAACGGCAGCACCTGCGCTCCACGTTCCTGGGGCTGGGGA
>NZ_RAWK01000446.1 GCF_003612165.1 Corallococcus aberystwythensis | reverse complement strand
CACCTGGTAGCGGACCTGGAAGCCGCAGGCGAGCACCGCCGCGCCCTCCCGCCCCGAGGGCATCACCGGCAGACGCGGCATCCGGCTGGCGAGCGCCCCCAGCTCCCCCTGGAGCCGCTCGCGCACCGCGGGCGTACACGCCGTGAGCGTGCGCACCACCGGGGGTTCCAGCTGGCAGCGGTAGGCCATGAGCGCCGCGAAGGGTGTACATCTACAGCCCAACTGCAAGATGACAGCTACACGGTCAGAGGCGCGGTCGGGCGTGGGGCGTCCGGGAAGAACAGTCCCCGGGAGCGCACTGTCGGACAGGTGACGTTGGGGCTCCCGACAGACCCGGGTCCGCTTCAAGAAACCGAGGAAAAGCGGGTCGAATCGGAGGATGGCCCTGGGCGTCCACCACCTGCTGCTCGTCGAGGACGACCGGACGTGGCGGGAGGGCGTGGGCCGGGCGGCGCGCGAAGCGGGCTTCCTGGTGTCGACGGTGTCGGACGGCGCGGAGGCGCTGGACTGGCTGCGTCATCGTCCGCGCGCGCAGCACCCGGACCTCATCCTGCTGGACCTGATGTTGCCCAGGCTGGATGGCTGGGAGGTGTACGGCCACCTGCGCACGGACGCGCGGCTGCGGCACCTGGCGGTGATGATGATGTCCTCGGCGGGCGGCACGCCGGACGTGCCGCTGCACGGCGTGGTGGGCTTCCTGCACAAGCCGCCGCAGCCGGAGGCGCTGGTGCGGGAGCTGGCGGAGCGGCTGCGCGAGCTGCCCGGACGCACCCCGGAACCGCCGCGCACGCCGTACACGCTGCGGCTGCCGGACGAATCGCTCTACACACTGCATGCGCTGCCGGCCCCGGTCCGTCACGCGGTGCGCGTGCACCTCCTGCGCGCCGCGGAGCTGTCCGCCACGGAGCTGCCGCTGGCGTCGTCGTGGCTGATGGCGCTGCACAGCGAGCAGCCCTCGCTGCTGGTGACGGTGGAGGGCGTGCGCGTGGTGCTGGAAGTGGACGACGCCGCCTGCGCGCTGACGGCGAGCATGGTCATCGTGCCCAGCCACCTGCGCTGGGCCTGAAGGGGCTCACACCACCGGCACGCGGTGGACCTCCCCGGAGGTCAGGTCCAGCCACACCACGCGGCCGAACAGGTCGTGGACGGCGCACCAGTCCTCCGTGAGGCGCACGACCTGGGGCGGGGTGCCGGAGAACTCCACCGTGGCGCGGGCGTGGCCGGCGAGGTCGCGCAGGACGGCCGTGTGCAGCTCGCCCTTCTGGAAGCGCGTCACGCTCCAGGCCTGCCCGAGCACCGCGCCCACACGCTCCTCGCCCTGCCGGGACGGGATGTGGAAGCGCCGCACGGCGATGGGGGCCAGGTAGGACCAGGGTCCGGCCCCCGCGCCTTCGGCCCCCGCGATGCGCCCGGCCACCACCTCGCCGTCGGGCGTGAGCGCGAGGGTGTCCGGGGTCCCCCGCAGGTCCGGCACGTCCGCGCGCCCGCGCAGGGTGGGGCCGCCCGCCAGCACGTAGCTCCAGCGCTCCAGGCGTTCGAAGTCCTGGCCTGGCGTGAGGTGCAGGACCAGGAAGGACAGGTGCTTCGCGTCCACGGCCATCCGCAACACGGTGCCGCCCACCTGCGACACGCGCCACAGGGAGCGCGGCTCGGCGGCGAGCGTGTCCACCATGCTCACGGTGTCGCGCACTGCGGTGAACCACCGCTCCCCGTCGTAGGTGGGGGCCCACGCGTCCAGCTCCGTGTCGCACCAGCGCGTGGCCCGGCGCTCCACCAGGTCCAGCCGCGACAGGCGCCACAGGTCGCCCCGGCGCGCGAGCGCGAGCGCGCGGTTTCCCTGCGCGGACACGACGAGCGAGAACGCCGGCACGTCGAAGCCCGCGAGCGTGCGTCCGTCCGGGCCCACCAGCCGTGCGCCCGCCTCGCCCAGCGCGAGCAGCACGCGCTGCCCCGGCAGCACCACGGCGTCATGCACGGCGTGAGCACCCGCGTCGTTCCGGTCCATCCACACGCGCACGGGTGCCAGGTCCGGCGACTCGGCCCAGGGGTGCCGTTGGGAGACCTTCGGCGTAGGCAGGTCCGTGCGCAGCGCGGCCATCGCGGGGTCCTTCAGGGCGCGCAGCTGCTGGAGGACCTTGGAAGCAGTGAGGACATCCACCGCGTCGTCGCGCATCAGCGCGCGGGTCGTGGGGACGAGGAGCGCGCTCCGGGCCTCCGAGGCGCCCTCGCGCAGCAGCTCCGTGGCGAAGGCCTGGCGCTCCGGGGCGCGTGCGGGGGCGTCGTCCGACAGCAGGGCCTGGACATCCTCGCGCGCGGCGGCGAAGCCGTCCGGGAACCCGAGCGCCAGGCGCACCAGGAGCTTCGCCCCGCTCGCGCCGCCAGCCTGGATGCCCCGGTCCACCCAGGCCCGAGCGAGGTGGCGCGCGGAGGTGACGGGCCACACAGCGTCCACCGCGCGCGCCCAATCACCGGCCTCCGCGAGCGACTCCGCCCACAGCAGGCGCAGGGTCTGGGCCTCGGCGGGGTGGGTCTTCTCCAGGCGCACCACCGCGTCCGCGAACATGCCCGAGCGCCGCGCGATGGACACCGCGCGCTCCACGTCCTTCGCGAGGAACCACTGGCGCACCACGAGGCTCGCGGGGAGGTCGCGGCCCTCGGCGAGCTCCGCCGCGAGCCGGAGGCGGCCGTGGCGCTCCAGGAAGGACACGGCCTCTTCGATGGTCCCCAACAGCTCCGCGAGGACGAAGGCGGCCTCGTCGATGCGGCCCTCACGCTCCAGGCGGCGGAAGGTCTCGCGGTAGCGCTCGCGCAGGGCCTCGAACACGGCGGGGCCACCGCCGAACGCCTGGGCGGCGCCGCTCCGGCCGCGTGGCTGGATGCGCAGCTCATCGCGAGGCCCGGGGACTCCGAGCGCGAGCCGCGCGCGTTCGTCCGGCTCCGTGCCCAGGGGGATGGCGTGGCGCAGGGCTTCGTCGAGCTTGCCCTCTTCGAAGAGCTCGAAGAGGCGGCGAAGGTAGTCGCCCTTGCGCTGACCGATGAGCCGGCCCAGGAGCGTGTTCTGGAGCATCCATGCCTTCAGTTGCTCAAGGGCGCCCGGGCCTTCGGGTTCCGGGGGACGCGTGCCGGACGCGGGCAGTGAGCCCTGTTGTGAAGCCGTGGCGCTGTCGTGCCCGCGCATCCCGGCGAGGAGCCGCGCGAACCAGCCGGCCCGTCCACCCACGCCGGGCGCGGAGGTAGAGCCCGAGCCGAAGAAGCGCTGCCACAAGCCGGGACGCGCCGTGTCCGAGCCGGGGGCTCCAGAAGAGTTCGAAGCGAAGGCGCTCCGCAAGCGGTCGAAGAATCCCGCGCGGCCCGAAGTCACCGCGCCGTTCGGAGCGCCTTCCGGCTCCGCTCGGAAGGCCTTGCGCAGCCGTGCGAGCAGGCCTTCACGGCGCAAGGTCAGCGTGGCTTCACCGGCCTTCGGGGAGAAGGCCCGCCGCAGCCTCGCGAAGAAGCCCTCGCGCACCACCGGGACCTCCCGCCCCTCCATGCGCGCCAGCATGTGCTCCGCTTCGGGTGCGAGCGTGGGCACCTTCGGTCCGAACCACTCGCGCGTGGGCGGAGGCAGGGGCTCCACTGCCATCTTCATGGGCGGAGGCGGCGCGCCCAGTCCCTTCACCCGCACGCGCCGCCACTCCGACACGTCCAGCCACGCTCCTGGATCCACGTGGCGCAGCTCCCCGGGCCTGTACATCCGAGCGACACCCGCGTGCACCAGCACGACGGCCCCCGCGGGCGGCGCCAATCGCTCGCGTTCCTTCGCGCTCAGCGGCGCACTGGTGAGCACGCCGGACTCCAGCACCAGCGGCAACCCCGGCGCGGCCTCCACCGCGCTCTTGCACGGCGCCGCCAGCTTCAACAGGTGGCCTCCCGCCAGCGCCCAGACCGTGGCGCCGGGCCTCCACGCCGCCAGCACGCGTCGGCGCGCCTCGGCCTCTCCCAGCATCCCAGGGTGGAACCACCAGGCCGCCACCACCACGGTGCCCCGGTGCACCTGGGCGCGAGGACGCACGGTCTCGGGCGTGGGACTCACGACGCGACCTCCGGGACGGAGCGGTACAACATCGTCTGCTCCATCAGGTCCCACAGCACGAAGTCGCCCGTCTTCGTCAGCCATCCCAACACCGGCTGCCCGTGGCTCGCCGCGGCCTGCACCACGGGGCCACTGGCCACCGCGAGCAGCCGGGGCGACTGGGACGAGAAGAAGTGGAAGCCGCGCCGGTCCGGATCCAACGCGACCAGGCCGGGCGGGGACGGCGCGGGCGGCTGCACCACGCCCACCACGCGGTAGCCCTCGGGCACGGGAACGACCGACACGCCTGTGTCCAGGAACAGCTTCCAGTCCAGGTCCTTGTCACGCACCGCGAGCAGTCCTGCGTCGGGATGGGCCCCCGATGGCGAGTAGCCGAAGTACGCCTCTCCCTGGCGCGCGTTGATGGGAATCATGCGGTCCGGCTCTTCGCCCAGGACCTTGAGCCGGGAGATGACCGCCCGCCCCGTTCCCC
>NZ_RAWK01000445.1 GCF_003612165.1 Corallococcus aberystwythensis | reverse complement strand
AGATGGGTATAAGAGACAGTCCTTGGGGGCCGCGGGCTGGGTGCCCGTGCGGATGCGGCCTTCGAGCAGCTCGATTTCCAGTGAGCCGGGCGCGGGCGTGTTCACGAACTGCTGCCAGGTGCCGTCCGGCGCGGTGAAGAGGAACGACACCGCCACCGGCGTGTTGTCCGGCAGCGATACCTTCATGCGCTGCAACCTGCCCGGATAGATGACCTCCGACAGCAGCACGTCCGCGTCCGGCTGGAAGATGCGCGCGGAGACCTCGCCATAGGACTCGATGGCGAACTGCTTTGGATCCACCTTGCGCACCAGCATGTACATCGGCCGGCCCTGGTTCGTCCCTGACGGGGCCTTCACGCTCAGGTGCAGCGTGCTCGGCTGGCACGCGGCCAGGAAACACAGCGCCAAAGGGATGCAGCCTGCCCATGGTTTCATCGCGGCACCTCGCGGAACGGGATCCAGGGCTCACCCTTGAGCCCGACGCGCAGCTCCATCACCCCCTCTGGGGGCGTGGCTGCTCGCGCTCTCAACGACCACTTGCGGTGCTGCGGGTCTTCCGTGGCCTGGGATGACTCCAGCAGCCGGAAGCAGCTCCACGCCGAACGCGACTTCTCCAGCGACGCGTACTGCACCGCCTGCTCCGAGGGCGCGCGCACCTCCAGCATCAGCGACGCCGTCTGCTGGTCCCACCACGACAGCGGGAACTCCTGCCACGACGGACTCTGGTTGTACGCCAGGAACGTCGTCTTGCCGCACTTGAGCGACCCCAGCGTCACGAAGCTGCCCGGGACGGGCGACTTCGGCAGCGGCAGCGGCATCACCTGCAACATCAGCGGCCGGGGCCTCCCCTCCGCGTCCCACAAGATGCGGGCCAGCCGCGACAGCTTCCCCAACGTGGGCAACATCCCCTGCGGAAACGCCAGGCGCGACTGGAGCGCGCTTCGCGCCACCCACTCCGAGCCTCGCTCCTCGCACACCGGTGTCAGCACCCGCGACACGAAATCCCAGAAGGCTCCGTCGAGCCGGCGCAGCACCTCCAGGTCTTCCTGTGCCACCTCCTGCGACGCGTCCTGCGTGAACGGGTAGTGCTTCAGCAGCGGACGCAGGAACCGGCCCGAGGCCTCCTCCCACTGCCGCTCCAGGGTCCGTTCAATCTCCCGCTGGCCCAGCTCGCGCACCGCGAGGAACGGCTGGCGGAAGGGCTGCCGCAGCTCTCCGATGAGGCCCTGTTGATCCAGCCACGCGTCCACCTTGCGCAGGTAGGACGTGTCGTCCTCCAGCATCATCGCGAAGGCCAGCCTCCCCAGCGGCGTGAGCAGCTCCTGGAGCTTCGCGGCCCCGCCGGCCGGCTGCGCGCTGCCGGTGGCCAGGCCTCCCGTGAGCGACGCCGTCGCCTCCGCGGGCACCACACCCTGACGGGGCACCGCGTTCAGCTCGTCCGACATCTGGGCCACCAGCGCCCGGTAGGGGTTGAGCGCCGTGTAGTTGCCCGTCTCGTCCGGCTTCATCACCGTGGCGATGGGCTTGAAGGGGGCCACCGCGTTGCGCAGGGATTCGTAGAACGGCCCTTCCAACGGCTCCAGCGCCACGCCCTGCGCCACGTCGCGCAGCATGTCCACCAGGTCCGAGGACGGCTGCGTGAGGCGCGACAGTTCCTCCGGCAACAGCGCCGGTATCACCGCCTGGAAGCGGTAGCCGCCCACGCGCTGAAACAGGCGGTTGCGGTACTGGACCGCGAACTGGTTCACCTTGCGGCGCACGTGCTCGTGGCGCTGCAACACCTCCTCCACCGGCAGCCCCGAGCCCTTGATGCGCGTGGTGAACTCATCCACCAGCGGGCGCAACCGCGTGTCGAACTCCAGCCGGTCCGACGCCAGGCTCGCGCCGCTCCGCGCCGCCACCGCCTCCTCGCCCTCCACCACGCCGAAGGGCAGGCGCCCCGTCTTCTCGTGGTAGCGCAAGAGCGCCTGGTGCAGGAGCCGCGAGCTGTCCTTGGGCCGGAACTCGAAGGTGCTCTGGAGCACCGGGACCTGGAGCACCGTAGGGCCGTTGCCCGGCAGCCACAGGCCGTCGCGCACCAGCAGCTCCGCCACGTTCATCTTCTGCACCGCCTTCACGCCCAGGAAGGCCTCCTCCTCCATGCGCAGCACGTTCGTCAGTACTTCGCGGTGGTCGTTGATCCACGCCACCGTCCGGATGGTGGAGGGGATGCCCCGGAAGCGGCTGGTGTCGACCCGCGCCTCGGAGGCGGCCAGGAGCTCCAGCGCGCGCGGCAGGCTGCTGAAGCGCGCGCTGTCATCCAGCAGCGTCTGGAGCCTGCGTCGCTCGTCCTGCATGGACTCCAGCTCCGCGTCCAGCTGCTCCAGCGCGCGCGGCTCCACGGCCCGGTTTGCCAGCAGGTCCTGCAGCCGTCGCAGGTGCGCCTGCCACGGCATCAGCTGGGACTCCTGCGTGAGCGGCTCCGGGAAGGGCCAGCGCGCCCAGCTGGCCTCGGGCGTGTCGGGCGCCGTCCACGGCGGATCGCTCATGACGACGTAGTCGGCCACCAGGGAGTCGTTCAGCCCCACCGCCGACACCCACGAGCGCCCTCCCTCCGACGCCGCCGCGTCCACGGCTGGGTCGGCCGGGCCGTCCTCCGACACGAAGCTCCAGTTCGGGCGCGTCTTCAGGCTGGACAGCACCAGCTGTCCCAACGGCTCCTCGCGCGAGCCGTGCAACGTGGCCAGCAGGTAGATGACCTGCTCCGGACGGCACGTGTCCGGCTGGCGGTGGCACTTCTCCAGGGCGGGCCGGATGTGGGCCTCGCGGATGCCTCGCGCCAGGCGTTGGCGCAGGTCCTCTCGCGCATCGGTGAAGCTGTAGCGCAACAGGGGCCACGTGTTCATGGCCCGCCACAACGAGTCCAGGGAGTGGCCCGCGGCGACCACCGGTTCCTGCACCGCGGCTCCGGACACCTCCTGCCCCTGGTCCCGGATGCGCTGGACCATCTCCTCGAAGCGCTGCACGCGGGTGCGCGCCTGGCCCAGCCTCCATGCGAAGTGCCCGTACACGGCCAGGAGCGGCAGTGCGCACGCCAGCCCCAGCAGCACCGCCCGGCGCAGGTGGATGTGCAGGTAGCGCGCGTGGACTGCCTTCGCCGTGCTGGCCTCGGCGGACACGGACAGGACGTCCGGGTCCCTGGCGTCCTTGTCCGCGGAGGACAGCGACACCGTGGCCAGCGTGGGGGTGTACGCCAGCGTCTGGCCCTCCATCAGTGCCGTCACGAAGCGCGACAGCGCCTCGAAGGGCGCGTTGCCTTCCGAATAGAAGCGTTCCAGCCGCTCGAAGGACTCCACCGGCAGCGCCGTCAGGCCCAGCGCCAGGTACTGCTCCTGGGCCTTGAGCAGCGAGCCCAGCCGGGGCTCCTGGCCGGGCGGGGGCAGGGGGAAGCGCAGCGGCACATGGTACGCGCGCAGGAGCTTCGCGAAGTCCGCGTAGCCCTCGCGCTCGTCCAGGTGGGTGAGGCACACGCGCGTCTCCAGCGCGCCCCCGCGGACCTCCGCCAACAGGTTCAGCTTGCCTCGCAGCAGCTGCGCCGTGCGGCGCACCTCGTCTGGGGGCGTGTCCTGCAGCCAGCGCGCGTCCAGCACCAGCACCGCCAGCGCCTGCTGGCCGCTTCCGAAGCTGTCCTTCCACAGCCGGCGCAGCGCCCCTCGCGCCTGGGGCGACTCGTCCTCCACGAGCTGCGCGGACAGCTCCTGGGCCACCACGTCCGCGCCCAGGTAGATCTGGAGCAGTGAATCCGTGAGGAGGCTGGGCAGGAACTGCCGCGCCTGCCGCTTCCAGTCCAGGTCCAGCTCGATGAGCCGCGACTTGCCCGCGCCCGCCGGCCCCAGCACCACCACACCCGGCAGGTCCCGTACCGCCACGCGGTGGCGCAGGGGCAGCCCGGCCAGGAACTTCTCGCGCACCTTGCGCAGCCGGTTCTTCGCCAGGGGCTCCGGCGCGGCGGCCGTCCCGGACGGCGCGGCCTTGCGCTTCGCGCGCCACACGAGGAACAGCGGGATGCCAATGGCCAGCAGCGCCACGAGGAGCAGCGCGTAGGGCTTCCACTTCGGCGGGATGAACGCGATCAGTTTCTTGATGACATCCATGGCTCAGCGCTCCCCCCAGCCCATGACGTTCCCGGCCCGGCCCGAGCGGTGGAGGGCCTCCAGGACGTCCTCCAGCGTGTCCACCATGCCCGCGAACGACGCACGGGCCTGCTGCTGCTCCTCCGGCGACAGCCGCGCGTCCCCGGGCCCCGGCAGCATGCGGGCCAGCGTCTGGCCCAGCTCGTCCAGCAGGGGAGGCAGGCCATAGCGCCCGGCGCCCAGGCGCGCGTCGACGGTCCGGCGCACCTCCTGGAGCAGGGCGGGCGCCGCTTCAATCGCGGCCACGGGCACGGGCGCGGGCGGCGCCTGGGGAGCGGTCCGAGGCTTCACCGGGTCACCCACCAGAGCAGGCCCTGCAGGCCCAGCACGCTCGCGGCGCTGGCCGCGTAGTAGCGGGCCGGGAAGGCGTAGAGC
>NZ_RAWK01000444.1 GCF_003612165.1 Corallococcus aberystwythensis | reverse complement strand
AGCCGAGCTCTGCGCATGTCTCGTGGGCTCGGAGATGTGTAAAAGAGACAGGCGGCGAGCCGCCGGGCCGCCCTCCCCGCGTGCTGGAGGCCAGGCGCCCGTCAGGCCGTCTGTGCCAGGAGCGCGGATCAGGACTCGCGGCGCAGCACCAGCAGTGCGTACTCCAGGCCGCCATCCATCAGGCCCTGTTGCAGCCACAGGCGGTCGCGACGGGACTCCGCGCGCACGGCGTTGAGCGCGGCGCGCAGGCTGCGTGCGTCGGCGGGAGCATGGTCCAGGTGCTCGTGGACGCGCAGCTCCGAGCTCAGCGTCCAGAAGCCCACCGCCCGCGCGGACACGTCGTCATGGGCCTCCAGCTCCAGGCCCGCTTCGCGTGCTTCGGCGAGGAAAGCGCTCACGCTGCCCAGGTGCTGGCTCCACGCGTCCTCGGACGGCTGCACCGCGTTGGGGCGCACCCAGAAGCAGTCCGCGACGGCCAGCAGGCCGCCGGGCTTGAGCCGCGCGTGCACGCCGCGCAGCAGCTCCGCGCGGGGCAGGGCGCAGGTGTTCTCCACGGCGATGACGGCGTCGTAGCACTCGCGGACGTGGGGCGGCTCGCCCGTGCACAGCCGGGGCTGCACGCGCGCGCTCATGCCCGCCTCGTGCACGAACCTCCGCACCTGCTCCAGGTGCGAGGGCACGGTCACCAGCGCGGTCACCCGCGCGCGGTGCTCCTGGGCCCAGTACAGCGCGTTGCCGCCCAGGACGCTGCCCACGTCCAGCACGTGGGCACCCTCCGGGAAGCGGCCCATGGCGCGCGCCAGCTCCGCGAGCAGCGCCTCCTGCGAACTCCGCATCTGCTCGCGCAGCTCCGGCCCCGGCGTGCCGGGTGGGGGCAGCCGGTCCACCAGCCCCGTGTGGCCGTACACGCGGGGGCCAGGGCCCTGGCGGGCCAGGCCGCGCGTGGCGAGGGCTTCGTGGTAGGTCCACACGTCGAACGGCGTGAGCGGCGCGGGGCCGGACGGGGCCACCGCTTCGTTCGTCTCCCGCCCGCGCGCGAGGAGCGTGGACAGGGTCGGGGTGGGGGCGCTGTGGGGCTTCATGGGTACTCCCGGGGCAGCAGGATGCGCAGCAGGGCACCGCCGCCCGGTCCGTTGTTCCGGTGCAGCAGGCCGCCGCTGGCGCGCAGCAGGCACTCGCTGGTGTAGAGACCCAGCCCCGTGCCCTGGGACTTGGTCGTGTAGAGCTCCTCCGCGGGCGCGTTGAGGCGCTCCGGGGGGAAGCCGGGTCCGTCGTCCTCGATGACCACCTCCAGTCGTCCGCTGAGCGGTTCGGTGCGCGCGCGGATGAACACCCGGGACGCGCCGTGTTCGCCATTGCCCTCGCATGCGTTGACAACCAGGTTCTCCACCACCCGGCGCAGCGTGAGCGGTCCGCCGCGCACGAGCGCCCGGGGCGGGCGGGACGGCTCCAGCTCCACGTGGATGTCCACGTCCGGGAAGCGCAGGGCCACCTGGGCCTGCACGGACTCCAGCACGAGCCCCAGGTCCACGGCCTCCGGCTCCGTGCCGGCGAAGCGGCGGCTCTTGGCGCGCACCTCCTTCACCATCTCCTGGAGCTGCCGCAGGCTGTCCTGGAGCTGGCGGGCCTGGTCGTCGAAGCCCGAGCGCGCGAGCCCACCGCGCTGCGTGCCGAACGCCTTCATCATGTCCGCGGCGGTGCCGGCCTCGTGCAGCGCCTGGTCCATGCCCTGGTGGTGGCCGAGGATTTCCGCCATCGCCTGGGTGAGGCGGCCCACGTCGCGCTCCTGCTGCTCCACGAGCTGCGCGTGCACGGCGGCGCGCAGGCGGTCCGCGTCCGCGCGGGCCTGGTGGTACCGCACGGCGAGCGCGCCCAGGTACAGCTGCGCCATCAGGGCCGCGGGGCCCACGACGGCGAGGAGCCATTCGTTCTGGGAGTGCCACGCCAGGGCCACGGCGCCGAGCAGGGCCGCGAACGTGCCCACCAGGAGGAAGGGCTCGCGCCACGTCACCCGGTAGCGCCGGCCGTGCACCGCCGAGGTGCCGATGAGCAGCATGCCGAGGGCGAACGCCCCCGGAAGCGTGGCGAGCGCCATGAGGCCCGCGAGGAAGAAGTGGTGCAGCGCGAGTCCCGGCAGCCAGGCCATCCAGCTCCCCGCCGTGACGCGTCTGCGGCGCGCGTGCGCGCAGGCGAAGGCGACGCGGTGCACGGCGCAGGGCAGGAAGCACGCGAGCGCGGGCGTGAAGGGCGCGGCGAAGGAGGGGTGGACGCCGGGAGCCCAGGCGACAGCGCCCACGAGCGCCGAGCCCCGGAGGAGGAAGCCCGCGACGGGGCGCACGCGCAGGGAGGCGAGGAGCCGGCCCGCGTCCTGGGCGCGCATCCAGCGCCGGAAGGCGGTCACGCCGCCGCACGGGGACACGGGAGGGGACTTCATGCGCGCGCACCGGTGCCGGGCCGCGGCGCGGTCGCGTGGGCAGCACGGTGCCCGGACGGATGCAGGTCTCCGCGATATGGACGCATGCTGGTCAACCCCCCGGCACCAGGCACAGCCCTCGACAGCAGGAAGCAAAGGCGACGGCGGGAGTCCCGGTCAAACGCGGGGGCACGGACACTGTTGGCCAGTCCGCCGTCCCTGGCTTCCGGGCCAGGGTGGAGGAATGCCCCTGTCCAGAGCGACAGGGGCCAGGCCTGTCATTTCGCCGCGCTCCGGTGCGTCGTGTCGCGGATTGCCTCCGCGAGGCATGTTTCCCGGCGCCGATGACCCGTGAGGTTTCCAAGCCGATGCCGCAGGCGGAGGACGCGATGGAACAGCCTGAACTGGTGTTCAAGCTCAGTTGCGCGGATGCGAGTTGGGAGGCCTTGGATTATGGCGTCCCTCCCACCCTGTCCCTGTTCTTCCCGGAGGGTTCAGTCTGCGAGCAGTTGAACTACGGGCAATGGGAGGGACAGGTGCTCATCGACGGGCACGAGTGGGGCTTCTATTACAACGATGGCGTCCACCTGGACGTGGTGCTCCATGACGGGGGCCTGTCCGTCGAGGATGCCAGCCTCGTCGTCTCGCGGATCTGCGCACGGCTCAGCAAGCAGCTGGGGGCGGAGGTCCGTTTCAAGTGGATGCCGCCTGCTTCGTGAGGGGCATGGAATTCGGCAAGTCACTCGATTTCTTCTGAGCCGGAGGTCCGCGGGGCGCGATAGAGGGGCGCCCCATGCGTGACAGAATCCAGACGGTGTTGCGGCAGCTGGCCCAGGCTCCGGAGTTGGAAGTGCGGTGGCTGCACACGTTGTCGCTGCTGGAGTTCATCGGGGCGCGGAAGATTTCGCGCACGGTGGCGGACCGGCATCCGTCGCTGGAGGTGCTGGGGCACCTGGCGGACGAGACGCGCCACGCGTTCACGTTCAAGCGGCTGGCGTGCGAGGTCGCGGGCCGCGAGGACGTGACGGAGTTCCTGAGCGTGGACGCGGCGACGGTGTGGTTCCAGTCACTGGACCGGCAGCTGGCGGAGTGGGTGACGGGCGTGACGGGAAGGGCGGACGTGTACCTGCACTACCTGCTCACGACGGCGGTGGTGGAGCGCCGGGCGATGGTGCTCTATCCGCTCTACAAGGCGGCCACGCGGCACGCGGTGGTGCGCGAGGAGCTGGGGCGCGTGGTGGTGGAGGAGCAGTCCCACCGCCGCGCCATCGAGGACGCCTGCGAGCAGCGGCTGGCGAAGGCCGGAGTGACGCTGGAGCCCGCGCTCGCGCTGGAGGAGCGGCTGTTCGAGACGTTCCTCACGCAGCTGGAGAAGGACGTGGCCCAGGCGCTCGCGGGCGCGCAGGCGGCCTGAGCCGTCTTCAGGCCCCGTCGTCCCCGCCCGGCGGTGCGTCCTCTCCGTCGCCGGCCGCGCTCAGGAGCACCAGCTTCCCACCCGTCCACTCCGCCTGGAGGTTCCGGGCCCGGCGCGCGCGCTTGCGGCTCAGCTCCACGCCCACGGCATCCAGGCCCAGCGCGTTGGCCACCGCGAGCGCGGTGCCGTGGCCACAGAACGGATCCACCACCGTGCGCGTGCGCGTCTGCTCCAGGATGAAGCGGCAGGCGACGAGGCACGCGTTGAGCCCCATGCCTCGCGTCCACGTGACTTCACCGGGGTCCGGCAACACGTCCGCCGTGGACTTCGCCGCGTCCGCCTTCAGCCCCCGGCTGAAACACAGCAGGTGCGAGTACGCCGGCCTCCCGAACGTCACCGTCCCCGGTGCCCTGCGGCACACCACCTTGTGCCAGAGCGTGTCGCACCCCGCCGCCTCCGCCGCCTTCGACACCAGGTAGCCCTTGTCCACCCAGGCCCCGTCCTTCTTCACGTCGGACTGGTAGAAGATGGCCACCCCGTCCGCCGGCACCCGCGACAACACCTTCGCCGCCGCCCCCACGAACCAGTCCTTCCACTGGGGCACCGTGAGCTGTGGGAACTCGGAGACGTCCGGCATCGACGCCACCACCGAACACCCCTCCAGCACCGGCCGCGCCTCCAGCCACGCGAGCGCGTCCTCGCAGTACACCGTGCGCTTCGCTCCCACCGTCCCGCTGCGTCCATCCGTCATGACGCACCCGAGTCTGCCGCAAAGCGCCCACCC
>NZ_RAWK01000443.1 GCF_003612165.1 Corallococcus aberystwythensis | reverse complement strand
CGTCCGGCGACGTCCCGCACCCAGCCGCCCGCGTCCAAGGCGCCGCCCACGAACGGCGCCGAGCCGAAGCCCGCCGCCCGCAACACGCTCAAGCTGAAGGTGCCCCGCGCCAAGCGCTTCGTGGCGCTGGCGGGCAACATCGGCGCGGGCAAGACGACGGCCGCGAAGCTCATCAGCGAGGGCTTCGGCTTCGAGCTGTTCGACGAGCCCGTCATCGACAACCGCTTCCTGCGCGACTACTACGGCGACATGACGCGGTGGTCGTTCACGCTGCAGCTGGAGTTCCTCATCCGGCGCGTGGAACACCACGAACTCATCCACTCCGTCAGGAAGAGCTGCGTGCAGGACCGCACGCTCTACGAGGACCCGGAAATCTTCGCCAAGTACCTGCACGGCCTGGGGCACATGACGAACGCGGAGCTGGACCTCTACTACGAGTACTTCCAGCGGCTGTCGCGCCACATCGTGCGGCCGGACAAGGTCATCTGCTTCGACGTGTCCTCGGAGGACGTGCTGCTCCAGCGCATCCGCACGCGCGGCCGCGCGGAGGAGAAGGGCATCGGGCGGCAGTTCCTCAAGGGCCTCAACGGCTACTACGCGGGCTTCCCCCAGGTGCTCCAGGAGAAGTACGGCGTGGACTGCCTGGTGGTGGACGTGTCCAAGCAGGACATCCGCCGGGGCCAGGGCCGCGAGGAGTTCATGGACCGCGTCTCCGCATTCCTGGCCTGACGCGGCGCCGTTTCGTGCGACGCTCGGTGGCGCCATGCACGACCTCAGCCCGAAGAGCCCGCGCGACTCCGAAGTGGTGATGACGCAGCTCATCCTCCCCCCGGACGCCAACAACCTGAACGCCGCGTTCGGCGGGAAGGTGATGCAGTGGATCGACATCTGCGGCGCCGTGGCCGCCCAGCGCCACTGCCGTCAGGTCGTGGTGACGGCGTCCATGGACGACCTGCACTTCCACGCCCCCATCCGCGTGGGCTGGATTGCCCTGCTGCACGCGCGCGTGCTCGCGTCGTTCCGCACGTCCCTGGAAGTGGGCGTCACCGTGCACGCGGAGAACCCGCTCACCGGTGAGCGGCACCTCACCACCAGCGCGCTGCTGACCTTCGTGGCGCAGGGACAGGACGGCAAGGGCGTGCCGGTGCCGCCGCTGCTGCTGGAGTCGGAGGCGGAGCGCCAGGCCTTCCAGGAGGCCGAAGCCCGCCGCGCCCAGCGCCGGGGCCGTGGCAAGGAGGAGCAGTCCTGGATGAAGGTGATGAAGCCCGTGGCCGGCGCCTGAGCGCACGAAGGGCCGGGGGCACGCCTGACTGGCGTCCCATCCCGGCCCCTCTTCCACCGCGCGCTGGAAGTCAGCGGCTCAGGTGGTGAACGACGTGCCGCAGCCGCAGGACGACTTGGCGTTGGGGTTCTCGAACTTGAAGCCCGCGCCGGTGACGCTGGTGACGTAGTCGATGTGCGTGCCGGAGAGGTACTGGGCGCTCAGCGCGTCGGTGGCGATGGTCACGCCGTCCTGCTCCCACGTCTGGTCGCCCGCCTTCAGCTCCTTGACGAGGTTCAGGTCGTAGCCCAGGCCGCTGCAACCGGAGGGCACCACGCGGATGGAGAAGAAGTAGCCCTGGAAGCCCTGGGCCTGGATGACCGTCTTCACCTGGGCGATGGCGGCGGCCGTCAGGACGACGGGCTCGGAGGCGGCGGGCTGGGAGTCCGGCGTGGTGCCGGCGACGGCGGTAGAAGTGTCCATGTGCTTCAATCTCCTCGTAGACGGCGCCTCATAACGCCCTGGCGCCTGAAAAGCCAAGGGACCTGACGGGCCCCTTCCCGGCTCAACAGAAGATAACCCCCATGCCCATCCCCGAAATCACACCCGCCGAGCTGGCCCGGCGCCTGGCCGGCCCCCCCGAGTCGCGCCCCGTGCTGGTGGACGTTCGCTTCCCGCACGAGCACGAATGGGTGGCCCTGCCCGGCTCGGTGCTGATGCCCCTGCCGGAGCTGGAGGACTTCCACGAACAGCTGGAGGCCTTCCGGGGCCGCCCCGTGGTCGTCTACTGCCACCACGGGGTGCGCAGCCTGGACGGCGCCGCGTACCTCATCGACCGGGGCCTGCAGGCCGTGTCGCTCCAGGGCGGCATCGACCTGTACTCGCGCACCGTGGACCCGTCCCTGCCGCGCTACTAGAGCGCGGAGGCCAGGTCCAACGGCAGGTCCGTCGTCTCGTCGGCCTTGATGGTGGCCTCGAAGGCGACGGGCTCCTTGAGCTGCTTGCCGCGCAGCTCCAGGCGCTGCTTGCCCTCCATCAGCTTGAGCGTCGTGCCGGCGCTGCCCATCATCTGGTTGTTCCGGTACACGGTCAGGCCCGTGGTCATCCCCTTGGGGGTGATCTTCAGCTTGAGGGTGCCTTCCTTGAAGCTGCGCTCGAAGGTCTTGAGCTCACCCGGCTGGCCGAACGCGAGCTCCTCCGAGTCCTCCAGGTAGATGCCCTGGGCGTCGTTCTCCAGGATGAGCGTGTCCTGCAGGTGGGCGCCCTGCACGCGCGTGAGCGGCGCGGTGCCCAGCAGCGTCACCGGCTCCGGGCTGCCGCAGCGCTCCGTGTGCCGCACGGACACCTTCACCGGCTGGTTGGTGTTCACCGTGAGCCACACGCCCTGCGCGTCCGCGGCCTTGGAGGTGAGCGCGAGCATGATGGGTTCGCGGAAGAGCACGCCCAGCGCGAGCAGGCCCACGACGAGGCCCACCGCGGCGAGGGTGCGCACGCTGCCGCCCTTGGGCTTCACCGGCTCTGTCAGCGCGGTGGGCGCGTGGCGCGACGGGCGGCGCTCGCCGGAGTCCTCGTCGTCCTCCACCGGAGGCGGGGCCACCGGGCGCGCGCGCGGGGCGTCCACGCGGCTGGAGGTGCGGCGGCGCGGCGGTTCGACGGCGGACTGGCTGGTGCTGGTGCGACGGCGCGGCGGCAGGGGCGCGGGCTCCGTCTCATCCTCTGGCGGCGGCAGGCGCGTGCGCTCGTCGTCCTCCAGGTCCATCCGGTGCACGCCCGAGCGCGAACGCATGGGCGGCTCCGACACCGGCACGGCGCGCGACATGCTCCGCCGGGGCGCCGGGGCGTCCTCCGCGGACTGGCTGCGCAGGTCCGAGCGCGAGTTGGTGCGGGCAATCTGCGTCGCGTTCGGGTTGCTGGTGGACGTGCCGCGCCGGACCGCCGGCTCCGACACGCTGGAGCGGCGCCGGGGCTGCGGCTCCACGCCGGTGAGCGACGGCGCGTCGTATTCGTTCGGGTCCTCCGCCAGCGCGGGGGACATGCCCGTCGCGCGGCGGGGCACGGAGCCCGTGCGGGTGTTGCCGCGCGAGCGCTCGCGCGGCTGGGACTGGGAGGACTCGCCCGGAGGCGCGTCCCAGCTCATGTCCGGGGGCGGCCGGGGCGGCGCGGTGTTGGAGTCCTCGCCCACCGGCACGAACTGGCCCTGCTTGAGCTCCTCGTCCAGCCGGTCCGCGAAGAGCGTCTTCATCAGCTCCGAGATCTGCCCGGAGGTGACGAGCCAGCGCTCGTTGACGAGCAGCTCCTCCAGCGCCGTCTGGAACTCGCGCGCGTTGTCGTAGCGGTCGTCCGCGCTCTTGGCCAGCGCGCGCATCACCACATGGTCCATGTCCCGGGGCACGTCGGCCACCTCGGACGGGGACGGGATGGAGCACTCCATGGCCGCCTGGAGCGTGGCCAGCTCCGAGTCCTTCTTGAGCGGCCGGTGCCCGGTGAGCATCTCGTACAGCACCAGGCCGATGGCGAAGATGTCCGCGCGCCGGTCCAGGTGCTTGCCCGCGGCCTGCTCGGGCGCCATGTACGCGAACTTGCCCTTGATGGCGCCGGACTTCGTCATCGACGCCTGATCCGCGGCCTTCGCGATGCCGAAGTCCACCAGCTTCACGGAACCATCGAAGCTGATCAGGATGTTCTGCGGGCTGATGTCCCGGTGCACCACGTTGAGCGGCTGGCCCCGGTCATCATTGCGGCTGTGCGCGTAGTAGAGGCCCTCGCACGCGGAGGCGACGATGCGGATGGCCAGCGGACGGGCGATCCACTGGTTCATCCCGCTGGCCTTGCGCATGACCCGGCCCAGGTCCTCGCCGTGGATGAACTCCATGGCGATGTAGTAGGTGCCGTTGGCCTCGCCGAATTCGTAGACCTGCGCGATGTTCGGGTGGTTGAAGCGCGCGGCGATCAGCGCCTCGTTCTTGAACATCTCCACGAACTCGCGGTCCTCCGCGAGGTGCGGGAGGATGCGCTTGACGACAAGCTCTTTCTGGAAGCCCTCGATTCCGGACTGACGCGCAAGCCAGACTTCGGCCATGCCGCCCGTGGCGAGCTTCTTGATGAGCTGGTATTTCCCGAATGCTTGAGGGTTCATCCCGGGTACTCCCCGGGGGGAGCGGGCTCAGTGGAAGGTGACAGGGCAGCGCATCTTAGGGGACAGCGGCCCATGAGGCAAAGGCGCAGGACCTTGTCGTGGGGGTGGGTCGTCATGACCTGCCTGCTGGCCCTGCATGCCGCCGCGGCCCCGGCACCGGATCAGATCAAGGTCGAGCGGCGCGGGGACCTCCTGGCCCTGTCCTGGCGGGACGCGGAGGACCAGCTCCAGGGCGTCCTCACCCCCGCCC
>NZ_RAWK01000442.1 GCF_003612165.1 Corallococcus aberystwythensis | reverse complement strand
CGCCCGTGGGCCGCATCAATGCCCCGTCGCAGCAGGCGGCCCGCACGGCGCGGACTTCCGACGACTCCGCCCCCCGCCCCACCCAGCGCCGCCCGCAGGTGGTGGTGGAAGAGGTGGAGGACGACGACGACGAGCCGGCGCCGCGCCGCCAGGGCGGGGCCAAGGGCAAGGGCAGCAAGACGCTGTCGCTGGTCCTGCTCATCCTCATCCCGCTGTTCGCGGGCGGATACGGCTTCTACTCGGCGCAGGCCAAGAAGCGCGGCCGCGAGCTCAAGAAGAACCTGGACGTCGCCACCGAGCAGCTCAAGCACGACTCGTTCGCCAGCTACAAGAAGGCGTGCGAGGCGGCGGACCTGGCGCTGGAGGTGGACCCCGACTCCACCGCGGCCCACGGTTACCTTTCGTACGCCTACGCCATCCGCTGGGGTGAGCACGGCGGCGGCGACGATGCGCGCCGTCAGGCCGAGGAGCACCTGGCCGCGGCCCAGAAGGGCAAGGAGCTGTCCAGCCACCTCATCGCCGCGCAGGCGCTGATCAAGACGTACAGCGGTGACGGCAAGGGCGCGCTGGGCTCGCTGGAGACGCAGGTCAAGGAGCTCAACGACCAGAACAAGGCGTCCTCGCTCCTGTACCTCACGCTGGGCCTCATCCAGATGAACGCGGGCGACCTGGAGCGCGCGCGTGACAGCCTGGAGCGCGCGCAGACGCTGGCGCCGGATGACCCGCGCGTCTACGCGGGCCTGGGCGCGGTGTACCGCCGGCTGGGCCAGGACAACACCGCCTGGAAGAACTACGACTTCGCGCTGCGCTACGAGAAGGACCACCCGGAGTCGCTGCTGGGCCGCTCGCTCCTCATGCTGGAGCAGGACGAGCCGAACTACGCGGTGGCCAGCCGGGACATCAAGAAGCTGCTGGAGGCGGAGCCGCCGCCCAGCCCGCGTCAGCTCGCCACCGCGCAGCTCGCGCGCTCGCTGCTCATCGCCCGCGTGGCGCTGGCCATGCCCACGCTCAAGCCGGACATGCAGCAGAAGATGACGGAAGCGACGGGCGTGCCCGCGGATCCCGCCAAGGCGAAGCAGGAGGTCACGAAGGCGGAGGAGACCGGCTTCGCGCTCGACAAGCAGAACCCGGAGCTGAACCTCATCAAGGGCCGCCGCCTGCTGGCGGAGGGCAACTTCGACGCGGCCGCGGAGGAGATCCGCAAGGCCATCCGCGTGGACGGCAGCCGCGCGCAGTTCCACGTCGAGCTGGCCAAGGCGCTGATGGGCAAGCCGGGCGGTGAGAAGGAGGCCTCCGAGGCGCTCGTCACCGCGCTCAAGACGATGGGCGACAGCCCCAAGCTGGTGGTGATGCTGGGCAACGCCTACCGCCGCCAGAACAAGCTGGATGACGCGCTCGCGCAGTACCAGCGCGCGGTGAAGGACCCCAAGGCGAAGAACCCGGAGGCCCGGCTCGCCATGGGCTCCATCTACCGGGAGCGCTCGGAGTGGGACAAGGCCAGGGAGCAGCTGGAGAAGGCCAGCCAGGAGTTCTTCGGCCAGCCGGACCGCGTCGCCATGGCGCTCACGGAGCTGGGCCGCGTCTACCAGGGCAAGGGCGACGCCGCGAAGGCGGACGAGAGCTTCCAGCGCGCGCTGTCCTCCGACGAGAACTACACGCCGGTGTACTACTTCTACGCGGCGCTGCTCTCCAAGGACCCCAAGCAGTCGAACAAGGTCCGCACGCTGGCGCAGGAGTACGTGAAGCGCGAGCCCAAGGGCGAGTACCTCGCCGACGCGCAGCGGCTCGCTTCGAACTGAAGCGTCCGCCCCCGTGGTTCCCGAGCGCCGCGACGCCCCTTCCGGGCCTCTCGGCGCTTCGTTTTTGAAGGGGGGCGACAAGGCAGGCTGATGTGGCGGGGCGCCGGAGCCTTGCCACCCCCTCCAGGTGACGGTATGGGAGGGTCCACCCCACACCCCCTGACCGGTAGCGACCGTGGTCGAGGGGCCTCCTGGAGTCCGCTTGAGCGCGCGTGCCCTGCCCATGTCGTCCACCGCGTCCGACCTGATCTCCCTCACCAAGCCCCGGCTGTCGTCGCTGGTGCTCATCACCGCGGCGGGCGGCATGTTCCTGGCGCCGGGGCACTTCACGCCGGTGCGGGCACTCATCACGCTCCTGGCGACGGCGGGGACGGTGGGCGCGGCGAACGCGTTCAACTGCTACCTGGAGCGCCACAGCGACCAGTTCATGGCGCGCACGCGCAACCGGCCGCTGCCCGCCGGGCGCATGGACCCGAACACGGCGCTGTGGTTCGGCCTGTCGCTGGCGGCGGTGTCGCTGCCGGCGCTGGTGATGGGGGCCAACCTGCTCACCGGCGTGCTGGGGCTCATCGCGCTGCTCAGCTACGTGCTGGCCTACACGCCGCTCAAGGCCCGCACGTCCGCGGCGATGCTGGTGGGCGCGATTCCGGGCGCGCTGCCCCCGCTGATGGGCTGGACGGCGGTGACGGACCGGCTGGACGCGGGCGGCTTCGCGCTCTTCGCCATCATGTTCCTCTGGCAGATGCCGCACTTCATCGCCATCGCGCTCTTCCGCAAGGACGAGTACGCCGCCGCGGGGCTCAAGTCCGTTCCCCTGGAGCGCGGGGACGAGTCCAGCCGCGCGCAGGTGGTGCTCTACCTGGTGGCGCTGGTGCCCATGACGCTGCTGCCGTTCCAGCTGCACATCGCCGGCACGTGGTACCTGGCCGCGGCGGTGGTGCTGGGGCTGGGCTTCCTTGGCCTGGGAGCGTGGGGCTTCTTCAAGCACCTGGGAAAGCCCTGGGCGCGCCAGACGTTCCTGTTCTCGCTCGTGTATCTCACCGGCCTGTTCGCCGTGATGGCGCTGGACCGCATCCCCCGCGGCTAGCACCCCCAAGCGCGGCGTCCGGGCGCGAGGTCGCCTTTTCGCATGCCTGACACCTCCGTTCCGACCCCGCCCCCGCCGCTGTTGCGCATCGAGGGGCTCACGCGCCGCTTTGGCGGACGTACCGCCGTGGACGGACTGTCGCTGTCCGTGCAGCCGGGAGAAATCCTGGGCCTCCTGGGGCCCAACGGCGCCGGCAAGTCCACCACCTTCCAGCTGCTCGCGGGCCTGCTCGCGCCGGACGCGGGGCAGGTGCACTTCGCCGGCAAGGTGCTGTCCCTGAGCGACCCCGCGCTGCGGCGGCGGATGGGCATCATCTTCCAGCGCAGCAGCCTGGATGACCTGCTCACGGCCCGGGAGAACCTGCTCCTGGGCGCGCGGCTGTACGGCCTCACGGGCGCGGACGCGAAGGCGCGCGGGGAGACGATGCTGTCGCTCATCGGCCTCCAGGACCGGGGCGATGAGAAGGTGGGCACCTGGTCGGGCGGCATGCGCCGGCGGCTGGAGCTGGCGCGGGCGCTGGTGCACCAGCCGCGCGTGGTGCTGATGGACGAGCCCACGCAGGGCCTGGACGAGGCGGCCTTCCGCACGTTCTGGACGCACCTCAAGCGGCTGCGCGACGCGCAGGGCGTCACCGTGCTGCTCACCACGCACCGCGCGGACGAGGCCGAGGGCTGTGACCGGCTGGCGGTGCTGGACGCCGGGAAGCTGGTGGCGTGCGACACGCCCCGGGCGCTCGCCGCGCGCATGGGCGGTGACATCCTGACGCTGGAGGCCCCGGAGCCGGAGGCGCTGGCCGCGCAGGTGACGGAGCGGCTGGGGCTCGAGGCGAAGGTGGTGGAGGGGCGGGTGCAGGTGGAGGCTTCACAGGGACATGCGCTGGTGCCGCGGCTGGTGGAGGCCTTCCCTCCGGGACGGTTCGCCTCCGTGTCGCTGCGCCGGCCCACGCTGGCGGACGTGTTCCTCCAGCTCACCGGGAAGGCGCTGGGGGCGGATGCTCCCTCGCCCACGCCCGCGCCGAGGAAACGCCGATGAGCGCCGACATCCCCGTTGCGTCCTCTTCCTCGCTGGACGCGCCCGCCGCGCCCGCCGCCGAAGCCCCGCGCCGGGAGCCGGGGACGCTGGCCTTGCAGTGGGCCACCGTGCGGGTGCTGCTCTCGCGCGACGTGGTGCGCTTCTTCCGGCAGCCCAGCCGGGTGATTGGCGCGCTGGCGCAGCCCATCCTGTTCTGGTTCGTCATCGGCTCCGGCTTCGCGGGGTCCTTCCGCGTGGAGGGCGCGCAGGGGCTGGGCTACCAGCAGTTCTTCTTCCCGGGCGTGGTCACCATGGTGGTGCTCTTCAGCGCCATCTTCGCGACCATCACCGTCATCGAGGACCGCAAGGAGGGCTTCCTCCAGGCGGTGCTGGCGGGGCCGGGCTCGCGGCTGGCGGTGGTGCTGGGCAAGGCGCTGGGGTCTTCCTCCATCGCGCTGATGCAGGCGTCGCTGTTCCTGCTCTTCGCGCCGCTGGCGGGCGTGGACGTGAAGGCGGTGGACTACCCGCTCCTCGCGGCGGTGATGGTGCTGTCGGCGCTGGCGCTCACCGGCATGGGCATGGCGCTCGCGTGGTGGGTGAAGTCGAGCGCGGGCTACCACGCGGTGATGAGCCTGGTGATGCTGCCCATGTGGGTGCTCTCCGGGGCCATGTTCCCGGTCAAGGGCGCCGGGCCGGTGCTGTCGTGGGTGATGACGCTCAACCCCATGCGCTTCTCCGTGGAGGGCGTGCGCCGCGCGCTGTACGGGGCGCAGGCGTCCATGGCGGTGGGC
>NZ_RAWK01000441.1 GCF_003612165.1 Corallococcus aberystwythensis | reverse complement strand
CTCGGCGGGAGCCGACTCCTGGGGTGCCGAGGGCGCGCCACCATCGGGCACCGGCGTCTGCGCGGTGGCCGTGGACGAGGCGACGAGCAGCGCCGCCAGCAGGACGTGAGGCATGGTCAACGGTCTCCGGGGCCGCGACATGACGCGGCCGGGTGTAAAGGGCGGGCGATTCAAGCCATGCACCCCAGGGGTGTCAACGTCTACGGGAGCGAGGCTTCGTACTTGCAACGGCGGGGGCTGTCCCCTTCCCCGCCACGGGCCCCTTCCGGGACGCGCGGGAGGGAACGGTGGAGAGCGGCTGACATTTCGGACAGAAATGCGTGGTGCGCCCACCCTGGGTGAAGGCCTCCACGGGGGTTTTGCACTTCGAGCACGGCCCGTCCGCCCGTCCGTAGACCCGGAAGCGGTTCACGGACCCCGCCTCCTCCAGGTAGGTGATGTCCTCGCCCTCCTGCTCCTTGAAGGCGAAGTCGAACGCGGCGTGGATGGCGCGGGCCAGGTGCTTCCAGTCGTCGGGCGTGAGGGTGCCGGGCTTGCGCGCCGGGTGCAGCCCCGCGCGGAAGAGGGCCTCCGCGGCGTGGATGTTGCCCAGCCCCGCCACCCGGCCCTGGTCCATCAGCGCCACCTTCAGGTCCTGCTTCGAGTCCCCCACCGCCTCCTGCAACTGGGGCCCGGTGAGCCCCTCGGTCAGCGGATCCCGGCCCAGGGCCTTCACCGCGGGCAGCTCCCACAGCCCCTTCGCGGCCACGGGCTCCATCCGGCCGAAGAGGCGTGGATCACTGAAGTGGACCACGTGGCCGTCCTCCAGGTGGAAGCGGGCGCGGCTGTGGGGGACGGCTTCGCCTTCCTTCCTGCGCACGAACTTGCCCGTCATGCCCAGGTGGGCCATCAGGCCGTGGCCGCCCTCCAGGGTGAGGAGGAGGTACTTCCCCTTGCGCTCCAGGGCTGTCACCTGACCGGTGAGCCGGGTGAAGCGAGCAAGCTCCGCGCCCCGGAAGACGCGGGTGGCGTCCGCTTCCGCGCGCACGATGCGGTGGCCCTTGAACCAGCGCTCCAGGTTGCGCCGGGCAATCTCCACTTCCGGTAGCTCAGGCATCGGGCGGGGGGAATACCACCGGAAGGTTTCCGGCGCATGTCCCCCGGTGGATGGGGCGAGGGGAAGGCGCTTGCCCGGGCGTGGGGGCGCGGCTACGACGGGCCGCGAAAGCCTCCAACCACTTCAGCAAGAAGGGACGACTCGCCCATGCAACGGATGGTCACCGCACTCCTGACCCTCACCCTGGCCTCGGGCCTCACCGCGGGCTGCACCAAGCAGCGCGTGGGCGCGGAGAAGGCGATTGCCAGTGTCCTCATCTCCGACGAGCAGGAGAACCAGCTCGGCCTCCAGGTGAAGCAGGAGCTGGAGACGAAGGAGAACATCAAGTACGTGGAGGACCCGGCGGTGCTGGACTACGTCCGGAGCATCTCCGCGCCCATCCTCGCGCAGGCCAACAAGGACCGCTCCGGGGTGAAGTGGAAGGTCAACGTCATCAACGACCCGAAGACGGTCAACGCCTTCGCCACGCCGGGCGGCTTCCTCTACGTGTACACGGGCCTCCTGCTCGCGGCGGACACGGAGGCGGAGCTGGCGGGCGTGATGGCGCACGAGGCGGGCCACGTGGTGGGCCGGCACTCCGCGCGCGCCATGGTGAACGCCTACGGCCTGCAGGCCATCACCCAGGTGGCGCTGGGCCAGAACCCGGGCACCGCCGCGCAGATCGCCGCGCAGCTGGCGGGCGGCGGACTGCAGCTGGCGCACGGCCGCAGCGAGGAGACGGAGGCCGACGAGTACGGCGCGAAGTACTCCGCCGGCGCGGGCTTCGACCCCAACGGCCTCATCAGCTTCTTCGAGAAGCTGGAGAAGCAGCAGGGCGCGCAGCCCGCCGCGCTCAAGTGGCTGTCCACGCACCCCACCAACAAGGACCGCATCGCGCACCTGCAGAAGATCATCGCGCAGCAGGGGCTCAAGGGCGGCCGCAACGCCCCGGGCGGGCTGACGGCCATCCAGGCCAAGCTGCCCAAGCAGTAGCGCGCGGAGCTTCGGGGCCCCGGCGCCTTCAGTGCATGGACGGGTTGTCGTTCCCGTCCGGCAGGAGGCCCGGGGGCTCCGGGTCCTTACCTTCCGCCACGCGGCGCTTGCGCCTGAACAGCGCGAGCCGCGTCTTCCGGGCGCTGGCGGCGCTCTTGGCCGCGCCGGGCGTCTTGAGGGGCGGCTCCAAGGGCGCGGGCTGGCCGAAGTCGCGCGCGCCCTTGGCCTTCCCCTTCACGGAGGCGTGCTCCAGGATGGCGTTGAGCTCCCCTCCGAGGATGAAGATGAGCCCGGAGAGGTAGAGCCACAACAGCAGCACCACCACGCCACCGATGGAGCCGTAGGTGACGTCGTACTTGCCGAAGTGCTCCACGTACTGGGTGAAGCCCCAGGTGCTGCCCATCCACGCCAGCGTGCCGAAGACGGAGCCCGGGGTGATGTACTTGAAGCGCTGCTTCACGTCCGGCAGCAGGTAGTAACAGAGCGACAGCATCAGCATCACCAGCCCCGCGGTGAACGGCCAGCGCAGCCAGGACCAGACGAGGTGGAACTCGTCGATGAGCGCCAGCTTGTCCGCCACCCACGCCCCCACGCGCCCGCCCAGCAGCAGGATGGCGAAGGACAGGGGGATGAGCAGGCCGCCCATCAGGGTCACCAGCAGCGCCAGGCCCTGCGTCTTCCAGTAGGGCCGGGACTCCGGCACGTCGTAGGCCAGGTTGAGCGCCTTGCGCAGGGCGTCCATGCTGCGCGACGCCGTCCACAGCGCGACGAGCAGACCCACGGTGAGCAGCTTGGGGCGCGTCTCCCCGACGATGGACGTCAGGTGCTCGCTCACCACGCTCAGCGCGTCACCGGGCACCAGCGGGCGGATGCGATCCATCATCGCGTCCACGGCGCCGGGCGCGAACGGCATGTACGCCACCAGCGTGACCAGGAAGAACAGGAACGGGAACAGGGAGAAGATGAAGTAGTAGGACAGCTGCGCCGCCACGTCGGTGACGGTGTCCTCTTCAATCTCCTTCCAGAAGCGCCGCGCGAACTCCCTCCACGTCAGGTACTTGAGCCGTGGAAGCCCCATGTGGTTCCCCCTCCGGGTCTGTGGGGAGCCAATGTGGGGTCGGTCCGGGCATTCGGCAGCAGGCGGCCAGCCGAGCGCTCGCGGCGGGATGTGCCGGGTGTTGAACGCTAGACGAGTCCGGAGGGCAGGTAGCGGCCCAGCAGCGGACGCAGGCGGCTCTTCACGTCGGCGGGGATGCGGGTGCGGTCGGTGAAGATGGCCAACGCGAGCGCGCTGGAGCAGCGGCAGGTGGCGGGCGCGCTGGCGATGCGGGGCAGCGCGCGGCGCAGGAGCGCGGCGCCGTGGGCGGTGACGGCGTCCAGCCGCTGGGCGAACTGCGGCAGGAGCGCTTCGGGTTCCTGGCCCACGGGCTGCGGGCGCCAGGAGTCATGGTCGGTGGGCAGCGCGATGAGGGCGTAGTGCAGCTCCGCCTCGCGCGCGAGCCGCGCCTCCGGCATGGCGGTGAGCCCCACGAGGTCCGCGCCCCACGCGCGGTACAGCTGGCTCTCCGCCTGGGTGCTCAAGGAGGGGCCTTCGATGCAGACGTAGGTGGCGCTGGGGTGCACCACGGTGTCGCCCGCCGTGCCGCTCTTCTGGGCAGCGTCGATGAGCGTCTGGCGCAGGGTGGCGCAGAAGGGCTGGGCCAATTCCACGTGCACGGCGACGTCGTCGTAGAAGGTGCAGGGGCGGCGGTAGGTGCGGTCGATGACCTGATCCGGCAGGGCCAGGTGGAGCGGCTGGATGGCTTCGCGCAGGCTGCCCACGGTGCCGGTGGCGACGACGTGGGTGACGCCGAGCGTCTTCAGGGCGAAGAGGTTGGCGCGGTAGGGGGCGCGGGTGGCGTTGTGGACGTGGCCCTGGCCGTGGCGGAAGACGAAGAGGATGGGGACGCCGTCCAGTTCCGTGGCGATGAGCGGGGTGGAGTGGGGCCCGAAGGGAGTCTCCACGGAGAGGTGTTCGCCGCGGCCCTGGAGTCCCAGGGCCTGGTAGAGGGCATTGCCCCCGATGATGCCCACCTTGACCGCCGGCATGCGTCTCCTCTCGCCCGGTCGCCGGGCGTGGGGCTGACGATATCGCGGGGGGCTCGCCCGGGAAGCTCGGAAGACTGGTAGCTTTCACATTTGCCATGCGTCTTCTTCCGCGCCTCGTCGTCCTCAGCGTCCTCTTCGGTACTCCTGCCCTGGCCGGCCCCGTCCCTCCCGGCTGTGAGGAGGACGCCACCACGTGCAAGGAGGACTGCACCATCGAGTACGGCGGCAACGGCGCCGCCCTCAAGAAGCTGACGCGCTGTTTCGAGGGCTGCCTGGACACACGCACGCAGTGCGCCCGTCAGTTCAACGCGGTGAACAACCGGGCGCCGGACGCACCGGAGGCCGCGTCCGAGCGCCGGGCGGGCAAGACGGAAGCGGCCAAGCTGCGCGAAATCCAGGAGAAGGACCGCCGCCGCGAGGAGGACCCCTTCGGCGACGAGGAGAACAAGCAGCCGCGCGCGAAGCCGGTGCGCGACTCCTACGACGATCCGCCGGAGCCGCCCCCGGAGCGCAAGGGCTACCGCGCGTCGGATGAGAAGCCCGCGAAGGGCAACCCGCGGCAGCAGGCGACCGTTCCGGCCCGCGCGACGGAGCCCGCGCGCACGCCGCCCCCGCCCTCC
>NZ_RAWK01000440.1 GCF_003612165.1 Corallococcus aberystwythensis | reverse complement strand
CGGAGAGGGTGGGGGAGGTGGTGGGGCGGCCAACGGAGGAGACGGCCATGGCGGAACTCTTTTCTGGAAGGGGCGTGCTGCGTTCAGCGACGAGGACACACATAGCAGCGGGCATGCCAACGCCCCGGTCCCGCCAGGACCCGTGCAAGTCGTTGATTTCGTTTGGACCGAGTAGGGCGCTGGCCTCGCCAACGGCAGCCATCCTGGTGACTGCCGTCACGCGCTGATGGTTGCCGTCACCAGGCGCGCGCAGGTGTTGGGCGACGTGTCGAAACGGCCGGGTGCAAGCCCTGCCGCGGCGTGCGGTGGCGCAGCCGCGGGACCACCGGGTGGCGGTGAAGTGGCTGACCCAGGCGGAGTGTCCGTGTCTCCTGACCTGGCGGTGGTGATAGACCTTTTTCCTCGCAGTCGCCGAACGAGGGGGCCTTCCGTGCATCCGAATTCCATCCGTGTCCTGGTCCGCGTGGCCGGGACCGTCGTGCTCATCATGGCAACGCCTGGGCCGGCCCGCGCCGCCGAGCCGCCCGCCGAAGGAGAGGGCCTTGCGCCTCGCCTCACCACGGTTACGCAGACCCTCCAGCAACTGGAAGCGGGCAACCTCTCCCGGCTGGGAGTGCAGGCGGAGGATCCGCAAGGCAGCCCGCTCACCTTCTCGTGGAATGCCACCTCGGGCACCCTGAGCAGACCGCTGGGCAATGCGAACACGAGCCGCGTGTCCTGGACCGCACCGCGATGCCTGGCGAGGAGCGGTGCCCCCGTGTCGGTGACCGTGACCAATGGTCTGGGCCTGTCCACCACGGCGCCGTTCGACTTCAGCCTCGTCCAGGACCTGAAGGCCAACCATCAGCCGCTCCTGACGGCCGACAGCTTCGAGCAGTTCCAGGGCGTGACATTCCAGGAAGCGGTCCTGACGGTGAAGCCCCAGGCCCCGGAGTCCGTGGAGCACATCGTGTTTCCGGAGGACCGGCCCCTGAGCGTCACCCTGGTTTCCTCGAACCCGGGCGCGAGCCATTCCTTCGGCTACCTGTACGTCGACGAACTTCAGCAGCGGGGCTACGTCAATGCCCAGGGCGAGCTGGTGGATGCCAACGCCAACGGCATCACGGACCTGCACGAGGACCTGTACAACCTGGCCCCGCCATCCGGAGCCAAGGCCCGCCCGTACATCGGCTGGGGCAGCCGCTGCAACCGCACCTTCATTTCAGAAGGGCTCACCTTCAGCATCCCCGACCTGACGCTCAGCGAGAACTGCTCGGGCGGCTTCGCGGCCCAGCAGGACCTGGATGACGCCCGGCCTGGCCCGAACTTCGGCCTCCGGGTCGATGTCGTCGGGAGCGCTCCCCTGAACACACCGCCGACCACGGCCTACTCGGACTTCGGACTCTTCCCGCGCATTCCCAACCTGCTGGAGCCCGCCCACGACGCGAACCACCAGATGGGGCTGGGACGGCTCGTGTTCCTCCTGACGGATGATGACGACGACCAGAAGACCTACCTGGGCATGGGGGCCGTAGCCGATAAGGGGTCGTGGGATTCCGAGCCCGACTACGACGTCTCCGCCTACGCCGCGCGCGGCATCCTGAGCGCCTCCAACCCGGACCCGGGCATCAGCTTCCGGGACCGGACGGTGGACCTGGGCATCATTCCGGGAGGCCGGGAGCTCGTCTTCTTCCTGGTCGTCAGCGCCGAAGCGAAACACATTCCGGATAACGACAACGTCTACCCCTGCCTGCGCAAGGCAGGCAATGGGCAGTGCACCCTGCATCTCAAGACGCCGCTTTCGGTGTTCTTCTCCAAGGCGAAGTGGAACCTCGATCAGGATTCGCTGGGGCTGTTACCCACCGTCACCCGAAGCGCCCAATGTGAGTACAGCGACGGCTGCAATCCCGTGCGCCCCATGTCAGGTGCGTGCAACACCCGGGTCAACGGCGGGAAGGCATGCGGCTGGCTGCGCGGTGACACCCTTGATCGCCTCCGTCACATCAGAGGGGGCGACGCGACGATCCTCACTCCAGCAGCCGTGAGCGTCACCTATCCGGACAATGGGAACCTGCCGCATGCGCTGCTGCATGCGCCACCCAGCACGCCGGGCCGGTGGCTGCTGTCCTTCGAGGACTCCAATGGTGGAGGGGTCCTCCAGGATTTCAATGACGTCGTCTTCCAGTTCCAGAGTCCGCCGGTGCCGGGAGCCGTCCGCTCGCGGGTCGTGAATCCGGAGCAGATGAAGAGCCCGGAGGAGGAGGGGTGCGCCATCTCACGCGTGCGCTTCCTGGCCCATCCCGGTGGCGCATATGGTTGTCATTTCCCGGAAACGTTCCCCTCCTACGCCGTGGCCACGGACTGCCGGATGTGTGACCGGGGTGTCTGCCAATCCAATCCCACGCCCACCTGGCACCCGGTCCTCTTGGAGGCGAACTCGCGTTATGAGGTCGTGATGGATGTCTCCCACACGCCCGGCACCCAGTTGTGCTGGAAGGCGGAACTGCCCGCGATTGACGGCACCTGTCATCAGAGTCCGGTCTACATGGAGGTGGGCTATGAGTATGGGCCCGTGGGCCCCTGACGCCGCCGTTGACACCTGGAATCGGGGCTCCCAGCATGCGGGCCCTTATGACAGACAAGACACGGACGGGCTTCCGTCAGGCGCTGTTCACACGGACGCTGTGCGCTGCCCTCCTGCTCTCACTCGCGGCCTGTGGAGGTGATACCGCCACGGACTCCGACGCGGGCACCCGGCCCGATGCCTCGACCGGGACCCCGGACGCCGGTTCCCAGGTGGACGCTGGCACGGATGCCGGGACGCAGCCCGGAGACGACGCCGGGACGCAGCCCGGAGACGACGCTGGCTCGGATGCTGGGACGCAGCCTGGAGAGGATGCAGGTACGGACGCGGGCCTCGACGCCGGGACGACGGACGCGGGCGCGACGGACGCGGGCACCATCGACGCGGGCGCGACAGATGCGGGCACCATCGACGCGGGCGCGACAGATGCGGGCACCATCGACGCGGGTGCTACGGACGCGGGCACCACCGACGCGGGTGCTACGGACGCGGGTGCGACGGACGCGGGTGCGACGGACGCAGGCACCACCGACGCGGGCGCGGACCCTATCGACGCGGGCTCCCCGTCCATTTGTGGTGACGGAGTGAAGGAGGGCAACGAGGGCTGTGACGACGGGAACACCACGAGCGGCGATGGCTGCAACGCGAGCTGCCAGGTCGAGCCGGGATGGAACTGTGGCGCCACCGGCCTGAGGTGCCACGCCGCGAGCTGCGGCGACGGCATCATCGCGGCCCCGGAAGAATGCGAGGACGGCAACAGGACCCACGGCGATGGCTGTGGCGCCTCCTGCCGGCTGGAACCGGGCTTCGTGTGCTCCCGCGTGGGCCTGCCGTGCGTGACGACGGTCTGCGGCGACGCCAAGGTGGAAGGCACCGAGCAGTGCGACGACGGCAACAACGACCTGGGCGATGGCTGCTCGACGCTGTGCCAACTGGAGCCCCGCTGCGTGGGTGGCAGCTGCAATGACGTCTGTGGCGACGGCGTCATCGCGGCCGGGGAGCCGTGTGACGACGGCAACGCGCGCGACTTCGACGGCTGCTCCTCCGCCTGCCAGCTCGAGGAGGGTTTCACCTGCACCGATTCTCCCCCGTCCACGCTGGTGCTTCCCGTCGTCTACCGCGACTTCCGGGGGAAGGACCTGCCCGGAGGCCACGTCGACTTCGAGGACGCGAACGGCCAGGAGACTGGCATCGTCCAGGTCACGCTGGGGCAGGACGGCAAGCCTGTCTATGCGAAGACAGGCGTGTTCTCCGCCACGACGCATGGGCGGACGTCCTTCGACCAATGGTTTCGAGACGCGGTCAACGTCAACCTGACCGTCGTTTCCACGATGCCCCTGACGCAGACGTCTTCCTCCAACCCCACCTACCTGTTCGAGGACCCGACCTTCTTCCCGCTCGACACCGCAGGCTGGGTTGCCCGGGGGCAGGAGCCGCTTCGTGCGGGCAGCAGCGGAGCCACGCACAACTTCAGCTTCACCAGCGAGACGCGCTTCTGGTTCGAGTACCGGGGCGTGGAGCAGCTTGTCTTCACGGGGGATGACGACGTCTGGGTCTTCGTCAACGGGAGGCTCGCGCTGGACATGGGAGGGATTCACGGCCCCATGTCCGGGAGCGTGAACCTCGCGGACCGGGCGTCCGCGTTCGGCCTCCAGCCAGGCCATGTCTATGAGGTCGCCGTGTTCCAGGCGGAACGCCACACGACGGGCTCGAGCTACCGGCTGCAGCTGTCCTCCTTCCTGCCGGCCAACCAGGGTGTGACGTGCAGCGCGTCCTGCGGCAATGGCGTGCTGGACCCGGGAGAGGAGTGCGACGACGGCTCGAATCCGGGAGGTTACGGGCGCTGCGCCCCGGGCTGCCTGCTCGGCCTGCGCTGCGGTGACGGGGTCGTGCAGTATGAACTGGGTGAGGAATGCGACGACGGGAACAGCGTCAGCGGTGACGGCTGCGGCACCTTCTGCACGCTCGAGCTCTAGCCATCGGATGACACACCGTGGACAGCCGGTTGCCTCGTGGGGCCATCCGGTTGTCCCCTGAAGGGAAGCGCGTCACCCCGCGCCATTCCGCGTTCCAATGCGCTCCACGGGTGGATGTCATTGGCCCCGTGAATGCAATTGAGCCTCCTGGGCCAATGGGTCCAGGAGGTGTACGGGGTCATGACGGGTTGGAAGCGGGGAGTGGGGCTGTTGTCAGCCCTGGCGTGGATGGTGGGC
>NZ_RAWK01000043.1 GCF_003612165.1 Corallococcus aberystwythensis | reverse complement strand
GCTTGACGGACTCAAACTAAAGGCTTAGTTGTATTGGAACTAAGGCTTTAGTTCGAAGCCGGGGAGGCCGTGCCGTGAGCAAGTCGCCGTCCGCCGAGGAGTCCAAGCCGCTCACGCCGGTGGAGCTGGAGCTGATGCAGCTGGTGTGGAGGATGGGGGAGGTGAGCGTGGCGGACGTGCTCGCGGCGCTGCCGCCGGAGCGCAAGCTGGCCTACACGTCGGTGTCCACGGTGCTGCGCATCCTGGAGCAGAAGGGCGTGGTGCACAGCCGCAAGGAGGGACGGGGGCACCTGTACTCGGCGCGGCTGTCGCGCGAGGCCTACGAGGCCCAGAGCGTGCGCCACCTGGTGGCGACGGTGTTCGACGGGACGCCTTCGTCGCTCGTGGCGCGGCTGGTGGAGGCGGTGCCGCTGTCGGCGGAGGAGGTGGAGCAGATCCGCAAGCTGCTGGGCCGCAAGGGAGGCCGGGGATGAGCGCCACGTTCCGGGACGTGCTGGCCGCGTACCTCACGGCGGCGGCGCTGGTGGCGGTGGGCTTCGGGCTCCTGCGCGCGGTGCTGGCGCTGGGGATGGAGCGGAGGCTGGCCGCGCGGCAGACGCTGCGCGTGGGGCGGGTGACGCTGGGGCTGGCGGTGCTGTTGCCATTCGTGGCGCTCGCGGTGCGCGAGTGGATGCCGTCGGCGCCGCTCTTCACGGTCGAGCGTTCGTTGATGAGCTACGCCGCGCCGCTGGCGCCTGTCGAAGCGCGGCCCGTGCGCGGCGCCGTGCCGGGGGCGCCGGCTTCGGACACGGGGCTGCCGGGAGCGTTGCTCGGAATGGGGTTGTTGGGCGTGGGGGCGCTGGGGGGCCTGGCGTGGAACCTGCGCCGGTACGCGCGCTTGTGGCGGAAGCTGGAGTCGCTGCCCGTGCTTCGCCGCGTGGGCCGGGTGCGCGTGGTGCTGGGCGACGCGGAGGAAGGGGCGTTCTCCGTGTGGTTCCCCGGTGGTGGCGCGTGGGTGGTGGTGCCCGCCGCGGTGCTGGAGGACGCGGAGGCGCTCCGGCTCACGGTGCGGCACGAGCTGCAACACCACCGGCAGCGGGACACGGTGCTCGCGTACGCGCGGCTGGGGTTCGACAGCGCCTTCTTCTGGAATCCGTTCGCCCGGGCGTTCTCGCGGTGGTTGGCGGAGCGTCAGGAGCTGGCCTGTGACGAGGCGCTCGTCACCGTGAAGCACGTGTCCGCGGATGCGTATGCGCGGTGCCTGTTGCAGGCGTCGCTGCGGGTCCCGGGTTCTTTCTCTCTTCCCGCCGGTGTCACCGGCATGTCCCACCCCACCGTCAGGAGGATCCACATGTTGTTCCAACCCCGTCCCCGCAGCTCTGTTCGCACCCTGGGTCTGTCGTTGTCGCTGGCGTTGGTGCTCGCGCCGCTGGCGTTGTGGGCCCAGGGCACGGCGCGGGGGCGCACGGTGTCGATGGCGGAGGCGCGCTCGCTGGCGGAAGCCGGGCAGAAGGAGGGGAACCTGCCCGTGGTGGTGGATGCCGCCGTGCTGGAGCAGTTGAACAAGTTCGTCACCACGCAGAAGGGCCGCGACTTCATGCGCAAGGCGCTGGCGAACCTCCAGTCGCACCGCGAGGCGATGACGGGCACGCTGCGCTCACGCTCCCTGCCGGAGGAGCTGGTCGCGGTGGCGATGGTGGAGTCGGCGGTGAGCAACCTGCAGGAGACGTCCCGTGAGCCGTCGATGGCGCCGGGGCAGCGGGGGGCGGGCGTGTGGATGTTCATCCCGGAGACTGCGCGCCGCTACGGCTTGAAGGTGGAGGCGGGGCGCGACGAGCGGCTGGACGTGGCGCGTGAGACGGAGGCCGCCGCGGCCCTCTTCCAGGCGCTGTATGCGCGCTACGGCGACTGGCGGCTGGCGCTCGCGGCGTACAACCAGGGCGAGGGCGTGGTGGACCGCGTCATCGCGGAGACCGGCGTGCGCGACGTGAGCGAGCTGGTGCGCACCGGCAAGCTCAATGGCTATACCGCCACGGTGCAGGCCGGGGTGCTGCTGCTGCGCAACCCGCGGCTGCTCGACTGAGCCCGGGGAATGTCCCGGCCGCCCCTGGGTTCGGATGCGCGCCACCCTGCTTTCGCGCGAGGATGGCGGCGCTCGGTGCCAGGGGTGGGAAACGCCATGAAGATCGTCGCGCTCGTTCGTCCCGCAGGTGAGGTTCCAGAAGCAGCCCAGGTGCTCGCCGCCGCGGCGGGCATGGCCCCGGCGGAGGCACGCATGCGGCTGGCCCCGGAGCCTCCCGCCCTGCTCGCACGCCTGGCTCCTGATGCAGCGGATGCGCTGGTGAAGACCCTTCAGGACGCGGGGCTCGCGGCGCTCGCCATCGACGAGTCGGAGGTCGCGGAGCGTGTCACGGCACGCACCGTGACGTTCGGTGCCGCGCAGGCGACGTTCACGCCTCGCGCGGGCACGCCGCTATCCATGGCCTGGGAGGACGTGACGGTCATCCTCCGGGGCGCTTCGTCCCTTCGCACGCAGAGCGAGCACACGGAGAAGACGACGAAGGTGGCGCTGGGCGCGGCCCTCGTCACGGGCGGCCTGAAGATGACGAAGACGGCGGAGAAGAGCGTGCGTGGTTCCTCGGAGGAGACGTCGCAGGCCGTCTTTGTCTTCGACCGTGACGGACGGGGCGCCGTGCTGCCGGAGGTGGGCTTCGACTTCTCCTGCCTGGGACCCGCGATGCAGCCGTCGCGCACCGCGAACATGGTGACGCTGGCGCGACTGCTGCGTGAGAGCGCCCCGGCCGCCTACTACGACGAGCGGCTGTTGCGGCTGGGGCGCCGCCCCCTTCCGTTCGTGCTGGGCGGGGCCGTGCAGGTGGTCAGCGGCACGACGTCCCATTCTCGCATCAACACCGCGCAGGGACTGGACGTGCTCGCGGAGGCCATGCGCCTGGGCGTGGCACGCGGCTACCTGCCCTGACCTTGCATGCGCGGCGAGGGGGCCTCGCGCCGCGCGCCGGGGGCTCCGCGCGCGAGGAGCGCTTCCCCTCCAGCCGGCTCAGGAGAGCGGGGTGGAGGACTCCGGCGGCGACCGGGAGATCCACGCGGCGATGAACACGTCCAGTTCGCCGCGCATCACGTCCTTCACTCGCGGGGTGCCGGCGCCCGTGCGCGGGTCCTCCACGCGCGCGCCACGGCCCAGGAAGTAGCGGCGGGCCTCGTCGGTGCTGGCGCCCTGGCCGGCGACGACGCGCGCGGCGATGCCCTTGAGCTCGTCCAGCTCCCCGGCGCCAATGAGCGTGAGCACGCGGCCCGTGGCTTCGTCCTTCGCGGTGACTTCGTTGCGCACGCGCTGGAGGTACTCCCCCTCGCGGCTCTTCACCGGCCGGCCCTCCAGCACCAGCAGCTCCCGCTCCACCTCCTCCAGCGGTCCGCCCCGGTGCACGCGCACGTACGCGCGCTGACGCTTCTCGTCCTCCAGGCGGCGGTGCAGCCCCGTCTCGCCCGCGAGGAAGCCGTACGCGCCCGGCCCGGCGATGCGCACCACCACGCGCGTGGGGGCATCCGCCTCCGCGACGGCGGTGGCCTCGTAGCCCCGGCGCTGTGCCCAGCCCAGGTACATGGTGGCCAGCTCCTGCACCCACGCGTCCTGGAGTTCCGACGTGTCGCTGGCGCAGATGTCCACCAGCGCCTCGTTGTCCAACGGCGTGGCGCCCGATGCTCGCAGCGCTTCCGCCATCTGGACCTCGCGCGCGACCTCCTCCACCTGCTTCGCGGCGGAGCCGAGCTGCACCTCGTTCTTCGCCTCGCGCACCAGCCGCCGCCCGAACTGGCATGCGGCCTCCAGGCGGTCCAGCTCTCCCAGCTGCGCCTCCACCGTGCGGAAGGCACGGATGACGTCCGCCGCTCGCAGCGGGTCGTCCCAGAGGTTGGGCGCCTGCGTCTCCGCGAGCAGCGCGGCGCGGCGCTCCTCCAGCTCCGGCCGTCCCGTGGACACCGCGAGCGAGCGGGCGCGGCCCACCAGCCGGTCCATCTCAATCAGCAGCGACTTGCGGTCCAACCGGCGCTTCACCGCCGCGGCCTTCGGCGTGGGCAAGAGCAGCTGCGCCGTCACCTCGCGGGGAGGTGGCACCGGCTCCGCGACCGCGACCACGCGGCCTCCGGGACGGGACTCCACGCGCACGGGCGTGCCGGGCGGCAGCGGCCTGCGGGCAATCTCCACCGCGAGCGCCGCGGTGAGCGTCTTCTCGATTTCACGCTGCAGGTAGCGCGCGCCGAACTGCGGCGAATAGCCACGCTCCACCAGCCGGTCCACCACCTCCGGTGTCACTTCCACGTCCAGGGCGCGGGCGCGGATGCCCTCGCGCTCCAGCACACGGCCCACCTCGCGCTGGGCAATCTTGCGGATGTCCACGCGCGACAGCGGACGGAAGTGGCAGATGGCGTCGAAGCGGTTGAGGAACTCCGGACGGAAGGCCTCCGCGATGCGGCGGTCCACCTCCGACACCTGCTCCTCCGCGCGCTTGTGCGCGGCGAAGCCCAGGCCCGCCTCGCGGTACACCTCCGAGCCCACGTTGGACGTGGCCACGATGAGCGTGTTGTTGCACGACACCGCTTCGCCCGCGCCGTTGACGAAGGTGCCCTCGTCGAAGAGCTGGAGGAACCGGTCGTGCACGCTGCGCGCGGCCTTCTCGAACTCGTCCAGCAGCAGCACGGTGAACACCTTGCCGTCGAGCAGCGCGGACAGCTCCCCGCGCCGCGTCTCCAGCGCGGGTGCCCACGACGCGCCGAAGGGGACGCTCTCATCGCCGTCGTTGGGGTAGTCCGCCATGTTGAGGCGCACCAGCCTGTCCGCGGATCCGAAGAGGTACTCCGCCAGCAGCTTCGCCAGCTGCGTCTTGCCCACGCCCGTGGGTCCGGCGAAGAGGAACACGCCCAGGGGGCGGCGCGGGTCGTTGAGCCCCGCCTTGAGCAGCGCCACCGAGCGCAGCACCGCGGCCACCGCGTCCATCTGGCCGAGCAGCCGCTCCCCGAAGAAGCGCTCCGTCTCCTCCAGGTCCAGCGGCATCGCGTCGTCCACGACGAAGCGGGGCAGGCGCGTGGCGGCGCAGAAGCGGGTGAGCACGTCCTCCGGCCCCACGTGGTCGCGCGCCACGCCCGCGGCCTCCGCCGCCGTCTCCTTGAGCAGCTCAATCGCCTTGCGCGGCATGTGCTGCGCCAGGAGGAACTTCGCGGACAGGCGCAGCGCCAGGTCGCACGCGGCCGGGTCGATGGGCAGCCGCAGCTCGCGCTCCAGCTCCTCCGCCACGCGGCCGACAATCCAGCGCGCCTTCTCCAGCGGCGGCTCGTGGAGGGGCAGCAGGTGGAGCCGTTCGGCCAGGGCCTCGTCGGCGCGCAGCAGTTCCTGCACGCGCTTGGGTTCGGTCTCGAAGATGAAGCGCAGGCCGCCGGTGCGCAGCGCGCGCACGGCCACCGGGGCCAGGGGGCCGCCCAGGGCCACCGGCAGGTCGCGGATGTAGACGATGGGGCAGGGGTGGCGGCCCAGGTGGATGAGCAGCTCCTCGAAGGACTCCGCGGCCTGGCGCTGGGTGCTGCGCGCCAGGATGTTCGCGACGGACACCTCCACGAGCCGCGCATGGGCCAGGTCCCCGTCCACGCGCCCTTCTGCGATGCGGCGGGCCACCTCCTGCACGAGCGCGCTCTTGCCCACGCCGGGCTCGCCCGCCAGCAGCGGGTGCTTGCCTCCGCGCGCCAGCAGCCCCAGCACCTCCGTCACGGCGGTGTCCACGCCGTGGGCGGCGGGCAGCTTGCCCTCGCGCGCCATCGCGGTGAGGTCGCGGTCGATGAGCCGCTCCTGGTCTTCGTTCTTCCTCGTCGCCATGGTGTGGTCCGGAACGCCCCCTCGACGTGCGGCACTCTAACCGTTGCGGCGCGGAAGCGAAGTCCCGGCCCATTCCGCGGGCCGTGACCTCACGCTTCCAGCTCCGTGTGCCAGTAGGCCACGTCCCTCAGGAACTTGCGCCAGGACAGGGGCAGGCCCTTCTCCACGAGGAACGAAACGACCAGGGCGTCCGGCAGCCGCTTCGGCTTCGCGGGCACGGTGCGCAGCGTCATGCGCGCCTGGGCCGGGGTGCGGTTGCCCTTCTTCTGATTGCAGGGCACGCAGGCGATGACGATGTTCTCCCAGCTGGTGCGGCCACCCTGCGCGCGCGGCAGGACGTGGTCGTACGTCGCCTCCGGACGGGTCACCTTGTGGCCGCAGTACTGGCAGCGGCACTGGTCGCGCTGGTAGACGTTCTCGCGGCTGAAGCGCACGCCGCGCGGGCCCTTCCACAGAGCGCGCACGAAGCGGATGACGGACGGCATGCGCAGCTCCACCGTCACCGAGCGGATGACGCGGTCCTCGTACTCCTCGACGACCTCCACCTTGCCCTGCACGAGCAGCATGACGGCGCGTTGCCAGGGGATGCGTGCGACAGGTTCATAGGACTGGCTCAGCACCAGCGTTTCCATGACACGGGGCCTTTCGGGCGGGACAGGCCGCCAGGGAGTCGAACCCTGCTCGCCCGGATTTGGAGTCCAGACGGCACCCGGTGCGCGGCCTATGGGTGGACAGCGGAAGGTGAGCGGAGCCTGGACGTGAAGAAGGCCGGGTCCCCGTGAAGGGAGCCCGGCCTTCGAGGGCCATGCCGCGTCGGGGACGGGGCAGGGCGCCTTCAGGAGCCGGGCGAGGCGAGGCGAAAGGACGCGAAGTCCTGCCAGCGGCACGTGGAAGGAGCGGCCGCCGGGCTGGGACGCGAGGCCGCGTCGATGCCGTGACCGGAAGGGTTCAGGTGCTTGAGGTTCATCGGGGACTGCTTCGCCTGGCGCATCGGGACCGCTCCTTTCGCTCCCAGCGACGGCGGCGGAAATTCAGTCCTGACAGGCAAGCAGGGCGGACGTTAGGACTCCGCGCATGAAAGCCATCCGCTACCACCAGCTGGGAGGGCCGGAGGTCCTCCGTTGGGAGGACGCGCCAGAGCCCGTGCCCGGGCCGGGTGAAGTCCTCTTGCGGGTCCATGCCGCGGGCGTGAACTTCGCGGACACCGAGCGCCGCCGGGGGCTGTACGACGCCCAGGTGCCCCTGCCGCGCATCCTGGGCAGCGAGGCCGCGGGCGTGGTGCGCGCGGTGGGCCCGGGCGTGGACGCGGCGTGGGTGGGCCGCCGCGTGGTCGCCCTGACGAAGGAGGCCTACGCGGAGGCGGCGCTCGCGCCGGTGGAGGAGCTGCTGGTGTTGCCGCCGGAGGTGTCGTTCGCGGAGGCCGCCGCGCTGCTGGTGCAGGGGCTGACGGCGTACCACGTGGTGCACACCGTGGGGCGCGTGGAGGCGGGGCAGACGGTGCTCGTCCACGCGGCGGCTGGAGGCGTGGGGCTGCTCGCGGTGCAGCTCGCGAAGGCGGCGGGCGCGCGGGTCATCGGCACGGTGTCCGGCGAGGCGAAGGCGAAGCTCGCGCGGGACGTGGGCGCGGACGCGGTCATCCGCTACGACCAGGAGGACGTCGCCGCGAGCGTGCGCGAGCTGACGCAGGGGCGCGGCGTGGAGCGCGTGCTGGACTCCGTGGGCGCGAGCACCTGGAAGGCCAGCATGGACGCGCTGGCGCCCTTCGGCCATCTGGTGAGCTACGGCAACGCCAGCGGCCATCCTCCGCACGTGGAGGTGGAGTCGCTCTACGCGAAGTCGCTCACCGTGGGGGCCTACTGGCTGCGCACCCCCACGCCTCCGGACGTGCAGCGCCGTGCACGTGAGGCGCTGCTGGCGGAGGTCGTGGCGAAGCGCCTGCGCATCGTGGTGGGCCTGGCGCTGCCGCTGTCCCGCGCCGAGGAGGCCCACCGGCAGCTGGAGGGGCGCAACACGGTGGGCAAGGTCGTGCTGACAGGCGTGGAGTGAGGCCGTTCGAATGGCCGCCCCGCCCGCCTATACTTCCCCACCGCGATGTCCCAAGACGACCTCCAGCGCACCCCGTGCAACTGTCTGGCGCTGCGGCAGGCCAGCCGCCACGTCACGCAGTTCTATGATCAGGTGCTCGCGCCCAGCGGCATCCGGACAACGCAGTACTCCATCCTCCAGCGCGTCCAGGCCCAGGGACCGCTGACCGTGAACGCGCTGGCGGAGCAGCTCGTCATGGACCCCTCCACGCTCACCCACAACCTCCGGCCCCTGTTGAAGGACGGCTTCGTGGTGCTGGAGGTGGGCCGCACCGACCGGCGTCAGCGCGCCGTCGCCATCACCCCGGAAGGGCAGGGCGTCTACCGCAAGGCCCGGCCCCTCTGGCTGCGCGCCCAGGCCGACTTCGAGCGCGCCGTGGGCGACACCCAGGCCTCCGCGCTGCGCGACCTGCTGGCCGCCGTCGCGCGAACCGGCCTGGGCGAAGCGGAGGCGGCGACGGAGGCCCCTCCCGCTCCCAGGGCCCCCTCGCGCCGCCGCCGCTGAGCGCTCACGCCCTCAGGGCTTGGGGGCCGTCGCGGTGGCGGGCTTGAGGTGGCGGTTGAGGAACTCCAGGGTGCGCCGGTCCACCTCCGCCTCGTTCTTCTTCTTCTTGAAGCCGTGGCCCTCGTCGGGGAGCAGCAGGTACTCCACGGGGACGCCGTTCTTCTTCACCGCCGCGACGATGTCGTCCGACTCCGCCTGGAGGACGCGCGGGTCGTTGGCGCCCTGGACCACGAACAACGGCTTCTTGATCTTGTCCGCGTGGAAGAGGGGGGAGATCTCCTTGAGCATCGCCTCCTGCTTCTCCGGGTCGCCTATCTCCTGCATCATGGCCTGACGGAAGGCGCCCCACTCGGGCGGCATGCTCTTGAGCGTGCGCAGCCAGTTGGACACGCCGAAGACGTCCACGCCCACGTCGAAGGCGTCCGGGTGGAAGGCGAGCGCCGCCAGCACCATGTAGCCGCCGTAGCTGCCGCCGAGGATGGCCACGCGAGAGCCGTCCACGTACGGCAGGCTGGCCAGGTACTTGCGCGCCTCCACGCAGTCGCGCAGCGGATCCTTGCCGTGCTTCTGGTCGTCCGCCTTGAAGAACGCCTTGCCGTAGCCCGCGCTGCCCCGGTTGTTGATGCCCAGCACCACGTAGCCGTGGTTCACCAGGTACTGGACGAAGTCGTTGTAGCCCCGGGTCGTCTCTCCGCCCGGGCCGCCGTGCACGTAGACGATGGCGGGCGCCTTGTTCTGCGCCGTGGCCTGGTGCGGCTTGAAGAGCAGGTTGGGGATCTCCATCCCGTCGAAGGACTTGAAGCGCACCACCTGCGCTTCCACCAGATCCTCGGAGTCGAGCTCGCGGCTCATCGTGTCCGTCACGCGCGTGGTCTTCTTCGTGGCCAGGTCCTGGACGTAGAGGTTCGCGGAGGAGCGGTCCGTCTCCAGCAGGACCGCCAGCTGCTTCTCGTCACGGGAGAAGATGGCTTCGGAGATCATCCCGGCGGGGAGCTGCGTCAGCGGAACCTGCGTCCCGGCCTTGACGTCGTGCAGGCGCACCTCGATGCCGGCGTTCACGTTGATGAGGGAGACGCGGAACGCCCCCGAGCGCGAGAATTCGGTGGCGATGATGTCCCAGTCCGCCTTCTCCACCTCCTCCCACTTGCCGGCCTCCTTCGCCGGGCGCACCACGCGGGCGAACTCCGAGCCGTCGTCCGTGATGACGTACAGCTCCCCGGTGACGGGGTGGATGTCCCCCACGCGGTAGCTGGCCGTGCCCGTGTGGGGCGTGAGGTTCTTCAGCGTCTTCGTCGCGACGTCGTAGCGCCACACGTTGCCGTCCGACGTGGTGACCGCCTCCTCCAGCGCCACCCAGCTCTCGTCCGGGGCCACGCCAGCGACGCCGAACCCCTTGTCGTTCTGGGCCAGCAGCGTGCGCGCGTACGTCTTCGCGTCATGGCGGTACACGTCCATGGCGCCCGGGTCGCGCTCGTTGGTGGTGATGTAGAACGCGCTGTCGTCCCGGCTGAAGCCCAGGAAGTGGGCGACGCCCTTCTTCATGGGCGTGAGGTCCTTCTCCTTGCCGTCCGGCGTGCGCACGAAGACGTGCGTCTGCTCATCGCCGCCCTTGTCGCGCTCGAAGAGGAAGCGGTTGTCGCGCGGGAAGACGCCGACGACGCGGATGCTGTCCGTCTTCGAGCGCGTCAGCGCGGTGGGCTTGCCCCCGCCCACCGGCACGCTGTGGACGTTGAAGATGCCGGACGCGTTCGACGAGAAGAGCAGCTGCTTGCCGTCCGAGGTGAAGACCGGGGCCATGACCACCGTGGACCCCATGAACTGCTCCACCGAGTACTGCTTCGACGGCCGGGTCACGGCCGGGGCCGGCTTCGCGGCGGGCACGGCGGCGGGCGGCGCGGCCCCCAGCAGGGGCAGGAGCAGCGTGGGCGCGAGGAGACGGGACAGGGACTTCCAGACGTGCATGCGGCCTCCGGAAACGGTGGACAGGGGAACTCTGGCGCAGGCCTCCCGGGGTTCAACAGCGGAAGGCGACAAACCTGACATAAGGCTGTCACGGCCCGGGGCGACATTGATTGCGTTCCCTCAACGCGGCACCGGAGAAATCGCCATGACCCAGACCGACACCCAGCTGAAGACCCCTGCCCAGCGCGGCCTGCACACCTACGCGGGCGGCTGCCTGTGTGGCGCCGTGCGTTACGAGGCCACCGTGGACCTGGCGGGCGTGACCCGCTGCAACTGCACCATCTGCATGAAGTACGGCTACGGCGGCGGCGCGGGGATGAAGCCGGACGCCTTCCGGCTCCTGAAGGGCCAGGAGGCCCTCAAGAAGTACGGGCGCGACGGCAGCCCCAACACCCGCAGCTTCTGCGGGCGCTGCGGTGTCGTGTGCTTCGGCGATGGCGACGTCCCGGAGCTGGGTGGGAAGTTCGTCTCCATCTACGTCAACACGCTGGATGACGTGGACCCGTCGCTGCTCACCTTCGGGTACTGGGACGGCCGGCACGACAACTGGGCGGCGGGGATGCGCCCCACGCCGTGGCCCTTCCAGGCCACGGCTTGAGGCCTACACGCTTCCCGCGGCGGCCCGTCCCGCCGCGCGGCCGGAGAAGATGCAGCCGCCCAGGAACGTGCCTTCCAGGGCGCGGTAGCCGTGGACGCCACCGCCTCCGAAGCCGGCCACCTCGCCCGCCGCGTAGAGCCCGGGGATGGTCTGTCCCCGGGCGTTGAAGACGCGGCCCTGGAGGTCGGTCTCGAAGCCGCCCAGCGTCTTGCGCGTGAGGATGTTCAGCTTCACGCCGATGAGCGGCCCCGCCTTGGGGTCCAGGATGCGGTGGAGCTTCGCGGTGCGCACCAGCTTGTCGCCCCGGTAGTTGCGCGCCTGTCGGATGGCGGCCAGCTGCAGGTCCTTGCTGAAGGGGTTGTCCATCTGCAGGTCGCGGGCCTTCACCTCCCGCTCCACCGTGGCGAAGTCCAGGAGCGGGGTGTCCGTCTTCGCGTTCATCCCGGCGACCAGGTCGCGCAGGTTGTTGGAGACGACGAAGTCCTCGCCCTTCTCCTTGAAGGCCTCCACCGGGCCCATGGCCTTCTTGCCCACGGCGCGGTTGAGCACGCCCAGCCAGTCCTTGCCGGTGAGGTCCGGGTTCTGCTCCGAACCGGAGAGCGCGAACTCCTTCTTGATGATCCACTGGTTGAGGATGAACCAGGTGTGCTCGTGGCCCGTCTTCGCGATGTGCTCCAGCGTGCCCAGCGTGTCGAAGCCGGGGAACAGCGGCGGCGGCAGGCGCTTGCCGGTGGCGTCCAGCCACAGCGAGCTGGGGCCCGGCAGGATGCGGATGCCGTGCCGGGGCCAGATGGGGCTCCAGTTGCGCAGGCCCTCCGTGTAGTGCCACATGCGGTCGCGGTTGATGAGCCGTCCGCCCACGGCCTCCGTGATGGCGATCATCCGGCCGTCCACGTGGTCGGGGACGCCTTGGATCATGAACTTCGGCGCGGGGCCCATGCGCTGGGGCCAGGCCTTGCGGACCAGCTCGTGGTTGCCGCCAATGCCGCCGGACGTGACGATGACCGCGCTCGCGCGCAGCTCGAAGTCGCCCACCGTCACGCGCGAGCTGCTGGCGCCGCGCGGGACGTCCGTGGCCTCCAGCCGCATGCCGCGCACGCCCACCACCGCGCCGTTCTGCGTGAGCAGCTCGTCCACGCGGTGGCGGAAGTAGAAGGTGAGGGCGCCCTTGGCCTCGGCGGCCTTGGCCCGGCGCACGAAGGGCTCCAGCACGCCGGGGCCGGTGCCCCAGGTGACGTGGAAGCGGGGGACGGAGTTGCCGTGGCCCACGGCGCCGTAGCCGCCGCGCTCCGCCCAGCCCACCACGGGGAACCAGCTCATGCCCTGCTGGACGAGCCAGGGGCGCATCTCGCCCGCGGCGAAGGCGACGAAGGCCTCCGCCCACTGGCGCGGCCAGTGGTCCTCCTCGCGGTCGAAGCCCGCGGTGCCCAGCCAGTCCACCAGCGCGAGCTCGTGCGAGTCCTTGATGCCCATGCGCCGCTGCTCGGGCGAGTCCACGAGGAACAGGCCGCCGAACGACCAGAACGCCTGGCCGCCCAGGTTCTGCGGCCCCTCCTGGTCCACCACGGCGACGCGCTTGCCCGCGTCCGCGAGCTCCGTCGCGGCGACAAGCCCGGCGAGCCCTCCGCCCACGACGATGACATCCACTTCCTGTCCCATGCCGTGCCTCCCGGTCGCACCTGGCGCGCGGATGATAGCCGGGTCCTTCACCTGCGCATCCCAATGGTTCGAAAGGTAGACTCCCCACGCATGAAGCCAGGAGCAAGAGACAGCGCGGGACCGATGGGCCACGACGCCGCCGCCTACGCGCAGCGTCAGGAGGGGCTGTCCCCGGAGCCGCTGCGGGACGCGGCCTGGAGCGTGGCGGGGCAGCGGGCGTCTGGCGTGGTGCTGGACGTGGGCTCGGGCAGTGGCGGGTGGATCCGCCGGCTGCGACAGAACGCGGCCGTCGAGCGCATCCTCAGCACGGACATCCACGACGCGGGCGCCAGCCGCCTGCCGGGCGTGGAGTTCCAGCAGCGCGACGTGTCCCGGGACGCACTGCCGTGGGGCGACGCGTCGGTGGACTGGGTGTTCGCCATCGAGGTGCTGGAGCACCTGGCCAACCCGCGCCACTTCGTGAAGGAGGCCTTCCGGGTGCTCAAGCCCGGAGGCCACCTCTTCTTCACCACGCCCAACAACGACAGCCTGACGGCGCGGCTGTCCTTCCTGGTCCGGGGCTACTTCCCCGCGTTCTGCGAAGCGGACTACCGGGACTCGGGGCACATCACCCCCATCACGGAGCTGGACGCGCGGCGCATGGCGGTGGAGGCGGGCTTCCAGTCCATCGACTTCGACTATCCGCTGCCCGGGCGGATTCCCCGCAGCAGCGTGTACTGGCAGCGGTTCGTGCCCGGGCTGCGCGGCCGGTTGTGGAGCGACGGCCTGTTCGCGCTGCTGACCCGGCCGGGTTGAAACGGTCCATGGCCATGGGAGCGCGGATGAAGCAGCGGTGTTTCTGGGCAGGCAATGATCCGCTGTATCAGACCTACCACGACGAGGAGTGGGGCGTGCCGGTGCGCGACAGCCGCGCGCTCTGGGAGATGTTGATGCTGGAGGGCTTCCAGGCGGGGCTCGCCTGGATTGTCATCCTGCGCAAGCGCGAGGCCTTCCGGAAGGCGTTCAAGGGCTTCGACCCGAAGCGGGTGGCGCGCTTCACGGAAGAAGACGTCACGCACCTGATGGCGGACGAGGGCATCGTCCGGGCGCGCGCGAAGATTGAAGCCACCATCGGCAACGCGCGCGCGTACTTGAAGATGCAGGAGGCGGGCGAGGACTTCTCCACGTTCGTCTGGGGCATGGCGGGCGGGAAGCCCCTTCGCAACACCTGGAAGGGCCGGGGCGACGTGCCGGCGAAGACGGAGCTGTCGGAGGCGTACGCGAAGGCCTTCAAGCAGCGCGGCTTCAAGTTCGTGGGGCCGGTCATCGTCTATGCGTGGATGCAGGCCACGGGCATCGTGGACGACCACACGGTGGACTGCTTCCGGCATGGCGTGCGGCACCGCTGAGCGCAGGGGACCTTCGCGGGCGGTGGACCGGGGCCGCCGGGTGCTGGTTTAACGGAACGCATGCGCTTGCCCCTCCTTGTCGCGGTGCTGTGGCTGTCGTGGGATGCCGGGGCTGAACCGGCTCCAGCGGTCCCCCGCTTCGAGCCGGGCGCCTGCGCCGTGGAGGTCGCCGCCTCGGAGCGCATCGACTGTGGCCTGCTGGTGGTGCCGGAGAACCGGCGCAAGGCGGACAGCCGCTCCATCCGCCTTCCCGTGACGGTCTTCCGCAGCCGTGCCGGGAAGCCCCTGGCGGATCCGGTGCTGTTCATGCCTGGAGGTCCGGGTCTCAGCGCGGTCGAGCGCATCACCTCCGGCAAGAACAACAAGCTGCTGGACGAGCGCGACTACATCGTCCTGGAGCAGCGCGGCGCGAAGTTCGCGCAGCCGTCGCTCCAGTGCCCGGAGATCACGAAGCTCAAGGGCGAGGAGGCCGCGGGCCGGCTGCGCGGTCCGGCGGCGGCCACCGCGCTGGCGCAGGCGGCGGGACGCTGCCGGGCAACGCTGACCGCGTCGGGCGTGGACCTGGATGGCTACACCAGCGAGGCCGCGGCGGATGACATCGAGGACCTGCGCAAGGTGCTCGGCGTGGCCCGGTGGAATCTCTACGGCGTGTCGTACAGCACGCGGCTGATGTTGACCGTGCTGCGGCGGCATCCCGCGGGCGTCCGGAGCGTCGTGCTGGATTCGGTGCTGCCACCGGAGGTGAACTTCGACGAGGTCTCCGCCACGAACGTGCTGCGCGTCCTGAATCAGGTGTTCGACGGGTGCGCGGTGGACCGCGAGTGCGGCGCCCGGTACCCCGACCTGCGCGCCCGCTTCGCGAAGCTGGTGGCGGACGCGGACCGCCGCCCCCTGAAGCTGTTCATCCGGGCGGCCGGCGGGCCGGCGGAGGTCCGGGGCGCACAGGTGGTGGAGGCCATCTACGCCGCGATGCACGAACCCATGCGGATTCCCTTCATCCCCAGGCTCATCGTGGACGCTTCCGAGGGGCGCTTCGAGACCCTGATAGGGCTGATCCGTGGCAACCAGGGACCCTCGCCCATGGCCTGGGGGCTGCGCTATTCCGTGTGGTGCGCGGAGGAGCTGCCGTTCGAGGACGCGGGGCGCATCGCCGCGCAGCTCGCGCCCGCCCTGGGGCTGGGCGGATTGAATGAGGGGACGGCTTCGCCGCAGGAGTGCCGCGCATGGAACGTCACCCCCGCGCCCGCCGTGGAGAACACGCCGGTGAAGAGCGACGTGCCGGCGCTCGTCTTCGCGGGAGAGTTCGACCCGGACACGCCTCCGGAGTGGGGCCACCGGCTGCTCGATTCGATGCCCAACGCGTACCCCGTCGACATGCGGGGCGCCAGCCACGCCGCCTCGTTCAACTCGTGCGGCGTGAGCATCGTGAAGGCCTTCCTCCAGGACCCCTCGCATCCGCCCGCCGTTGACTGCGCGCTCAAGCGGCGCGGCGCGGACTTTTCCCAGAGCGTGCGCGCCCTGCCCTGAGGCACGCTTCACGCAGGGGACTGAACCCACGAGACACCCGGAGACACGGAATGCGCATCAGCGTGACGAGCGTGATGGTGGAGGACCAGGCCAAGGCCCTGAAGTTCTACACGGAGGTCCTGGGCTTCGTGCTGAAGGTGGACGTCCCGATGGGCGGGGACCACCGGTGGCTGACCGTCGTCGCGCCGGACGCGCAGGAGGGCACGCAGCTCTTGCTGGAGCCCCTGGGCTTCGCTCCCGCGCGCGTGTACCAGAAGGCGCTGTTCGACGCGGGCATCCCGGCGGCGTCGTTCGGCGTGGACGACTGTCAGGCGGAATATGAACGCATGGTGAAACACGGCGTGGTGTTCCGCAGCAAGCCCACGGTGATGGGCCCCGTCACCATCGCCATGTTCGAGGACACCTGCGGCAACCTCATCCAGATGGCCCAGGTGTAGCGCGCCGGATATCGGCCGGTCGTCGTATGTCACCCCATGTCGGACACAGGCTATACCCTGTGTCCTGACTGTTCATGCTTCACGCAGGGGGGATGCGATGACGATGCGGATTCAACCCAAGGTTCCGCAGCAGGAGCCTCGCAAGGGGCTCGCGGCGGATGGGCAGCCGGCGGGAACGGCGCGAAACAACGCGACGCAGGGGACGCCTTCTCGCGCGCCGGAAGTGGCGGCCCGCCGGGCGGGCTTCTCCGAGCAGAGCGCGTTCGTCTCCAAGCAGCCGGATGTGACGTCCACGTTCAAGCGCGAGTTCGGCGCGATGGCGTCGGACAAGCAGAAGTTCCACGAGACGATGCGGACGGTCTACGGCGAGGGCTACGACGCCGGCAAGGCCGAGCAGTTCCGGCAGCAGGCCCTGAAGGGCGACTTCGGCTGGCTGCCCCCGGTGCGCACGGTGTCCGCGGAGACGCTGAACGGGGCCAACGGCGCCTACGACGCGGAATCCGGCACGGTGCTCCTCAATGAGTCGCTGGACCCGTCGCTGGCGGCCTCCACCTACGTGGAGGAGGCGGGCCACCACCTGGACACGAAGCTCAACACCGAGGACACCCGGGGCGACGAGGGCGAGCTGTTCCGCCGCATCCTGTCCGGCGAGAAGCTGTCCCCGACGCAGGTGTCGGACATCCGCGCGGAGAACGACAAGGGCACCATCGTCGTGGACGGCCAGGCGAAGGAGGTCGAGTTCTGGAAGCCCTTCAAGGCCATTGGCGACGCCTTCAGCGGAGCGGCCAAGGCCGTGGGCGGCGCGGTCACCTCGGCGGCGAACTGGGTGGGCGGCGCGGTCACCTCGGCGGCGAAGGCCGTGGGCGGCGCGGTCTCCTCGGCGGCCAACTGGGTGGGCAACGCGGCGAAGAGCGTCTGGAGCGGCGTGAAGACCGTGGCCACCCGCGCGGGCGACGGCATCCGGAGCATGGTCACCGGTACTGTCAGCACCGTCGTGGGCGCGTTCCGCAACATTGGAGAAGGAGCGGGGACCTTCTTCGGCGGCATCGGCAAGCTGTTCCAGGGCAAGTTCGGTGAAGGCTTCAAGCAGATGGGGCTGGGCCTGCTGAAGACGTTCGTGCAGACGCCCATGGATGCCCTCTTGATGATGGGCGGACGGGCCCTGAGCTCCATCCAGACGCTGATTGGCGTGGAGCCGCCCGCGCGCAAGCTGTCCGACAGCGAGATCTCCACGCTGAAGAGCGTCTACGGGGACTCCATCGACTACTCGCAGATGCGCATCAAGGAGGGCAACTCCGGCCTCTTCAGCACCACCGGGCGCGCGTTCACCCACGGCAACACCATCTACATCCCGCCGGAAAACATGCCCCTGACGCCGGACCTGCTGGTGCATGAGTCGGCGCACGTCTGGCAGCACCAGAACGGCGGCACGGACTACATGAGCGAGGCGCTGGTGGCCCAGCACATCGGGGACGGCTACGACTTCGAGAAGGGCCTGGACGCGGGCAAGTCCTGGAGCCAGCTCAACCCCGAGCAGCAGGCGGAGTTCCTCCAGCAGGCCCAGCTCGCCGGTTACTTCGCCAACCCCTCCGGCGGCTTCGAGTTCAACGGCAAGGACTACACGGCGCAGATCAACGCGGCCATCGCCCAGGTGCGGGCCGGCGAAGGGGCTCCGTAGGCCATGCGGTCGCCGCGCTTCGCCAGCCTGGGGTGGGCCTGGGTCCTTCTCCTCGTCCTCACCGCGTGCCGTCCGGTCCTCCAGGTGTCGCTGGTGGAGGACGCGCGGCAGCTGCCCGCTCCGCGCTTCCTCGTGGAGGACCCGGAGCACGGCGACCGTCCCCGCTACACCACGGTCCAGGTGCTGGACCGGGGAGGGGAGATGTACTGGCAGCTGCGGGCGGAACCGTACGGCGACATGGCCAGCGTGGCCTCGCTGACGTACGGCGAGGTCCCGCAGGGCTTCACCGTCCTGGATGGCCCTCGGGCGCTCCAACCCGGGGGCCGATACGCCCTGTACGTGGTGGGCAAGAACCGGGGGACTCTTCACTTCGACGTGACCGCGGAGGGCCGCGTCACCGAGGCCGACCCGTAGCGGAAGGCTCTAGCGCCCCAGGGGCTTGCGCTAGCCTGGGGCCATGGCTTCGGAGCGCAACAAGGGCCGTGTCCGCACGGTGGAGGAATGGGTGGGCCGGCTGTCCTCACGCGATTCGGGATCGCGCGAGGAAGCGCTGTCGGCGCTGGAGGAGCTGCTGGTGTCCGGCGAGCCGGAGTCGCGGGAGCGGACCGCGCGGGCGCTGCTGGAGGAGCTGGGGCGGCCCGGAACGGCGGTCGCGGAGCCGCTGCTGTTCCTGTTGCAGCGCGGCTGGTGGCCTCCGCAGCCGGGCCTCACCGGGCTCGCCGTCCAGAGCGTGCTGACGGTGCTGGCGCGGATGGAGGCGGAAGCCCCCGCGCTGGAGAACGCCGCGGGAGTGCTCACCGGGGTGTGCCGGGTGGACCCGTCCCAGCTCGCCGCGCTGGACGGGATGTTCCAGCATCCCCGTCCGGCGGTCCGCAGTGCCATGGCGCGCGTCGTGGGACGGCTGGGCACCGCCGCCGCGTCTGAGTTGCCCCGGCTGCTGGCGCTCCTGGAGGACGAGGAGCCCGTGGCCCTCTCCGCGTTGGAGTCGCTGGCCGCGCTCGCGCCCCTGGCCCCGGAGCTCACCGCGCCCCGGCTGTTGGAGGAGGTGCGCGGGACGGACGGGGCGCGCCTCTACCTGGCCCTGGTGTCGCTGCGAGGCCTGCTGGACGAGTTGTCCGTGGAGGGGCGGCCCGCGCCCGCGCTGCCGGGCCTGGAGTCCGCGCTCCTGCGCACGTTGACCGCGCCGGAGGCACCCATCCGGCAGGAAGCGGCGTCCCTGCTGGGGCTGTGCGGTGCGCAGTCGCCCGCTGCCATCGCGGCCCTGCGCGAGCACCTCCGGGATGAGAGCCCCCATGTGGCGGCCCGCTCCGCCGTGGCGCTGGTGCGCTCCGGTGCTCCGGCGGCGGAGGCCCTCTTCCTGTTGAAGGGCCAGCTGAGTCCGGCTGCGTCGCGCGAACTCCAGGAGGCCGCCATGGCCGCGCTGGAGGAGGCGGATCCGGCCCAGCTCGGCCGGGCGAAGGGGATGCTGGAGACGGTGGCTCGCGACGCGGCGGGGCTGACGCGCGAGGCCCTCTTCGAACTGCTGGGTCAGATTTCCTGAGCGCGGGGCGCTGTCAGCAACCCAGGTTGCCGCCGGGGCTCACGCCGAGCAGGGAGCAGAACTGCAGGTACTTGTCGATGCGGCTCTGCACCTGGCCGGGGTTGCGGCCGTAGCACTCCACCGACCCGTTGATGGTGCGGATGGTCTCACCGAAGCCCGCGCCGTTGACGATGGCGTTGTGCGCCGTCATGGAGCCCGCGCCGTTCTGCGTGGTCCAGAACCAGAAGGCCGTGCGCCACGCGGCGTTCGCGTCCTGGGCCAGCAGGTCCGGGTTCGCCTGGAGCGGCAGGCCCAGCGCGTTGCCCGCCGCGCAGTAGTTGCCATTCCACGACAGCTGCATGGGGCCACGTCCGTAGTACCGCTTGCCCGGCGCGCAGGAGCAGCCCGGCGGGCCCCACGACGTGTCGCAGTACTCTCCCCGGTTGATCTCCTCGATGTACACGAGCCCGCCCGTCTCATGCGACACGTTGGCCAGGAAGGCGGCCACCTCGCGCTTGCGCGTGTCCGTGTCCCCCGTCGTCGCCAGGCCCGGGAACCCGTTCGCCGCGGCGATGAGCGCGTCGTAGCTATAGAAGCCGTTGCGGCTGGGGAACATGGTGTTGAACATGTCGCGGGTGAGGATGCCCGCGAAGCCCGAGCCGCCGCCGCTACCGCCGCCGGAGACCAGGTCGAAGGTCCAGCGCTGGTTGTCGCGGTCCGCGTAGAACGGGTACTGGACGATGGGCGTGCCGTTGTCCGGCAAGCCATAGGACAGGTCCATGGCCATGCCCGTGTGGCGCGGGTGGAAGCTGAACTGCGTGCCGCCCCGGTTGATGAACTGGAACTGCTGGTTGTTGCCGCCGACGTAGCTCCACTGGTGGAGGACGGCGTTCTCCGCGGTGCTGACACCCACGATGTCCAGCGCCTTGCCGCTGTTGACGTTGATGATCTTCCAGAACCCGCCCGACGTGGGCGAGATGTGGAACTTCTGCGCGTTGGTGCCGTTGCAGTCCCACTGCTGCACCTTCGCGCCGTCCGCCGTGCTGGACGAGGCCACGTCGATACACTTGTTCGTCCGCACGGAGCGGATGACGTAGTCGCCCTCCGTGATGGTCGTCACGACGGCGGCGCTCTCCACCTGTCCGGTGGCTTCAGGCGAGCCCTCCACGGAGTCCGGCCCCGAACAGCCGCCCAGCGCGCCAACGACGCCCAGCAACGACAGACCGCGGATCATTCCCTTGTGGTTCATGACGTCCTTTCGGTGGGTGCTACTCGTAGAACTTCAGGCTCCAGCCCGTGTTGCTGGCACCGCCGCGCGTGTACGTGACGTTTCCCCACCACTGGAACGTGCCGGAGTACCAGTAGCGGCCGGACCAGAAGGGGTTGGGGTTGTCCGCGTTGGGCACGCCGTGGAAGGCGAGCGGGAACCTGGGGCCCGCGGGCGGGCTGGTGTTGATGTCGCCGTTGAGCAGCACGAAGGTGTGGTGGCCCACGCCCTTCGAGGAGAGCGTGGGGTCCCAGCCGCTCATCATGATGTCGCGGCGCGAGCCGAAGAGGCAGCCGTTGGACTTGAACCAATCCCAGACATAGGCCGGGTCGCCGTCCAGCCGCAGGCGCAGGTCCGCCAGGCAGTAGTTCGTGCCCCAGCTCCCGTTGGCCGAGTACACGATGTGCAGCTGGCCGCTCGGGTCGATGATGGCTTCCGGCCCCTCGTTGACGCGCGTGGGCGGATTGACGTCGACCTTCTCCCACCACTCGCGCGGCTGGGAGATGACGTAGCGCCCGCCCGTGATGGCGGTGGGGCTGGACATGCGCGCGATGAAGAGCGTCTGCTCGCCGTTGGTGTCGCCCTCCCAACCAGACCAGACGAACCAGCGCTGGCCCCGGTAGGTGAACGCCGTGCCGTCGATGGCCCACTTGTCGCCGGGCAGCGCCATCCGCACCGCCGCGGAGTAGCCGGTGTTGGGTGACTGCGACGTGATGGCGTACATGCGGTGGCTATTGCCCGTGCCCGCCGCGAAGTAGATGACGTAGGTGCTGCCGTCCCGGACGATCTCGGGCGCCCAGACCTCGCCCAGGCCCGTGGGGTTGCCCCACACCAGCTGCCGCGCGGCCCCGGCCAGCGCATCCACCGACGGCGCCATGCGCACGTAGAGGCGCGCGCCATCCGACTCCACGGAGATGTACGTGCTGTCCACGCGGAGGATGGACGGGTCCGCGTTCTTGATGGACAGCCGGACCGGCTGCTGGGTGGTGCCCGTGGCCTCGGGAGGGGACTCGGGTGCCTCGGGGCCACACGCCTGGAGGGCAGCGGCGAGCGCCGGCATGAGGAGGAACTTCAGGGCACGCATCCGGTTCTCCTTGGGGAACTTTCTTTCGTTGGAAAAGAAAGTCGCCGGGAGATCCTTAGTCAGGACATGGCTATCCAGTCAATCAGGTGAACCCTGAAAGGCGTGTGCCAGGTGATTCAGTGCGTCAGGCGAGGTGCTTCAGGAATCGCTCCGTGAAGAGGTATGCGTCCCCCGGCCAGCGTGCGGACACGTAGCGCCCGTCCTCCACGACGAAGGCGGGCGCGTGGTCCGTCGCGGTGCCACGCTTGGACAGGACTCGGGGGCCGCGCTCGAAGTGGCTCGGGTCCGCGAGCGAGGCGACGACCTCCTCCTCCACGTAGGCGGGGTAGGTGCGGTAGTAGCGCCCCAGCTTCCACGCGGTCAGCAGGTACGCGGAGCGCTCCATGTACTTGGGCAGGCACGTGGTGCGCGTGCCGTGGAGCACGCTCCTTCCGGTGGCGGGGTCCTTCGTGCGCGCGAGCACCAGCACGCCGTGGCAGATGGCCGCCACGGGCCGCTGGAGCGCCCAGAACGCCGCGACCTTCGCCTGGAGTGCCGCGCTGCCCAGGTACTGCCGCATGCCCGGCGCGTGGCCTCCGGGCAGCAGGAGCGCGTCGAAGTCCGACGGCGTCACCGCGTCCCAGGTGAGGGGCTTCTGGAAGGCCCGCGTGAGCGTGAGGTCGCCGTAGAAGCGCCGGGGTTCCGGCTCCGCGCCCAGCTTGCCGAAGAGCACACCGGTGAGCAGCAGCGGATCCGCGGCGGGCATGTGGCCCTTCTCCGTGGCGAATACAACCTCATGGCCCGCGTCGGTGAGCAGGCGCCAGGGCACGGCGACTTCGGTGACGTCGAAGTCATGGTCAGGCAGCGGGACGAGGACGCGGCGGGCGGAGGCCATGCAGCCAGTCTTTCCCGCCCACCGACTCAAAACAACCGGTCCTCGAACAATAGCCTGTTAATCCAGGTAGACGTGGAGGCCTACTTGGATTTTTCGCGAAGCGCACGGACGCAATCTTCGCCACTGATGGTCAGCGAATATCTGTGCAGGCCCGCCTGTCGAAGCATACCCTGCTGGATAGCCAAGGTGAAGTATTGACTGTGTATGCTTTTTAGCTTGGCTTCGCCTGCCAATGATTTAATTTCCTTTGCGCCGAAATCTTTGAGGTCGCGATGAGTTTCCAAGTAGCTGCCTAGAACAAGGAGTGTCTCAACGCCAGTGTCCGGAGAATGCTGTCGAACAAATTCGGAAGGCGCGGTTGTCTTGGCCGGCAGGGGCGCCTCTTGCGTGGTAGGTCTGTCTGCGTCAGAGGCGTCAAATTGTCTCGATGTGTCTTGGTGCTTAGAGCTGGCGATGGTGAGGAATGTGTTGATGTTCTTCTCAACAAATTCGGCATCCCCTTCGATCTCTATCTCCATTTGGGCGATTCGCCACCGTATTCTTTGGGTCATAGTCTGAATTGTTCAGGATGTTGGTGTTGTCGATTGAGAGAATTTGCTATTCGGTGTCGTTCTCTGGGTTCATCGTATGGGTGAAGAATATTGAGTCAACGAGGCGAGTGCAGCTAGATGTGACTCGTGCCAGAACCTTAATTTGTTCTTTGCAGGCGGGGTTTTTCGATTCATGAGGATAGTTAATGGTGTGATCGACTTCACCCCAAAGCTCTTCAGCCAGGGTTCGTACCTGGATTTCTCCTGTAATTTTCGATCTGGTATTGGCTTCAATTACATAGTGGACGCTTGTGTACATGGAAGGACTGTCACGGGTCGCCAAGCCGATTTCACTGAAATATTTGCGGTGCTCGTCATCCCAGGTGCGGGCGAATGGCGCTTCATAAAGCGGGTACTGGTACTCCGTGAAAATATCCATCAGGGCTTTGTGGATTTTGTCCATCTGGCGGGTATGGAGATGCAGTAACCGCATGCCTGCAAGATCGTTTATTTTGTGGAAAAGATTGCCCTTGTTGATGTCGAACTCAAGGCCTTTTTTGTGCGCCTCAATAGCTTTGCGAATGAGTTTGTCCCTTAAGTGGTCTGGATCCTTAACGCGCCATTTGACAGAGTGAAGCAGGGTGGCGAGCGTTGAATCACCCGAAATGGCCGACCGCAATTGGTCTGAAAATGTCGAAAACGTTTTTTGATTGGATTTGAAGTGATCAACGAGTTCGTTTATGAGGGCGATTGGGACTGTGTCGTCGGTTGTGGTCATTTGCCAATGCGCTCCGCTAATCGCTTTGCAATGTCGGCGAATGATGTTTTGGCGGACTCGACTTGTAGTGTGTTTGTTGTGCTGACGGAAGACAGAGGTACGCCTTGTGTCTGTGATGCGCTGACGAGGCTGCCGAAGTCCTTAACTTCGCCAAGCTTGAGGCCTTTGCTTACTGGGCTCACAAGGGATGCGTCAATCTTTCTGAGTACGTTGACGACATCGCTAAGTAATGCGCGCTCCAGTTGAGGTATGAATGCCGCGAACTCTGTAGTTGGGTGGCCGCCGTAAACGCGAAACCTTTGCGGCACGTATCCTGCGAGCTTGGGCATTCCAGGCAATAGGATTGCGCTGTCGGGCGCTAGATCCGAGACCGTTTGCCAGTCGGTTATCCAATTGGCCAGTGTGTGGCCTAATGTCTTGATTGCTCGCAGCGAAAAAAGGTCGCATGCGGCTGGTACGGCAAAATAGTCACAATCAAGTAGAATAATCCTGTTAAGTGCCCCGATGTTGGGACCTGAATCGTAAAGGATAAAGTCGGCGTTACACATGCTTGCGGAAAGATCAACAGTACGGCTTAGTGCTGAGACCCCACGATATCCTTTGAGCTTTCGCTGGAAACAGTCGTTCCAGAACTCTACAAGATCCAGTTCAAATTCAGCGAGGCGAATGTCTCCCGGAAGAAGGAAGAGATTGTCTCGAATTTCAAAGGGCTCAATTGGAACTATGTCTCCTGTTGCTTCGCTGATAGGACGAAGTGCTGACCAGACCGTGCGTCCCTCTGCCGAGTCTGACTTGTCGAGAAGATCATCGACTACAGCCGCTTCCAAGAGGTGAGCTGTTAGGTTGCACTGCGGGTCTGAGTCTACCAGCAAGGTGCTGTAACCTTGTGATGCAAGTGCCGATGCAACATTTAGGGCAATGGTTGTTTTTCCAACCCCGCCTTTGTGGTTAAAAAACGCAATCCGTTTTGCTTTAGTTTGCTCTTGTGTTTTTGTGGTGGCTGTCATTCGTTTCTTTCGTTGGTGGAACTGGACTTGCGACCTCTCCTTTTGGCGCGAAAGTGCGTCGTCGCATTCCTTGCTGCTTCTCTGTCGGGCAGGGCTTGGACATAAAGCTCACCCATTGCTGAGATTTGCTTGGTTCCTCGCACTGCTGCTACGAGCAGTCCTGCCTTGGATGCATTGTCTACTGCATGGGCGGCGTTTGATAGCTTTATTTGGGCTGCTTCGGTGTTGAGTTTGCTGAGGTCTAGTGTTTTGAAATGAGGCGTGTCTCGGAAGTGAGTTATGTAGTAGGCGAGGCAGGTCACTCTTTCGATGTCTGTGACTGGTTTTTTGTTGAGTAAGAAGTCTTTGGGGGATGGGGTTCTGTCTTCGGTAAAGGGAGCTACAGGGGGCTGGGCGCTGGCTTGGTGGTGCCTTGTTGCTTGAGGGACGAAGGTGGGTGAGGGTATGTGTGAGGGATGATCTATTGTTGAGTAGAAAACAGAGACCGTGTGTAGAATGCGCTGTCTGGTTGGAGGATCGAGTTCTTCGAGAGCTTCGATGATCCATGCGAGCGTTTTGGCTTCAGTTGGTTTCGGTGTGGACGATTTCGGAGATGATGATTCCTCAGTCGAAGGATTGTTCGACGGTGTTTCGTTCATGCTCGCTCCATCAAAAGGTTGGTTTATTGCCTGTAAGTTCCGGCGCCGCTGACTAAAATGTCCGGCAAGGCGCATTGGTTTGAAGAGAAATTTAATCCGCCTGTTCATATCTGCAAGACGAGGTCTATTTTCACGAATTTCGTTCCACCTCCATACGGTAGCCCACGCCGCGCACGGTCTGGATAGAAAAGCGTGAGGCGCTGGTCCACTTGAGCTTGCGCTTCAGGCTGGAGACGAAGTTGTCCACGGTGTGCGGATCCACCACCACGTCCGTGCCCCAGACCGCGTCCAGGATTTCGTCGCGCTTGAGCGCCCGCTCGCGCTCCTTCAGGAAGAAGGCCAGCAGGTCGAACTCCTTGCGCGTCAATTCCACCTCCGCGCCCTCCGGTGTCTCCACCCGCCGCCGGTCCAGGTCCACGCTGTAGCCCGCGAAGCGCAGCAGCTTCGCGGGTGGGACGCCGCCGCTGCGCTTCAGGTGCGCGCCCACTCGCGCCAGCAGCTCGCGCAGCCGGTAGGGTTTGCCCAGGTAGTCCTGCGCGCCGGATTCGAAGCCTCGCACCACGTCCTCCTCCAGTGTGCGCGCGGTGAGCATCAGCACCGGCATCTCCAGGCCCTCCTCCCGGAGTGCGCGGCAGAGCGCATAGCCGTCTCCGTCCGGCAGCATCACGTCCAGGAGGATGAGCTGGAAGTCGCGGCGGGACAGTTGCTCTCGCGCCTCCTTCACCGTGGCGGCCTCCTCCACGGCATAACCTCCCTGGTGCTCCAGGTTGTCGCGCAGCGCGAGCCGCAGGTTCGGGTCGTCCTCCACGACGAGGACGGTGGGGGCGGCGGTGGTCATGCGGTGCTCAGGGCCTCGGGCCGGTACTCGGGAATGGTCAGTTCGAAGGTGGTGCCTTCGGGGCTGGAGGACGCCACTCGCAGCGTGCCCCCGTGCAGCCGGGCAATCTTCCGGCACAGCGCGAGCCCCAGCCCGCTGCCGGGCACCTCGCGGCCGTCCCGGCCGGACAGCCGGTAGAACTCGCCGAAGACGCGCTCCCACTCGGCATGCGGGATGCCGGTGCCGTTGTCCGTGAAGTGCACGCGTCCACCGGACAGCGTCTGGACATGGAGCCGCACGGGGCTGCGGGTGTTGTACGCGCATGCGTTGCGCGCCAGGTTCGCCAGCAGGAGCCGCAGCAACTGCGCGTCCGCGTTCAGTTCGCGCGCGTCCACGTCCGCGGTCAGCTCCACCGGCACCGGCGCACCGGACTCCAGGTCGCGGCGCAGGTTGGAGACCAGCTCATCCAGCCGCACCGGCGCGAGCTTCGGCACCCAGCGGCCCTTGTCGATGCGGTTGAAGGACAGCAGGTTCTCCACCAGGAAGCCCAGCCCGTCCGCCTCGCGGATGATGCGCGCGGGGTAGTCCTTCGCGTCCGCGCCCTCCGCCACCCGCCACTCCAGCGTCTCCGCGAGCAGCCGGATGGAGGCCAGCGGCGTGCGCAGCTCGTGCGACACCGTGGCCACGAAGTCGCTCTTCAGCTCCAGGAAGCGGTACTTGCGCTGCTGCGCCACGAAGGCCAGCGCCGCGATGACGAGCGCCAACACCGCGCACAGGGCCAGCATCAGCGTCTTGAGCCGGTAGCGGCTCTCCAGCGCTTCCTCCCCCCGCGCCCACGCGGAGGACTCCACCGCCACCGGCAGCGACGCCAGCGTCAGCACCGGCGCATCCCCCGGCAGGGCCACGCGCCCGTCCGCCTCCAGCAGGCCGCGCTCGCGCATCTCGCGGGTGAGCCCCGCCAGCAGCCCGGGCAGGTCCAGCGCCAGTCCGCGCACGTCGCTCCCCTGGAGCGGCTCCAGGTACCAGCCGGACCTCGTCAGCGCGGGCTCCCGCACGGCCTCGGGCAGCGGCAGCGGCGATGCGGCCAGCTCGCTCGCTCGCGCCTCGAAGTCCGCCACCGGCACGCCCACGCGTGTGGAGAGCGCCGCCACCTTTTCGCGCAGGAAGTCGAAGTCCTCCGGCGTGAAGCGCGAACGCTTGAGCAGGAGCAGCCGTTGCAATCCCTCCAGCCGCCCTCCGCCCTGTCCATCCACGAGCCCGTCTCGCAGCAGGGCCTTCATCAGGTCCGGGACCACGTCGCCCCGCGCGGCCACGTCCTCCAGCACCACCAGCAGCGAGGGCAGGTCGCGCGTGGACGCGAGCACGAAGTGGGTGCGGTGCTGGAGCAGCGCCATCAGCGACAGCAGCGTCGCCCGCCGGTCCTTCGCGGCCAGCGACTTCTCGATGAGGGCCATCCGCTCCAGCCGTTCCTTCCACGGGCCCTCGTCCTCGTCCGCGACCTCCGTGCCCGCGCGCAGCCGCGCGTAGCGTTCCTTCGCGGGTGAGTCCCCGGCCGTGTCGAAGAGGGCCAGCCGGGGCAGCACCTGCTCCCCCTGTTCCCGCAGGTACAGCCCCGGCGTGGCCACCAGCGGGTCCTCCTTCGCTACGGCCAGCGTTCCGCGCGCGCCTTCCATTCCTTCGCGCAGGGCCTGTCCCAGCGACGCACGGGCGTACTGCTCCAGGGCCTCGCGCCGGGAGCGGAGCGAGGCCCGTGCATCCTCGCGTTCCGCGGCGAAGATGCGGTGGAGGTAGCCCAGGCCGACCCCGAGCCCGGCCAGGCCGAGCACGAGGGCGACGAGGGTGGGCAGCAGCCTGCGCGGCATCCGGGTGGGCCTTACTTGATGGTGGGGACGCGGTCGGCGTCCATGGTGCGCACCGGGGAGATGGACTCGAAGCGGTCCTCGCGGCGGTCCAGCTTCTTCGCCAGCCGGATGAGCTCACCCAGCTCCACCACGTCCTGGCGGCTCTTCAGCGGCGTGCCCAGCTCCTCCCACAGCGACACGAGCGCGTCGTAGGTGAGCGGGCGCGCCCAGTAGGAGCCGCGCAGCTTCTCCGCGAAGGCCGCGGCGACGTAGGACAGGCGGGTGGGGGAGGCGGCCTTCTCGAAGGCCGGGCGCAGGAGCGTCACGGGCATCGCCTTCTCGATGAGGCGCGAGCTGCCGCCCTCCGGGGCCTTGTAGCGGATGCGCAGCGTGCCGAAGTGGGACTGCTCCGGGTCGCGCAGCTTCACCTCGTAGAGGGCGGTGACGGCGTGGCCCGCGCCCACTTCACCCGCGTCCACGCGGTCGTCGTTGAACTGCTGCTTGGTGAGCAGCCGGTTCTCGTAGCCGATGAGGCGGTAGCGGGAGACCGTCTTGCGGTCGAACTCCACCTGGAGCTTCACGTCCTTGGCCACCACCTGGAGCGTGCCGGTGAGGTTCTGCACGAAGATGCGGCGGGCCTCCTCCAGCTTGTCCACATAGGAGTAGTTGCCTTCACCCACCTGAGCCAGCCGCTCCATCAGCACGTCGTTGTAGTTGCCCATGCCGAAGCCCACGGTGGACAGGGTGATGCCCGCCGCCGCGCGCTCCTTCACGCGCTCCCAGATGCCGTCCGCCTGGGTGATGCCGTTGTTCGCCACGCCGTCCGAGCAGAGGATGACGCGGTTGATACCGCCCTTCACCAGGTGGCTCGCGGCCAGCGCGTAGCCCAGCTCCATGCCGGCCTGTGCGTTGGTGGACCCCTCTGACTGGACGCTGTCGATGGCGCTCAGGATGTCAGCCTTCTCCGTGGCGTTGGTGGGGGCGAGCACCTGCCGCGCCTCGCTGCCGTAGACGACGATGGACACCCAATCTCGCTCATCCAGCGCGTCCACCAGCAGCCGCAGCGACCGCTTCACCAAGCCCAGCCGGTTCTCCATGTTCATGGAGCCGGACACGTCGATGACGAAGACGAGATGTCCCGGCTTGCGCTGGGCGCGGCTCACGTCGCGCGCCTTCACGCCGATGTGCACCACCTGGTAGCCCTTGCGCGCGGGGGAGGGGAAGCCCTCCACGTTCACGCTGAAGGGCGCGTCCGGCGCGTTGGCGTAGCCGTAGTCGAACGTGTTGATGAACTCCTCCACGCGCACGGCCTGCTCGTCCGGCAGCGCGCCGCGCTCCAGGTAGGCGCGCGTCAGCGTGTACGACGCGGTGTCGGTGTCCACGGAGAAGGTGGAGAAGCGCTCCTCCTCGGTGTCCACGGTGGGGTTCACGCCGTAGCCCTTGAAGTACATGTCGAAGAAGCGCTGGCCCTGCGGGGCCACGGTGCGCTCCGGCGCGGGCTGCGGCGTGGGGACCGCCGAGGCCTGGGGCGCGCGGTACGTCGTCTGCGGCGTGCCGTCCGGGACGACGATGTGCATGTAGGGCAGGGCCCAGGCCGGGGCGCGCGCGCGGTCGTTCTTGCTGTAGGGGTCACCGGAGCCAGGGGGCACGTCCACGCTCAATCCATCAATGACGTAGCCCCCTTCCGGCGCGGACGTACCGATGCCGACCCCGTAGGAATCGGAGGTGCTCGACGGCGCGGAGTTCCTCAGGTTCTCCATGGAGCGCGTCGCTTCACCCTTGCCCACCGGGCGCGCCACCGCGATGCGCTTGATGAACTCCTGGTCCACGTTGACGCCCTGGTTGGAAGAACCCACGTCGATGGTGGGCGGGCCGCCAACGAGCGTCGTCGAAATGAAGGGGTCGGGGACCATCTCCACGTTCAGCCGGATGGTGCGGTTGGCCAGCAACCGGACGCCAGGGCGGGCGAAAGGCTTGAGCGCCTCCTTTTCGAACCGCACGGTGTAGGTCCCTGCGGGAAGCCCCGGGATGCGGTAGTTGCCGTGGGCGTCCGTGACGACCGTCTGGTCGCCTTGCAGGCTCGGCGAGGTCGCGGTGATGACCACGTCCTGCAGGGGCTGCTTGGTGGTGACGTCAACCACCGTGCCGATGATGACGCTCTTGCCCACGGTGCCCGCATCGGGCTGGGCCAGCACGGGCTCCGCGGACATCAACAGCAGGGGCAGTGCGTTTCTCAGGAGGGACTTCAGCATGGACCACCTCTCGCGCATCAGGGTGGAGCCATCATCCAGATGCGCCCCGCATCGAACCGCACGGCGGGCTCGTCTCCTCATCATGGTTTCATCATGACGGGAAATCGTGCCGGGCACGGGGTGTCCCATTAGAAAGGCCATCCATGACGGCACTCGACTCCCTCTTTCCCTCTGAAGAGCAGATTCCCCCCGGCGTGCGGCTGCCCGCGTACCTGGAGCAGCGCGAGTACCTGGTGGGAGGCGAGCTGCGCACCTGGGCCGGTGAGCTCAACCCGGTGGCCAGCCCCGTGTTCCTCCAGACCCCGGAAGGGCTGAAGCAGAAGGTGATTGGCGCCACGCCGCTGCTCACCTCACGCGAGTCCCTGGACGCGCTCGCGGCGGCGGTGAAGGCCTACGACTCCGGCCGGGGCGTCTGGCCCACCCTCAAGGTCGCCGAGCGCATCGAGCACGTGGAGCGCTTCCTCACCGCCATGCGCGCCCAGCGCACCGCGGTGGTGAACCTGCTCATGTGGGAGATTGGCAAGACGCAGCCGGACTCGGAGAAGGAGTTCGACCGCACGGTGGACCTCATCGTGGAGACCATCCGCGCGCTGAAGGAGCTGGACCGCACCTCGTCCCGCTTCGTGCAGGACCAGGGCATCATGGCGCAGATCCGCCGCGCGCCCATGGGCGTGGCCCTGTGCATGGGCCCGTACAACTACCCGCTCAACGAAACCTTCAGCACGCTCTTCCCGGCGCTGCTGATGGGCAACACCGTGGTGTTCAAGCCGGCGAAGTTCGGCGTGCTGCTGGTGCGCCCGCTGCTGGAGGCCTTCCGGGACTGCTTCCCGCCCGGCGTCATCAACATCATCTACGGCCGCGGCCGGGAGACGGTGGGCGCGCTGATGGAGAGCGGGCAGGTGGACCTGTTCGCCTTCATCGGCACCAACAAGGGCGCCAGCGAGCTCAAGCGCATGCACCCGCGCCCGCACCGCCTCAAGTCCGTGCTGGGCCTGGACGCGAAGAACCCGGCCATCATCCTGGAGGACGCGGACCTGGATAACGCGGTGAAGGAGTGCATCACCGGCACGCTGTCCTTCAACGGCCAGCGATGCACCGCGCTCAAGTTGCTGGTGGTGCACCGGAACATCGTGGACGCGTTCCTCGCGAAGTTCACCGCCGCCGTGGACAAGCTCAAGCCGGGTATGCCCTGGGACCCGGGCGTCTCCGTCACGCCGCTGCCGGAGCCGGGCAAGGCGACGTACCTCCAGGGGCTGGTGGACGACGCGGTGGGGAAGGGCGCCCGCGTGGTGAACACCACGGGCGGGCAGGCGTCGCGGTCGTTCTACTCACCCACGGTGGTGTACCCGGTGACGAAGGACATGCGGCTGGCGACGGAGGAGCAGTTCGGCCCGGTGGTGCCGGTGATGGTCTTCGACGACGATGCGGAGGCCGTGCAGCTGGTGGTGGAGTCGCACTTCGGCCAGCAGCTCAGCCTGTTCGGAAAGGACCCGGCGCGCGTCGGGCGGTTCATCGACGCGTTCTCCAACCAGGTGGGCCGCATCAACCTCAACTGCCAGTGCCAGCGCGGGCCGGACACGTTCCCGTTCAACGGCCGCAAGGACTCCGCGGAAGGGACGCTGTCCGTGGCGGACGCGCTGCGGGTGTTCTCCATCCGCACGCTGGTGGCCACGAAGACGACGGCGGACAACACGGCGCTCGTCCAATCCATCCTGACCCGCAGAGCGTCGGATTTCCTCACCACGGACTTCCTCTTCTAGTCCGGCCTTGGCCCCTGGTGCTAAGCCTGGGGCCATCCCATGGCGCCGCGCACCACGACCCTCGAGCTCCACAAAGAAGAGATGAAGTTCTCCGCGGGGCACTTCACCATCTTCTCCGCCACGCACCGCGAGAACCTGCATGGGCACAACTTCTCCGTCTACGTCGCGCTGACGGGGGAGGTGTCCGACGAAGGGCTGCTTTCGGACTACGGTCCGCTCAAGCAGGCCATCATCGCCCGCTGCAAGGCCTGGAACGAGACGTTCTTCCTGCCGGCCCACTCCCCGCACCTGCGGCTGGAGCGGGACGCGCAGGGCAATCACGTGGCGCACTTCAACGGGGAGGAGCTGCGCTTCCTCGCGCGCGACGTCACGGTGCTTCCGGTGTCCAACGTGTCGCTGGAAGAACTGGCGCGCGTCTTCGGCGAGGAGCTGGTGGGCGATGGCAGCGGCATGGCGCGCGACCACGTCACGCAGTTGGTGGTGAAGTGTGCCTCGGGCCCCGGCCAGTGGGCCTCCTGGGAGTGGAAGCGCGATGTCTGATCAGGTCCTCATCACCGGCGCCAGCCGGGGCATTGGCCGGGCTGCGGCGGAGCGCTTCCGCAAGGAGGGCTGGCGCGTCATCAACGTGTCGCGCGGCCCGTGCCCCGTGCCGGACGTCGTCAACGTGCGGGTGGACCTGGCCGAGCCGGGCTGGGAGCCCGCGGTCGAAGCCGCGCTGCGCGATGGCGCAAGCCAGGGCCCGGGCCGCCTGTGCGTCGTGCACAACGCCGCCCTCTACGAGCACGACGACGCGCTGAGCATGGACGCGGACCACCTGCGCCGGGTGCTGGAGGTCAACGTCGTGGCCCCGCTGGTGCTCAACCGCCTGGCGCGGCCGCTGCTCACGGACGGCTCGTCGCTGCTCTACGTGTCTTCCACGCTGGGGGAGAAGGCCGTGAAGGGCGTGGCGTCCTATGTGACGACCAAGCACGCGCTCATCGGGATGATGCGGGCCACCTGCCAGGACCTGGCGGGGACGCAGGTCCACACCGCCTGCGTCTGCCCGGGCTTCACGGACACGGAGATGCTCCGCGAGCACCTGGGCGCGGACCCCGCCGTCCGGGCGAGCGTGGCGGGGATGACCACGTTCGGGCGGCTCATCACGCCGGAGGAGATCGCCGGCGTGCTCTACACCTGCGCCACCACCCCGGTCCTGAATGGCGCGGTCATCCACGCCAACCTGGGACAGATAGAGCGCTGAGCGCTGAAGCGGCTTTCAGCCTTCCGCGGCGTAGACGGTGCACGAGGACGTGCAGGTCTCCGCGACGCGGATGCGCGCCACCGTGGTGCCGGGCACGTTCACGCGCTCGAAGAGCCACGCGGCCAGCAGCTCGCTCGTGGGGTTCTCCAGGCCGGGGACGTCATTGAGCAGCCGGTGGTCCAGCTGAGCGTGGAGCGGCTGCCAGGCGGCGTTCAGCTCCGCGAAGTCGACGATCCATCCGAACTGCGGGTGCACCGGGCCACGCAGGGTGATTTCGATGCGGTAGCTGTGGCCGTGCACGCGCGAGCACTTGTGCCCTTCCGGAACGTTGGGCAGGCGGTGCGCGGCTTCGAAGGTGAACTCCTTCGAGATTTCGGTGATGAGGGGGGTCTTCTTCAAGGGACAGTCTCCTGACGGCGGCCTTCTACCTGTCATGTCCCCTGACGTCCATGTGCCTGGAGGCGCGGGCCCGCACGCCTGGTGATTCCCCGGAATCAGATGATCCCGCCTCCCGCGTCCTTCCCTTGCTGGACCCGGACGCACAGGCTGCCGGCCCCTTTTCCCGGAGGCCTTCCTGATGCGTCGTTCCTTCCTCTCACCGCTCCTGGTGCTCGCCAGCCTGCTGGCCTGTGGCCCTGCTCCCGAGCCCGAGCCCGTCCCCACCGCCACACGCACCCAGGGGCTCACCTCCGCCAACGGGCTCGTCACCCTGGAAGCGGTGGGCACGGGCCGGCCCTATGCCTTCGCCACCGCGCAGGTCGGCGCGCAGCTCTACGTCGACCGGGCGTACACGCTCACCGGCCTGTCCTCCCGGCTCCAGGGCGGCGTGCTGCTCCAGGCGGCCAACGACGACAAGCTCTACGCCGGCACGTCCCAGGTGCGGCTGGGCCTGAGTTCCGCCGCCACGGTCTACGTGGCCATGGACCGGCGCAACACGGTGCTGCCCGCGTGGCTCGCGGACGGCACCTGGGCGCTCACCGACGAGGTGCTCGCCACCAACGACCCTTCCGCCACCACGTCCAATGCCTCCACGCCCATGCGGGTGTACGTGAAGTCCGTGCCCGCGGGGACGCTGGTGCTGGGCGGCGGCATGGCGGCTCCAGCGCAGGGCACCAACGCGCAGTACGTGACCATCATCCAGTACGTCAGCAGCGAGCCCGGCGTGGTGGCGCGCTTCTTCCCCAACCTCCGGATGCAGGGCGTGCCGGTGCTGCGCCACCTGTCCACGGTGAACGTGTCCTACGGCACGGGGGCGCCGGTGGCCGGCATCCCGGCGGACTTCTTCGGCATGCGCATCGAGGGTTACGTCACGCCCGCCTTCACGCAGACGTACACGTTCCGCACCTCCGCCAGCGGCGGCGTGCGGCTGTGGGTGAACGGCCAGCTGCTGGTGGATGACTGGTTCGAGCACGCCGTGGAGCAGCGCTCCGGGAGCATCGCCCTGTCGCAGGACATCCCTGCCAGCGTGGTGCTGGAGTTCTTCGACGCGGAGGCCGCGGCCTCGCTGCTGCTCCAGTGGCAGAGCCCGAGCCAGCCCTGGCAGACGGTGCCCGTGTCCCGGCTGGAGACGGCGGCGCTGCCCCTGCCGCGTCCCCTGGGGGCCCACTGCACCGCGGACGCGCAGTGCCGCTCCGGCGGGTGCAGCGTGTTCCCCGTGGGCAACGTCACCATCTGGAACGAAGGGGACGCCGTCTGCGCGCCGGAGGTGGCGGAAGGACAGCCCGGGCTCAAGGCCGAGTACTTCACCTCCGAGTTCCTCTACACCCGCGCCGCCGTGAGGCGCGAGGCGTTCCTGGGGACGTACTGGGGCGCGTCCTCCCCTGCGTCCGGCGTGCCCTCGGACAGGTGGTCCGCGCGCTGGTCCGCCACGCTGACGGCGCCCACCACCGGCACGTACACGCTGCGCACCGGCACGGAGGACGGCGTGCGCCTGTGGCTGGATGGCGTGCTGCTCGTGGACAACTGGATGGAGGCGGAGGGAGGGCAGACGCACGACGTCGCCGTGTCCCTCACCGCCAACAGCCCGCGTGCCCTGGTGATGGAGTTCTTCGAGGGCTACGGCAACGCGCACGCGCAGCTGTCATGGACCGGCCCGGGCATCCCGTGGCAGACGGTCACCACCGCGCTGAGCACGCCGCCGCACTTCACCTGCCGGCCGCTGGGCTCGCAGTGCCGCTCCAGCGAGGACTGCTGCGGCGGCTTCTGCTCCGTATCCCCGGTGGGCAACGTCACCATCTGGAACGAAGGCGCCACGGTGTGCAGCCCCCGCTGAGCTGAGTCGGCCCCTCCGGCCCGCGCTCAGGTTCCGAGCGCGGTGCCGAGCCGTGCGAGCACCCCCGGCCAGCCCTGCTTCATTCCTTCCAGCGCGCGGCGGCCCATGGGCGAGTCCAGGTTGAAGCCCTCGTGCGTGAGGGTGAGCCGCGTCCCGGTGCCCTCCGGCGTGAGCCGCCAGGTGATGGTCGTGTCGAGCGTGCCCGTGGCGAAGAGGTACTGGAGCAGGCGCTCCGGCTCCACGGCGAGCACCTCGCACGGCTGCTGACCCCAGGCGCCCATGTCGAGCGTGAAGCGGTGGCCCACGATGGGCCGCACGTCCCCCGCGGCCCACCACTTCGCGTGGAGCACCGGGTCCGTCAGGGCCTTCCACACGGCGGAGGGCGGATGGGCATACACGTGGTCCAATTGGATGATGGCGGGGGGATTCATTTCCTTGCCTCTTCGTCGAGCACGTCACCGAGCGCGGCGAGCCGCTGCTTCCAGTAGTGCGTGAAGGCCTTGAGCCAGTCGTCCACCTCCGATAGCGGACGCGGATCCAGGTGGTAGTAGCGCTCGCGGCCGCGCGGCTCCTCGCGGACCAGCCGTGCCTTGCGCAGGACCTGGAGGTGTTCGGAGACGGCGGGACGGCCCAGGTCGAAGCCGCTCGCCAGGTCGTTCACCGCGCGCGGCCCCTTGCGCAGCTGCATCAGGATTTCGCGGCGCACCGGATTGGCGAGCGCCGAAAAGACATCCGGTTCGAGCATGGCCCGGATTGATACGTCGGAAATATCCGACGCGTCAAGAGACGTCGGAAACATCCGACGCGTCAGCGAACGCCCCGTGTGTCACCTCCGGGCGATTCGCGGCTGTGCGATGGGCGCGCGCTGTTCCTGGCGGATGGGGAGCCGGAGGAGCTGGGCGTAGCGTGCGAGCCGGTCCTCGAAGCGCCGGGCATCGCGGCCCCAGTGCACCACGACGTTGCGCTCGGGGTCCTTCCGGTGCGTCAGCGCGATGCCGTATTCGTCCTGTGCGCCAATCCAGTCCGGGTGGTGGCGCCGCTCGCAGTCGAGGCTGACGTAGTGGGCCAGGGGCTCGCTCCAGGTGAAGGCGCTCAGGGCCCCGGCGCCGTGCAGTGACACCTCCGAGGCCGTCACCACCACCTCCAGTCGGGTCGTCAGGCAGCGCACGATGAGTGCCCCGCTCACGAACAGGCCCAGGACCGCCACCAGCGGCAGCATCCACTCCTCCCGCAGCTGGGCGAGCGACAGGTCCTGGTCCACCGCGTAGGCGACGGGGATCACGCACAGCAGCACGAACCCCAGCAGTGGCCACACGACCTGTCCGGCAAGCGGACGGGTTTCGAAGCGCAGCGGGAGGTCGCCCCCCATGTCCATCTTCCGTGGAACCGGTGAGAGCACTTCGAAGAAGGACATGGGCCAGGCGTCTCGGGGCGGGCGGGAGATGTATGCCTTTGCCTCAAGCTCAACATGGTGGCGGACGCACTGTCCATGGCTTCCAGGGTAGTCCTGGAGCACCCGGGTGTGCCGTGCCCTTGATGTGGCTGGCGCGCGGGTTGCTAAATGAAGCCACGGCGGCGGGGCAGGGTGCCCGGCCGTGGCTTCCTGCCCACGATGCGCTCCGAACATGTCCATCCGCCCGTGGCTCCCGGCCCGCGGCGCGGCTTGCTGGCCACCGTCGTCCTCGCGGTGCTGTGCCTGCCGCTGTCCGTGGCCCCGCCGGTGATGCCCCGACTGATCCTCTGGGCCTGGGAGCGGCCGGAGGACCTGCGCTTCCTGGAAGGCCGCGCGGCCGACGTCGCCTTCCTGCTCGCGACGCTCGACCTCACCGACGCGGACGTCCACGTGCTGCCCCGCCGGCAGCCGCTTCGCGTTCCTCCCGGCATGGCGCTGAAGGCCACCGTGCGGTTGCAGATGCTTGCGGGGAGCTCGCTCGCGCGCTTCAACTCCGAACGCCTGGAGGCGCTGGCCCAGCGCCTGGACGGGCTCGCTCGCCGCCATCATGACGTGACGGCGCTGCAGCTCGACTTCGATGCCCGCGCGTCGGAATACGACGCCTACGTCGACCTGCTCCAGCGGTTGCGCGCGCGCCTGCCTCCGGGGATGCCGTTGTCCATCACCGGGCTCGCTTCGTGGTGCGTGCCCGGCGGTTGGATTGCCCGGGCGCCCGTGGATGAAGTGGTGCCGCAGCTCTTCCGCATGGGGCCGGATGCCCCGGTCTGGCGTGCACGGTTCGCGCGCGGCCTGCCCCGCCCGTGCTCCGGCAGCATGGGGCTGGCCGTGGACGAGTGGCAGCCCGTGCCTCCCGGCGTCTCGACCCTCTACCTCTTCAACCCCCGGCCGTGGACGCCCGACGCGTTCGCTCGTGCCGTGGCGGAGCTCCGACCATGAAGAACGCAAGAACAGTCCTGGGGCTCGTGGGCCTCGCGGTCCTGCTGCCTCCCGTCATCGCGGAGGCCTGCGGGCCCGACTTCCCTCCGGACCCTCTCTTCGAGGTCCGTTCGAATCCAGACCGGCCCTTCGATGCCTTCGTCGCGGGACGTCTGGGCATCGTCCGAGACACGTTCAGGCCGCGCTACCTCGCCTTCGCCTGGCGCTCGATGATGGGCATCCCCACCACGGCGGAGGAGCAGAAGCACCTGGTGGATGGGTGGCGGGTGTCGGTGTCCCGCTACGGTCCCGATGCGAGCTGGGCCAGCGAGCAGTGGCTCGCCGTCCGGCGGGAGGTGGTGCCCTCCGCCGGGGAGGAGAACCCCCAGCTGGACCTCACGGGGGAGGCGGGCCACACCAGCTACTCGCGCATCCACGGCGACGCCTTCCTGCACGCCGCGGTCACGGCCCGCGCGCTCGCGAAGGAGTGGAAGCGGCGCCCGGCCCTGCTGAAGGAATGGCGGGACAACCAGGACAACGTCTTCAACGGAGGCTGCCAGCCGTACGACCCGACGCCCGGCATCGAGGAGGGGCTGACGCCCCGCGAGAAGGCCCGCCGCCAGGTGGAGCGCGACTACCAGACCGCGGCCATGAACCTGTACTGCGGGTCCTACGACGAGGCGGCGGCGGGCTTCCAGGCACTGGCTGACAACGCGGAGTTCTCCTCCCGGCCGCTCGCCGCGTACCTCGTGGCGCGCACCCGCGTGCGGCAGGCGCTGTTCTCGCTGCCGGACTGGCCGGACGACCCGCCGAAGGTGGACGCGGCCCAGGTGGAGGCGCGCTTCAAGCAGGCGGACGAAGCTCTCCAGAAGGTGCTCGCGGATCCGAAGCTGCGCGAGGTGCACGGCCCCGCGCGACGCCTGCTGTCCGTCGTGCGCTGGCGCCTGTCGCCGGAGACCTGGCAGTGCGAGCTGTTCTCCCAGGTGCTGGAGAAGGGAACGGGCTCCGGGCTGGAGTCGGCGCTGGCCGGCATCGCGGTGGGGCGCGGCGCGGACGGCAAGGACATCACCTGCCCGGGGCTGAAGCCACGCGCGGCGGAGCTCTTCGACTGGCTCCATCAGATGACGCTCGCCCCCCGCCGGCAGAACGGACAGGAGACGCCGGAGTCGGCGAAGACCTTCGCCACGGCGGTGGCCCGCTGGAAGAAGACCGCGCACGTGCCCTGGCTCCTGTTCGCGCTGCTGACGGCCCGCGCGGACGCACCGGAGGTGCCCGGGCTGCTCGCGGACGCACAGAAGGTGCCGGTGGAGTCCTCCGCGGGCCTGACGCTCGCGTGGCGCTCCGTGCAGCTGCTGCGGGAGCGGGGACAGCTGACGGAGGCCCGGGCGCGGCTGGACGCCATCCCCGTGGTGCTGGTGCGCGACCTGCCCTCGTCGGACAACCTGCTGCGGGAGGAGCGGCTGCACCTGGCGAGCAGCTGGGACGAGGCGCTGCGCAACGCGGCCCAGTTCGTCGTGGACGAGGACGGCACCGGCCTCCATCAGGACTGGAGCTCCCAGGCGCCTGAGCTCGCGTCCCAGGGGCTCAGCCCCGCGCGGGCGTACTTCCTGGAATCCCACCTCCCCACGCGCCGGCTGCGCGAGTGGGCCGCGCTGCCCGGGGTGAACCCCGAATTGCGCCGGCAGCTGTCCTGGGCCGTGTTCGCCCGCGCCGCCGTGGTGGGGGACGACGCGACGCTCAAGGCCCAGGCGGCCACGCTCGCGGAAGCCGAACCCAAGGCGCGCGCGGAGCTGCTGGCCATCCTGGGACGGCCCACGGTGGAGGAGCGCCTCTTCGACGCGCGGCTGCTGGTCATGGGGTTGCCGGCCGTCTCCGCGAGGCTGGAGCCCAACCGGGACCGGCTGGCGACCCTCTCCCCCGAGCTCGACCTGACGGAGGACGTGACCTGGTACCGGAACGGATGGTGCGTGCCGGGGACAAAGGACCTGGAGGACCCACTGAAGACGCCGCTGCCGTTCGCGAGCCCGGAGGAGCGCTCGGACGCCGCCGCGGAGTGGAAGGCCCTCAACGCGGCGGGCCCCTCTGTTTCCTTCTTCTCCCGCGTGGCGCTGGACTGGGCGAAGGCGCACCCGGCCGACCCGCGCTCGCCCATCGCGCTGTTCCGCGCGGTCCGCTCCAGCAAGAAGGGCTGCGCCCACGACACCGCGGAGGTGAAGAAGGCCTTCGCGTATCTCCACAAGCACTACGGCAAGACGGAGTGGGCGCGCCGGGCGCCGTACTACTACTGACGCAGCGCGGGCCCTACTTCATGGGCCGCACGATGCGCAAAATCTTCCGGTGGAGGATCTTGTTGCGCGCCTCTTCGGACAGGCGCGTGGACTTCACCTGCAGGTAGATGGAGGGATGGTCCGAGTAGTACTTGCCCTCGGCGTGCAGGTGCCTGGAGCCGCTGGCGCCCATCAGCCCGTACATGCCGGGACCGGCGAGCTCCAGGTGCTCCGTGTCCGCCTGGTAGTAGCCCATGTAGTGGGCGTTGCCGGCGGAGTTCGAATACTGCTGCTGGAAGCGCGGGATGGCCTCGCTGCTCTTGTGGGCCAGCATGTACGTGGGCTGCGTCTCCGGCCGGCCGTCGAAGAAGACGCCCCGGCTGCCCTGGGTCGTCTCCTGCAGGTCCATGTTGAAGTCCCCCACCATCACCTGGATGCCCTCGGACACGCAGAAGGCCTGCAGCGCGTTGCGCTCCACCTGCCGCTCATGCGGGTTGGAGCCGGTCAGCGACGCGCGCAGGTGCACCCCGGCCACCGTCAGGGATTGGCCATACCGCTTCCCGAGCGTCACCTTGAGGATGTACTCGTCCTTGGCCTTCAGCTTCGCCTGGATGGACGCCGTCTTGCGCGTGAGGGTGCTGGCCTCCAGGTAGAAGTCGTCGTCCTTCGGGTTGGCCAGCTGCGTGTCGATGTCCTCCCGCAGGTAGAGGGCAATCTCGTTGACGTGCTTGATGCCCTTGACCGTCGAGCTGTCGATGAGGTGCTTGCGCACGTAGGACATGCCCAGCCCGGAGACGTCGATGCGGTCCGGGAAGGGCGAGCCCGTGGGGTTCTCCGACAGGAAGATGAAGACGGGGTAGTGCTTGTAGCCCCGCAGGTTCCGCTCGATGCGGTTCTTGCGCCGGTCGCTCCACTGGGACGTGTCCACGTGGGGCCCGTGGCTCGCCAACCATGACTGGTAGTTGTCGTCATGGTCGGAGTCGGGGTTGTGCATGTTGCGGATGAGGTCGCACTCCTGCCGCACGATGTCCGCGAGCTTCGTGGCGATGTCCGGCCCCGGCAGGAAGGCGCTGGAGGCCATGCCGGGCACGAGCGGGTTCGCCAGGTTCGCGCCGTCCACCCGCGCCCCGCTGTCATCGAACGACGCGCTCAGCCCCTTCACCCCCTTGGAGGTGTTGGCCTTGTAGAACTTCTTCGCGGCGTCGAAGGGGATGAACAGGATGGAGATGTGGGCGAGGGTCGAGACGTCATAGCCCTCGTCGAATTCGCGCTTCGGCATGGAGGCCCCGGGGACGGCGGGGGATTACTTCCAGGAGCAGCCCTTGATCTTCTTGCAGAACGCTTCGTTGGTGGCCTTCTCGCAGGCGATGGCCACGCCGCCGCACATGTTGGACCCGAACATGTAGGCACATCCAGGCTGGCTGCTGCAGTACACCTGGGAGAAGACACCACAGAAGTTCGCCTTGCCCGTGCAGCGGCCGGCGCCCTGGGGCGCGGTGGCGTCCTTCTCCGGTTTGGCGGCCGTGCCCGCGTCCTTGCCTTCGACCCCCGCGTCCGGCTTCGCGGTGGCGGAGGGCTTGGGCTTCGTCCCCGCGTCCTCCGCGTGGGCGGGGGCGCCCAGGAGGGCCACCGCCATCGTGAGCGCCATGAAGAGACCAACACGCTGTCCGTGCTGCGCCATGTTCCTGTCCTTTCGGTGTGGGACCGGCCCGTCTCCCGCCATAACAGTCTACGGGCAGGGGAGTCGGCGGCGTGAAGCATGCCCGCCTGCCCGCGCGGGAGTCGAGCAGCCGCGTCTGTTTCAGCGGCGGGGGAGGAACTCCCGCGCCAGCTCCATGAAGGCCCTCAAGGGGCGGGAGGCCCGCGCCCGGTGGGGGAAGTACAGGAAGAGGCCGGGCACGAGAGGTGCCCAGTCCTCCAGTACGGGCCGCAGCGTGCCGGAGCGCAACGCTGGCGCCGCCTGGAGCTCCGCGATGTAGGCGAGTCCCAGGCCCTCGCAGGCCATGTTCAGGAGCAGCGAGGAGTTGTCCGACGTGAGCGGACCCTTCACCGGCACGGTGAGCTCCTTCGCGCCCTGTTCGAACTCCCAGTGGTAGGGCAGCCCCGTGGACGGCGTGCGGTAGCCCAGACACGCGTGGTTCGCCAGGTCCCGGGGATGCCGGGGCGTCCCGTGCCGTTCGAAGTACGCGGGCGTCCCCAGGACGAGGAAGCGGAAGGCGGGCGTGAGGCGCACCTGGACCATGTCGCGCTGCACGGACTCCGTGAGCCGGACGCCCGCGTCGTAGCCCTCCTTCACGATGTCCACGAACCGGTCCTGCACGGACACGTTCACGCGCACGTGCGGGTGGGCCGCGAGGTAGCGCGGGAGCACCGGCTCCACCACGATCGGCACGGAGAACGCGGGCACCGACAGGTTCAGCGAGCCCGTCACCTCCTGGGTGTCCCCGGCGGCCAGGTGCTCGAGCGCCGCGAGCGCGGACTGGAGCCCCGGCGCGGCTTCGTCCAGCAGCCGCTGTCCGGCGTCGGTGAGGGACACGCTGCGCGTGGTTCGCGCGAGCAGCGCCTGCCCCAGCTTCGCTTCCAGCTGGCGCACCGCCTGGCTCACCGCGGACGAGGACACGCCCAGCTCCTTCGCGGCCTGGGTGAAGCTGCGCCGGCGGGCGACGGTGACGAACACGGTCAGGGCGTTGAGGGGCGTCAGGGCCATTTCGAAGAAAGTCTAAACAGTCCGTGCAACTTCCGCGTCTTCATCCCGCGGCTTCCGGGCGGCACCTTGAGGGCATCCAACCCCGGAGCCTTTCCATGACGACGACCGGACGCATTGATTCGCTGGCGCAGTACCACCTGCTGGGGCGCAGTGGCCTGCGGGTGAGCCCGCTGTGCCTGGGCACCATGACCTTCGGCACGGAGTGGGGCTGGGGCAGCCCCAGGGACACCGCCCACCGCATCCTCGCGCGCTACCTGGAGGCCGGGGGCAACTTCCTGGACACGGCGGACGGCTACACGGGCGGCTCCAGCGAGGCCATCCTCGGGGACTATTTCGCGCAGGCAGGTGGCCGTGACCGCGCGGTCATCGCGACGAAGTTCACCGTCAACACGTCGCCCGGGGACCCGAACGCGGGCGGCAACGGCCGCAAGAACATCCGCCGCGCGCTGGAGGGTTCGCTGCGGCGGCTGAAGACGGACTACGTGGACCTGTACTGGCTGCATGCGTGGGACGGCGTGACGCCGGTGGACGAGGTGATGCGCACGCTCGACGGGCTCGTGCGCGAGGGCAAGGTCCGCTACATCGGCCTGTCGGACGTGCCGGCCTGGTACTTCACCCGCGCGCAGTCGCTGGCGGAGCAGGAGGGCTGGGAGCGCGTCGCCGCGCTGCAGCTGGAGTACTCGTTGGTGGAGCGCAACATCGAGCGCGAGCACATCCCGGCGGCGCTGGCGCTGGGCGCGTCCATCACGCCCTGGAGCCCGCTGGCGTCGGGACTCCTGTCCGGCAAGTACACCCGCGAGGGCACGCAGGCGAAGGGCGAGGGACGGCTGCCGTCCATCCAAGGCGGCGGCAACCCGGGCTTCGAGAAGCTCTTCACCGAGCGCAACTGGGCCATCGTGGACGCGCTGCGCGAGGTGGCGGCGGAGCTGGACCGGTCCCCGGCGCAGGTGGCGCTCGCGTGGGTGACGCGCCGGCCTGGCGTGGCGTCCACCCTCATCGGCGCGACGCGGCTGGAGCAGCTGGAGGCGAACCTGCACGCGCTCGACGTGCAGCTGCCCCCCGAGTTGGCCGCGCGGCTGGAGGCCGTCAGCCGCCCGGAGCTCGTGCACCCGTACCACTTCTTCGAGGACGCCTTCTTCACCGGGGGCATGTTCACGGGCGGCACGACGGTCCGCGCCGAGCCCACGTGGTTCCGGCCCGCGCCGCGGTAGGGGGCTCCGGCGGCGGCGGGACTTGCGTTAGGCTCGAGGCCGGAGGTGCGGCACGTGGAACGCGTCGAGGGAGGGGGAGCCCGCTCCGGTTCGGAAGTCCGGAGCGAGCTCGAACGCACGCAGGTGGAACTCGTGGCCGCGCGGCGCAAGGTCCAGGAGCTGGAGCAACTGTTGGCGGAGCGGTCTCGCGAGTCCGGCAAATGGAAGGCGCGCGCCGCGAAGGAGCCGCGGCCGGATTCGGAGTACCGGCTGGTCGCGTTGGTGGTGGGGGTGGTGCTGGGAGG
>NZ_RAWK01000439.1 GCF_003612165.1 Corallococcus aberystwythensis | reverse complement strand
GGGGTGGGCGGGATTCGCGCGGCCCGGAAGGCAGATGGCCTCCCGGGCTCCCGGAGCTACGCTCACGCAACGCCAGGTGTCGGGGCAGTCCTCCGTCGTCTGGCAGCGGGTGCTGCACAGGTAGCCGGTCCCCCGCCCCGTCATGGCATGGGCACAGAGCCCGCTCTGGCATTCAGCGGCGCCGTGAGGACTGCAGTCCTCTCCGGTCTGCTTCGTTCCGGCCTGCTCCGAAGGCTGGAGTGAGGGCCGCCATTCGCTGATCACCCTGGGGGTGATGGGCTGGGGTGTCGTGGCTTCGATGGCCTGTGGATCGCAGGCGGGGAGTGTCATCAGCAGCAGCGCTCTCCAGGACAGGCGAGCGCGGGTCCGAAACGCCTTGGGACGTGACGGTGTGGCTTCAGGCAAGACCAAGCAGTTCCTCCTTGGGTGACGCAGGCCCGCGCATTGCGCACTGCGTGCCAGGAGGAATTCGGGCGTCGCCAGGGGCAGACGCCGTCGATCACCGCGAGATGTCAGGGGCGAGGATGCAGGTTGCCTGCCACGAGGGTGGCGACAGGGGGTACCCCTCCCGACATCCTGAAATCGGGATGGCAATGCATCCCGTGGACAGGTGGACCCCCCTGCCCGGGAGCCCTCCGACGTTCACTGCGAACTAGTGGAAGATGGCGACGGCCTGCTCCAAGCCCTCGGCCCACTCCAGCAGGCACGACGCGTCCACGCCGAAGGTGACCTCGATGCGCGCCTTCGCGCTGGCGTAGACGAGGGTGAAGTCCGGCTTCCACCGGTCGCTGGCCGCGTCGGAGCGGGAACGGACCTCGACGGTGCAGGTGACGTCCCGCCCGTTGTCCAGGTCCAGGCTGAAGGACTCCTGGGTGGCCTGCCATTGCCGGAGCGCCCGCAGCAGGGCGTCGAAGTGGATGCGGAGCACCACGACCTGTGGCAGCCGGAGGTCGAAGTCCTCCACGACCTCGCTGAAGTCGTGATTGTCCCTGCGGAAGCTTGTTCCGGTACTGCGCAGCTCCATCAGGAAGCAGGGTTCCCCGTCCAGGAACATGGCCCGGCGGACCTTTCCTTCCAGGGTGTTGTAGCCAGCATTCGAGGGAAGGCGGAAGGTCACGAGGGCGAACCACCCGGCGTCACCAGCAGCCGGACCGCCTCCACTACGGAGCGGCGCCTCCGGCGGATCTCCGCGGGTGTGGGTGGGGTAGCCGTGGCGCAGTAGGACAAGGGGAAGGCCCACGTCTTGGACAGCGCCAGCACCAGCGCCAGCGCCAGCAGCTCGTCCGCCGCGAAGTGCTTCGACACCAGCCCCTCCTTCTGGGCCTTCGCGATGGCCGCCGCCTTGTGCTGGTTGTTGCGCGCGACGGGCTCCGGGATGCCCACGGAGGGGCCGTGCTCCAGTTCGTACCAGGTGGCCACGGCGCGCAGGCCGGAGCAGCTGGCCTCGCTGGTGGAGCGCCATGGGGACCGCGTCCGCGCGGTGGCCCTGGACGTGACGAACCCGGAGCAGGCAAGGGCCGCGGTCCGGACCGCGGTGGAGGCGTTCGGCCGGCTGGACGTGGTGGTGAACAACGCGGGCTACGGCAGCCTCGCGCCCATCGAGCAGGTGACGGACGAGGACTTCCGCTCGCAGCTGGAGACCAACCTGTTCGGGGTGATGAACGTCACGCGCGCGGCGCTGCCGGTGCTGCGTGAGCAGCGCTCCGGGCACGTCATCCAGGTGTCCTCCATTGGGGGGCGCCTGTCCACGCCGGGGCTGGGCGCGTACCAGGCCGCGAAGTGGGCGGTGGGGGGCTTCTCCGAGGTGCTGGCCAAGGAGACGGCTCCCTTCGGCGTGAAGGTGACGGTGCTGGAGCCGGGCGGCTTCCGCACGGACTGGGCGGGGGAGTCCATGACCATCCCGGAGTTCCGGCCGGAGTACGCGCCCACGGTGGGCGTGGTCGCGCAGCACATGCGGGCGCGGACGGGGAAGGAGCCGGGCGACCCGGACCGCGCGGCCCAGGTGCTGCTGAAGGTGGCCGCGCTGGCGTCTCCGCCGCTGCACCTGGTGCTGGGCAGCGACGCGTTCGAGCTGTCACAGGAGAAGCTGGACGCGCTCAAGGCGGAGGACCAGAAGTGGAAGGACCTGTCGCTGTCCACCGACTTCCCGGACGCCCGCGCCCCGGCCCCGCGCCTGTGACGGCTACCAGAGGTTGCGGCCGTCCACGAACTTCACGTGCACTGCGTCCAGGTTGAAGTCGTCGAACAGGCGCGCGTTGAGGCCCACCTTGAACTGGCCGGGCACGGGCGCGTTGTTCTCCCAGACGGGCGTGTCCGTCCAGGTGCCGCAGCCGCACTGCTGGCAGTGGTGGTGTGCGACGGGCGCGTTGCGGTCGTAGGTGGCCACCTGGCCGCGACTCGTGAACTTCACCTGCTCCGGCGGGTAGTAGGCCCAGAGCACGCCGCGCTTGGAGCAGAACGTGCAGTTGCAGCGGGTGACGTCCTTGGGCGGCGCGGTCACCTCGAACCGCGTCGCGCCGCAGTGACAGCTTCCCTTCAGGGTCGTGGCTTCACTCATGCCGCCATCATCCGGAGCGCGGCATTCCCTGGAAGTGGGGAGCGCCGGCGGTGTTCGTGCGCTGACGCTCGCACCGGGAGCACGGGTGACCTCGACCTGCCTTGACAGGCCTGGGGTCCATCGTGAGGATGCAAATCATTATCAACATGGAACCAAGAGACAGGGCCACGCGGTGGTCACGGTGCTGAGCCTCGCCGCGCTGTGCTTCTGCGTGTCGGCGGTGTCGTGGCAGGGCGCGGGTGGCCGTGCGCGGTGGCTCTCGGCCGTGCCGTGGGTGGCGTCGCTGGGGTGCTGCGTCGGTGACTTCGGGCCGGTGGCGGGGTTGCTGGTGCTCCTGGTGCTGGCGATGACGGCGGCCTCGGTGTTGGTGCTGGTGCTCGCTCCCCGGCCTTCGCGTGCGCGCACCTTCGCGTGGGTGAGTGGCGTGGTGGGGCTGGTACCCGTGGCACTGATGGGCGTGGGGCGATGAGCGCGGGTCGTGGGGACAAGGCGGCGAACCACTCCGTCGCGAGGACGTTGGCGGCGGTGGTGGGCGCACCGCTCGCGGCGTTCGCGGTGGGCGCGGCGCTGATGGCCTTCCTGCCGGTGTCCGGGCCGTGGGCCTTCGCGCTGGGCTTCCATGGGGGGCTGCCCGTGTGGGTGGCGCTTGCGTGCACGCTGCCGCTGGCCCGGAATGGCCGGGTGGCCTGGGGCGTGTGCCTGGCGGTGGTGGTGCCGGTGGCCGTCGCGCTGATGCTTCGAGGGCCGCGATGAAGTTGTCGCCCCGGACGTTCCGCATCCAGTTCGACCTGCATGCGTGGGCGGGCGTCGTCGCCAGCCTGTTCCTGTTCGTCATCTTCTTCTGCGGTGTCTTCGCCATGTTCCGCGAGGAACTGGAGGTGTGGCAGGAGCCCGCGCTCCATGTCGCTCCGCCCTCGGAGTCGCCGCCGTCGTTCGACGTGATGTTGGAGCGGGTGCGGGAGCAGGGGCCGCTGCCGCGCGGTTCGCACGTGGGCCTGCTCACGCACGAGGAGACGCGGTTCATCACCGCGTACCTCTTCGAGCCCACCGGAATGCGAGTGGTCTGGTTGGATCCGCTCACCGGCACCGCGCTGCCGGAGCGCAGCCGCCTGGCCAGCGAGCTGTACTGGATGCACTTCTTCTACCGGGTACCCTGGGGGATGGAGTTTTCGGGCCTGGTGTCGGTCGCACTGCTGGTGGCGCTGGTCAGCGGCTTGTGGATCCACCTGAAGGACCTGCGGGCGCAGTGGTGGCGCTTCCGGCCCACGGCGAAGCCGCGCTTCTCCGCGTCGGACGCGCACAAGGTGCTGGGCGTCTTCGGGCTGCCATTCACCGCGATGCTCGCGTGGACAGGAGCGGTGTTGTGTCTGGCGGGGCTGGCCGCGCAGGGCTTCGGGAGCACGGTCTACCGGGGACAGGCGGACCGGGTGACGCAGCTGCGTGGCTACAGCGTGCCGGTGCGAGAGGCGTCCGGGAAGGACGCGCCCATGCTGTTGCTGGATGCGGTGGTGGACCGCGCCCGAGCATCGGTGCCCGGCGCGGAAGGCACGCCCCGGTACGTGGAGCTTCACGACTACGGGGACGCGCGAGGCTGGGCGGGCGTGTACTTCCAGTTGTCGCCGCTGGGGCCGGACCACTTCGCGCACGTGGACAGCGTGAGCGGGGAGACGTTCGGAACGAGCGTGGAATCCCGCACCCCGAACTTCACCTTCGAGCGGCTCCTCTTCGACCTGCACGCGGGCCGGTTCGCGGAGGCGCTGATGAAGCCGCTCTACGCGCTGCTCGCGTTGGCGATGTGCGCGGTGCTCGTCACGGGCAACCTCATCTGGCTGGAGCGCCGCGACCCGCTGCGCACGCGCCGCGGCAACCGCGTGCTGGAGCGGCTGACGGTGGGTGTGTCCGCAGGACTCGCGTTCGGCACGGCGGTGTACTGCGCCGCGAACCGGGTGCTGCCGTGGACGCTGGCGCGGCGAGGGGACTGGGAGTTCGGCCTGTTCCTGGGCGCATGGGCGCTCGCGGTCGTCATCGCGCTCGTGCCGAGCGGTTCATCGCGGCGCGTGGGCAGCGTGCTGTGCGCGGCGGCCTCGGTGCTGTTCGGCGCGGTGGTGGTGGGCGACGTGGTGGCGCAGGACGCGAACCTGTTCACGGCGCTGGACCGTGGCTTGCCGCCCGTGTTCCTGGCGGAAGCGCTGCTGTTCGCGATGTCGCTGGGCTGTGGCGGGCTCGCGTGGGGCCTGCGCATGCGGAAGACGGTGGCGTCCGTGCCCGGTGGCGATGCGCCTGATTCACGGCTCGGATGAATCCGTCGATGGTCGCGGGTTGAATTTGCATGAGCCGGCTGGAGCTGAGTGAGGAGCAGAGGGGCGAGCTGGAAGCGTGCTTCCGAACGACGGAGGACCGCCGATTGCGC
>NZ_RAWK01000438.1 GCF_003612165.1 Corallococcus aberystwythensis | reverse complement strand
GCGGGCGGGAGACCATCCTCGCGGTGGAGGACGACGCGGACGTGCGCGCGACGGTGGTGGAGCTGCTGACGGAGCTGGGCTACCGGGTGTTGCGCGCGGTGGACGGGCAGAGCGCGCTGTCCATCCTGAAGAGCGGCGTGGCGGTGGACCTGCTCTTCACGGACGTGGTGATGCCGGGGCCGGTGCGGAGCCCGGACCTGGCGCGGCAGGCGAAGGCGCTGCAGCCGGACATCGAGGTGCTCTTCACGTCCGGCTACACGGAGAACGCCATCGTGCACGGCGGCCGGCTGGACCCGGGCGTGAACCTGCTGTCCAAGCCGTACCGGCGCGAGGACCTGGCGCGCAAGGTGCGGGCGCTGCTGGACCAGCGGCAACAGCGGTTGCTGACGCCGAAGCTCCAATGGCCGGAGCGCGCCGCGGAGCCGGCGGCGACGCAGGAGTCCGCGCGGCGGATGCACGTGCTGCTGGTGGAGGACGACGAGGACATCCGCGCGTCCGCGAGCGAGCTCTTGGGATTGCTGGGGCACGCGGTGATGCCGGTGGCGAGCGCGGAGGAGGCGCGGGTGGCGCTGGCGGCGGAGCCGTTCGACGTGCTCTTCACGGACGTGACGCTGCCGGGCATGTCGGGCGTGGATCTGGCGCGCGAGGTGGCGCTGCGCAAGCCCGCCATGCGCATCATCATCGCGTCCGGCCACGGCCGCGCGGCGCTGGATGGGGATCCGCAGCAGTGGCTGGGCGTGGTGGTGCTGCCCAAGCCGTACGCGCTGCCGCAGATACAGCAGGCCCTGGCCCAGGTGGCCGCGACGGCCCGCTGAGGGCTCAGCGGCGCTGGCGCTCCAGGAAGGCCAGCAGGCCCTCCGTGTTGCGGCGCTCGTGGTCGTCCAGTGATGGCAGGTACTCGCGGACCTCCGCGAGCATGGCCTCCGCGGCGGGCAGGTCCGCGGGGGAGACCTTGTAGGCCCACTGCCAGTACTCCGCGGCCGTGTATGAGTACATCCGTGTGTCCAGCGGATGCTTCAGGTACGCACGCAGCGCGCCACGCACGACCCTCGGGGTCTGCCCCCAATGCGCGGCGCAGAAGAACACCGTTTCGGCGAGGTAGCGACGCAGCGAGGCCGCCGGAACCCGACCTGTATGGCGCCGCTCCAATTGTTTCACGCCGACGCGAAAGCGTGGCCAATCCCTGGAAGCAAGCCCGGACGTCTCTTCAACATCCAGGGTAAAGGCGTTCCAGCACGGGTCGTGGAGGGTTGGATCAGTAAACGCTTTCCTTATCTTCCCAGGCATTTCTTCGCGTTTCCGTTCCAGGTGTAGATGGCTTTGGGCCAGAATCCGTGGGCCATACAGTAGGACCGGCAGGAATCACAGAGGCTTTCCCCCTCCACCCGACCGGGTTTGCTATCACCGCCCGCATCAACACAGCTGAGATAGGGGCCACCACAAATTTCCCGATTGTGTTCGGCCTCCTTCTCCCGTGCCTCTTCCGTCGCACCAGGAGGAGGCAACGGGTTCGGCTTCCGCGGCCGGGGCGGCTTCATCATCTCCATCGTCTCGCACGCCGCCGCGGACCCCTCCTTGCACTGACAATCCACCGTGCTGACACAGCCCGGGCCGGGTCCGGGGCCCAGGGATTGGCGGAACTGCCGCGGGCTGCCTGCTGCACAGCCCGCGATCCCTCCCAACAACAGCACCAGCCCTAATCGCATACCTGTTCGTTGGCGTGCGTGCTGGCCCGGGGGCTCCAGCCCTCGTTGCCGTCCTTCTCGAAGTAGAACTTCGCGCGGGTGCGCTGCCGCGTGCCCACTTCGTTCAGCGTGTTCGCGTCGTACAGCCGCCCGTTCACCATCGTGTAGCGCACCGTGCGGCTGTGGGAGATGTCCTCCAGCGGGTTCTTGTCCAGCACCACCAGATCCGCCAGCTTCCCCACCTCCAGCGAGCCCAGGTCCTTGTCCATGCCCAGGTGCCGCGCGCCATTCAGCGTGCCCGCGCGCAAGGCCTGCATCGGGGACATGCCACCCTGCACGAACATCGCCAGCTCCCAGTGCGCCGCCAGGCCTTCACGCTGGCCGTGCGCGCCCAGCTGCACGCTCACGCCCAGGTCGTTCAGCTCCTTCGCCACACGGGCCACGTTCTGGTGGTTGAACTCCTCGTCCGGGATCATCACGCGGCGCCGCGAGCGCCCGTCCACCACGCGCCGGGGCACGAACGACAACAGGCGCGTGTCCTCCCAGACGTTCGTCTTCTGGTACCAGTAGTTCTCCCCCATGAGCCCGCCGTAGGCCACGCCCAGCGTCGGCGTGTAGTCCACCTTCGTGCCCTTCCAGAGCTGGCGTACGTCGTCGTAGATGCGCGCCACCGGCAGCGAGTGCTCCAGCCCCGTGTGCCCGTCCACCACCATGGTCAGGTTGTGCTGGAGCAGCGAGCCGCCCTCGGGCACCACCAGCATGTCCAGCTCGCGCGCCGCCTGGAGAATCTTCTGCCGCTGGTCGCGCCGGGGCTGGTTGTAGCTCTTCACGCTGAAGGCCCCCAGCGCCTTCAGCCGCCGCAGGTGCCGGCGCGCGTCGTCCAGCGTGTCGATCTCCACGTGCGCGTCCGCGCTGGCCGCGCCGTACAGGATGGTGCCCGTGGAGAAGATGCGCGGCGACGTCAGCATCCCCGCCTTGCCCAGCTCGCTCGCGGCGAAGATGGTCTCCGAGTTGTTGGACGGGTCGTGCAACGTCGTCACCCCGAACGCCAGCGACGCCGCCTGCACCCAGCTCTGCTCCGGCATCAGCCCGTCCACGCCCATGGCCCCGTGCCAGTGCACGTCCACCAGGCCCGGCATCAGCGTCTTGCCCTTCACGTTCACGATCTTCGCCGCCGCGGGCACGTTCACCTTCCCCACCGGGCCCAGCGCCACGATGCGGTTGCCCTTCACCACCACCACGCCCTCCTCCACCACCTGCTCGCCCTTCATCGTCACCAGCCGTCCGCCCACCAGCGCCAGCGTCCCCTCCGGAACGTCCGACTTCGAGGAGAACGCCACGTCCACCCCGTCCGCCTCCGGCGGCGGCAGCGTCTTGGGCGCCCCCTCCACGAACGTGAACGCGTCCTTCAGCGCCCGCGTGTAGAGCTTCGGCCCCAGCGCCCAGTGCAAGGACAGCCGCCCTCCCGGGCTGGACCAGTGCAGGTATTCCCCCGCGTCACGGCTCAGCTGCGTCACCGGCATCGCCTTGGTGCTCGGCCCCACCCGCGCCTCCTTCGCGCCGCGCACGAAGGGCGTCACGTACGCGTTGAAGTCCTCGCGGAAGGCCACCCACCGGTCGTCCGGCGACACGCGCATCTCCAGCGCGCCCCCGCTCGTCAGGTGCGTGCGCGGCTCGCCCCCGTCCAGGCCGATGCTGCGCAGCGTGCGCACGTCCTCCACGTCCTTGGACTCCACGTGGAGGAAGTACACGCGGTCCGGCTTCGCGCCGAAGTGCGGCTGCTCCCCGTCCCGCGTCAGCTTGCGCGCCACGGCCCCACCCGTGGACGGCACCACGAACAGCCCCGTCTCCCGGCTCCACGTGCCCGGCATCAGGTAGCCGTCGCCCGTCGTCCGGTACACCACCCACTTGCCGTCCGGACTCAGCGCGGGCTCCACGTAGAAGCCCGGCTGCGCGGTCACCACGCGGCCCTCGCCACCCGTCGCCGCCACCACGCGCACCGCGCCCAGCGCGTCGTCGTCCCACGTCGTGTAGACGATGGAGCGCCCGTCCCGCGAGAACGACGGGTAGAACTCCAGGTGCTCGTTCTGCCGCGTCAGCCGGCGCGGCGTCCCCGACGGCAGGTCCTTCACGTACAGCTTGCCCAGCGCCTGGTACACCAGCCTCTTGCCATCCGGTGACACCTGCACCCAGCGCAGCATCTTCACGTCGAAGCGGTCCGGCGCCACCGGCCGCGTGCCCTTCACCGCCGCGAACACCGTGCGCGTGCCCTTCACGTGGAAGGCAATGGGCTTCACCTGCTTCGTCGCCACGTCGATGCGGTGCAGCGTCCCGCCCGCCCAGAACACCAGCGACTTGTTGTCCGGCGTCCACGCCACCACCGGCGTCACACCGTGGATGGCCCACGTCTCCTGCATGTCGCGGTCGAGCCCGTCATACAGCGGCCGCTCCGCCCCGGACTTCACGTCCGCCACGTACAGCACGCTCTTGCCGCGCACCCGCCGCACGAACGCCAGCTGCTTGCCGTCCGGTGACGGCGTGGGCCGGATGGAGCCGCCCGGGCCGGTGACGAAGGGCTCCACCTCCTTCGTCTCCAGGTCCAGCCGCTGGATGGCGTAGAGCTCCTTGTTCGGATCCTTGTCGTACTCGAAGGACTTCCCCGGCGTGATGTCCTGGCTGAAGTAGACATACCGGCCGTCGGGGGAGAACGCGGGCTCGCCCAGGTCCTTCTGGTCGTTGGCGCGCTCGGTGAGCTTCACGCCCTCGCCGCCCGCGCGGTGGTACATCCACACCTCGCCCGCGCCCAGTGAGCGCCGGCCGGTGAAGTGCTTGCGCGCCACCAGGAACTGCCCATCCGGGCTCCACGCCGGGCTGTTGAGCAGGCGGAACTTCTCCTGCGTCACCGCACGCGGGTTGCCACCGTCGCGGTCCATCACCCAGACGTTGTCCCCGCCGCCCCGGTCGCTGGTGAACGCGATGGACTTCCCATCCGGGCTGTAGCGCGGCTGCATGTCCCACGCCGCGCCGGACGTCAGCGCTCGCGCCTCGCCGCCCGCGATGGGCAGCGCGTAGATGTCACCCAGGAGGTCGAAGAGGATTTCGTCCCCGCGCGGGCTCACGTCCACGTTCATCCACGTGCCCTCGCGCACGTCGATGGGCACCTGCGTGGTGGCCACGCCCGGGGGCGCGTCCACCTTCCACTCGTCCTTCTTCGCGTCCGGCTGCTCCTGCGTGGCCACGGGGGCCAGGGTGCCACCGTCGCCCTCGGTCGCCCGGGCGGCTTCGCGCGCGCCCTCCTTGGGGGCGGGCGGAGGGGGCGGTTCCTTCG
>NZ_RAWK01000437.1 GCF_003612165.1 Corallococcus aberystwythensis | reverse complement strand
GCCCGTCCCCCTCCGCCTCCCGAGGCGGACGACGACGGCGGTGACGACGAGGGAGACGAGGGCCCCGACGAGGGTGAAGCCTCCGCGGGAGGCGCCCAGAACGGCGCGCCCGGGGGCCCCGCGGGTCAGGGTGGCCGCCGCCGCCGCCGCCGCCGCCGTCGTCGTGGCGCACAGGTGCACCTCACCCCGGAGGGCCAGGCCTACCGCATGCAGCCGGGCCCGGACGGGCAGCAGGTGCAGGTCTTCCTGACGCCGCAGGAGCTGGAGCAGTACCGCCAGCGCCAGGCGCAGCAGCAACAGCAGCCGCCCCAGGCCGGAGGCCAGCCGCAGGGCCAGGAGGCCCGCCCCCAGCAGGACGGCGGGCAGCCGCCACCGCAGCAGCAGCGCCATGAGCACCCGCGCCAGCAGCAGCGCGGCGGCGGACACGCCCAGGGCGGACAGCAGCAGCAGCAGAACCTGGCGCCCGTGGAGGGCGTGCTGGACACGGAGGCCAAGGGCCCCAACGCGTTCCTGCGTCAGGTGAAGCGCAACCTGCTGGCGTCGCCGGACGACCCGGAGCTGCCAAAGAACCTGGTGCAGAAGCTGCGCCTGCGGCAGGGCCAGTACCTCACCGCGTTCGCGCAGATGCGCGGCCACAAGGGCGTCATCCAGAAGGTGGACACGGTGGACGGGCGCCCGCTGGACGGCGCGCCCCGGCTGCCCCACTTCGCGGACCTCACCTCCGTGGACCCCACCGAGCGGCTGAAGCTGGAGTGCGGCCACAAGGAGATGGTCACGCGCGTGTTGGACCTCATCGCGCCCATCGGCAAGGGTCAGCGCGCGCTCATCGTCGCCCCGCCCAAGACGGGCAAGACGATCATGCTCCAGCGCATCGCGCAGGCGGTCATCCAGAACCACCCGGAGTGCCACGTCATGGTGGTGCTCATCGACGAGCGCCCCGAAGAAGTGACGGACATGCGCCGGAGCATCAAGGCGGAGGTCATCGCCTCCAGCTCCGACCGGCCCACGGGCGACCACCTCAAGGTGGCGGAGCTCGCGCTGGAGCGCGCGCGCCGGCTGGTGGAATCCGGCAAGGACGTGGTCATCCTCCTGGACTCCATCACCCGCCTGGCGCGCGCCTACAACAAGGAGGTCGACAGCTCCGGCCGCACCATGACGGGCGGCGTGGACAGCCGCGCCCTGGAGCGCCCCAAGCGCATCTTCGGCGCCGCGCGCGCCACGGAAGAGGCGGGCTCGCTCACCATCATCGGCACGGCGCTCATCGACACCGGCAGCCGCATGGACGAGGTCATCTTCGAGGAGTTCAAGGGCACGGGTAACTCCGAAGTCACCCTGGACCGCCTGCTCGCGGAGAAGCGCGTCTTCCCGGCCATCAACATCGCCCAGTCCGGCACGCGCAAGGAGGAGAAGCTCTTCACCCTGCGCGAGTACGAGAAGGTGAAGAAGCTGCGGCAGATGCTCTTCTCCGTGAAGCCGGTGGAGGCCATGGAGGCGCTCGTCAAGCGGCTGGGCCGGTACACCTACAACGACGAGTTCTTCGACGAGATGTAGCCCCGCCTGCCCGCGCGGGGGTGGTGTGGCGAGCCCTGGATTGCGTAAGGTGAGCGCATGATTCAGGGCTCGGGCCGCTGCCACTACCACCCGGACCGCGCGGGCCTGGGCGTCTGCGTGGAGTGCCGGCGCGTCATCTGCCGCGAGTGCACCACGCAGTTCGAGGGCATCAACCGCTGCGCCAGCTGCCTCGACACGCGCCGCAAGGCGCTGGAGGGGCCGCCGCCCCGGCGTGAGTGGAGCGTGATGCACGTGGTGCTGGCGCTGGTGGGCGTCGTGCTCGTGTGGGGCGGCGTGCTGCTGGCAGCGCACGCGGTGGGCTAGCGCGATGGCCGTCTCCGCGCTCGAGCTGCGGCCCCGGGGTCCGGTGGCCTTGATGGACGCGGCGCTGCGGCTGTGCGCGCGCGACGCGGGCGTGTGGGCCCTCACGCTGCCCGGTGGCGCCGCGGTGGTGGCCGCGCTGCTGCACCTGTTGGACGCCGTGGATCACGGGCGCTCCCCCACCCTGCCCGCGCTGTTCGTGACGCTCGCGTGGTTCCTCCGGGGCGTGGGCCAGGGCGCGGCGTGCCACTACGTGCAGGAGGTGCTGCTGGGCGCGAAGGCGGAGCCGTCCGTGGGCCAGTCCCTGCGCGCGGCGCTGGCGCGGCTGCCCAGCCTGTTCATCGCCGTGGCGTACCTGGCGTTCTTCAACGTGCTGACGGTGGCGTTCTCGATGGGCATCGCGACGCTGCTGCTCTCCGCGCAGGGCGTGGGCTACGCGGCGACGATGCAGGGCCGGGGCAGTCCCCTGAAGCTGTACTCCGTGGGCTCGCGGCTGCTGGGCCCGTCACGGGGCACGGCCACCGCGGTGCGCTGGCTGATGGGCGTGCAGGTGCTGGTGTTCCTCAACCTGCACGTGGGGCTCAACTTCCTGCTGTACCTCGGGCGGCAGCTGGTGGGCATCGACCTGACGTTCGCGGAGCGGTTCGCGTCGCTGGACAACCCGCCGTGGCTCGTGTTCCTCGCGGCGACGACGTTCGCCCTCTTCGAGCCCCTGCGCGCGGCGACCGCCACGCTGCTGCTGGTGGACGGCCGCGTGCGCCAGGAGGGGCTGGACCTGCTGGCCGCCGTGCAGCAACTGCCGGAGCGGAGCACGAAGCGCGGGGCGCTCGCGTCGAAGGGCGTGGCCGCCGCGTTGCTCGTCGCCACGGGCCTGCTCCTCGCGGCCCCTTCGCCGGTGGAAGCCGCGCCGGAAGCCGCCGCGCCCGTGGACCGCAAGGCCGTGCGCGCCCGGCTGGTGAAGGTCGCGACGACGTGCGAGCTGCCCGAGCAGGTGGAAGGCCCAGCGCTCCAGGGCTTCGATGCGCTGGACGCACGTGAGACCGCCAAGCTCGAGCGCTTCGTGCGCCGCCTGGAGCAGCAGGCCTACGACGACGAGGACTGCGAGAGCGCGGCGGTGACGCTGGAGGAAGGGCTCGCGCAGGTGTCGGCCACGGCCGAGGCCCAGGCGCGCGCGGACGCACGGGCGGCGACGGACCGGGCGCGGTCCATCCTCGCGCGGCCGGAGTTCCAGGAGCGCCCGGCGAAGGCCGCGGCCGACCCCAAGGAAGAGGAAGTCCCGCCTCCGGAGTCGAGCTGGTGGCGCCGCTTCATCGACAAGCTGGGCGAGTGGCTGAAGGAGCTCTTCAAACGCAACGACCCCCAGCCCCGGTCGCGCGACACGGCCCTGCCCCTGAGTGGGGGTGCGGCGGCCAACGTCCTCGTCGTGGCACTGGTCGCGCTGACGCTGGCGGTGCTGGGCGTGGTGGTCGTGAGCGTCCTGCGTCGCAAGCGCGAGAACTCGGGCCCGGCGCTGGAGGTGCGCACCCTGGACGCCGCGGCGCTCGCGGACAAACCGGACCACGCGCTGTCCCGTCCGCCCGAAGGCTGGGCACACCTGGCGGACGCGCTGGCCGCGAAGGGCGAATACCGCGAGGCGGTGCGCAACCTGTACCTCGCGCTCCTGTCGCGCCTGCACCGCGACGGCGCCATCCACTACGACGAGACGCTCTCCAACTGGGACTACCTGCGCGCGTTCCGGGGCCGCCCCGAGGTGAAGGCCCCGTTCCGCGAGCTGACGCGCCGCTTCGACTTCGCGTGGTACGGCAACCTGCCCGTGGGCGCCGCCGGCTACACGGAGTTCCGCGCCCTCACCGCGCCACTGCTCGCCGCGCCGCCCGTGCAGGAGGCCGCCGGTGCGTGACCGGTTTCCGTTGCTCGTGCTGGGAGGCCTGCTGCTCGCGGGCGTGCTCGGGGCGTTCCTGGTGCGTGGCGCCCAGCGCGGCGGCTTCGCGGATCCGCTGTCCACCTTCCGCGCGGAACCGGACGGCGCGCGCGCCCTGTACCTGCTCGCGCAGGAGAGCGGCCTGCCGGTGACGCGCAACATGGCGGACCTGCGCCTGCTCTCCGGGCATGAGGCGCTGGTGCTGCTCGCCGTGGAGGTCCAGGACTCGCACGAGGAGGATCCGGATCAGACCCGGCTCGCCTCGGATCCGGACGCGGGCACCGACAGCGAGGAAGCACCGCACCAGGGCTTCAACGCCCTGCGCGCGCAGCAGCTGGAGGACGAAGAGGTCGAACGCGTCCTGGCCCATGTCCGCGCCGGCGCCTCGCTCGTGTACGTGCCCTGGGGTTCGCGTGAGAACGCGCTCTTGGATGCATTGGGCGTGAAGCTGGACAAGGCGGACGTGACGCTGCCCATGCGCACGCTGGTGCCCCCACTGCCCACGCCGTACACGCTGGGCGTGGAGCGCGTGGAGGCGAAGGTCCAGGCCTACCTCCAGCTTCCGGAGGGCGCGGTCACCGTGCTGGAGGATGAACGCCTGGGCTTCCCGGTGGCGGCGGTGATCCCCGCGGGCGCGGGCCGCGTGCTGGTGGTGGGCGCCCCCGAGCTCGCGATGAACCCGGCGCTCGCGAGGGCGGACAACGCGCAGTTCTGGCTGAGCGCGCTGGGCGCCCTGGGCCCCGGCCCCTTCGCCTTCGACGAGTTCCACCACGGCTTCACCAACGAGCGCTCGATCGTGGACTTCGCGCGCCGCTACGGCCTGCACTTCGCCGTCGCGCAGCTGCTCCTGGGCATCGTGCTGTGGGCGGGCGCGCTGAAGCGCTTCGGCCGTCCCCAGCCTCCTTCGGAATCCATGCGCGTGGGCGCCACGGACGCCCTCTTCGCCATGAGCCGCCTGTACCGGGAAGGCCACCACCATGCCTTCGCCGCGGGGCTCATCTCGCGCGGTCTCACGCAGCAGCTGGCGCCGGTCGCGGGCCTGCCGTCGCACTCCACCGCTGACGCCGTCGCGGAGGGGCTGCGGGCGCGCGGGCGCCAGGACCTGGCGAACGGGCTGCTCGAAGTGACCCACCAGTCCGAAGCCGTCCAGAAGGACGCCGACCTCCAGGCCCTTGCCACTTCCGCCGCGCACCTGCGCGAGCGCATCCACCCCGCCGGCACCGGC
>NZ_RAWK01000436.1 GCF_003612165.1 Corallococcus aberystwythensis | reverse complement strand
GCGGCCCCCTCCCCCAGCACCACCAGCGCCGGACGCCCGCCGCGCCCACGCAGCTCGTAGGTGCCGTCGCGGGACCCGCGCCGAAGCTCCCCCACCACCAGGCACGCCTCCCCCGGGACGCCCACGCGCTCCCAGGACAGCGCCTGCGCGGGCTCTCCCAACAGCTCCGCCCGGGTGAGCGCTGGAGGCGCCGCACACCGGCGCACCTCCATCGGCGCCAGCAGCGCGGACGGCGCGAAGCCCACCGCCGCCCGCGTGTGCTCGCCCTTCAAGAGCAGCACCGGCGTGTACGCGCGCTCGCGCGACAAGAGCGGCCCCTTGCGGCCATGCGCCCCCACCGCGTGCACCGCCGCGTCGTAGAAGGCGCACGGCACGCCGCCCGGTGACGTCAGCGTGTCCAGGGACTCCAGCCGGCCCCGGTACACGCCAAAGCCCGGAGGCCGCCCCGCGCGCAGGTCCGCCACCGCTTCATCCAGGGGCACGGGCGCGGCGCCCCGCAGCGCATCCGCCCGCAGGCGCACCCGGGCCCCCCGGGCGGACACGCCCGCGGCCAGCACCAGCAGCACGCCGCCCAGCGCCTTCACCAGCACGTCCGGCGACACGGGCACCAGGGCCACCCCGCGCATCCACGGGACGAAGAGCACCAGCCCCAGGGCCAGCGCCCCGAAGCCCGCGAGCATCCAGCGGGGCCGCGAGCCGGCGGGCGTGCGCCCCAGGGTGAAGGTCGCCCAGAGCAGCAGGGCCAGCCCCACGCCACAGAGCGGCAGCAGGAGCACGCGCCCCAGGTCCAGGTCCACGCCCATGCCCCACCCCCGCCCGCGTGCCGGACGGCCCCGCGAAGGCGGAGCCCGGCGGGAGCAAGATGCGGCTGGGTGGAGGGGGCGGCAAGTCCCGCCCCGCGCGGAGCGCCGGGACTACTCGTTGGTGGTGCGGCGAGGGGGGCGCTCCTGCAGCGGCCCCACGACCTTCAGGTCGTCGAAGGTGCACTGGAGGTTGCGGCAGCCCAGGGCCAGCTTGCCCACGCGGCCCTCGAAGCCCGGCAGCACCTTGGAGGCGAAGAGCTTCTTGTTGAGGAACGCGTCCACCCGCACGCCGCTCTTCAGCCGCTTGAGCTGGAGCTTCACCAGGAAGGGGCCCTGGCGGGGCACCGGCATCTCGTCCTGGACGAGGTTCTTGGTGTCCTCCGCGCTGTTGCCCACCACCTCGTGCCCGTCGTCCGGGGAGAAGTAGCGCCACGACAGGCGCATGCCCGCGTCGGGGATGGCGAAGACGGACACCTGCACGTCGCGGATGCGGAACGCCAGCTCGCCGAAGTGCTGCCCGTCCTCCTCCACCGACCACTCCTTGCCCAGCGCCCTCACGTCCATCAGCACCTCGGCCGTGAAGTCGTCGCTGGTGAAGTAGCGGTGCGCCAGGTACGCGCGTGGCACCAGCTTGCCGTCCGCCTCCCGGCCGGCCTGCACGGCGCGCAGCTCGCCCTGGTCCAGGGTCCAGGTGCCGCTGTGGACGTTGATCTCCTCCTCGCCCGGCCCGAAGCCCAGCTCCAGCGTGGTGTCGTCGGAGCCGGCCACGGGAGGCGTGAGCTTCAACCCGGTGAACACCTCCGCTTCCGTGTTGGCCGGGAAGTGCAGCACCGGGGGCGGCGGGGCCGGCGTCAGGGCGGTCAGCCCCCCGAAGCCCACGAAGGCGCGCACCGCGAAGCCCAGCACGGCCAGGCCGCCCACGATGGACAGGCCGGTGCGCACCCGGCCCCAGCCCGCGTGGAGCGCCTCCAGCATGGCGGCCTCCGGGGCGGTGATGGCCTTCATGGAGGCCACGTGCGAGGGCTGCGCGCGCGCCAGCGCCGACGCGGGCGCCACGTGCGGCGACGACGACGCGGACACCAGCGCTTCCAGCGCCTCGCACACCTCCGTGGCGGTGGCGTAGCGGGCCTCGCGGTCCGTCTCCAGCAGCTTCTCCACCACCGGATCCAGGCGCGGGTCCAGGCCGCGCACGCGCTCCGAGGGCAGCTTGAAGCGGCCCACGGGCAGCTCGCCCGTGAGCGCCTCGTACATCATCACGCCCAGGGAGAAGAGGTCCGCCCTGCCGTCCACGTTCTTCGCGTCCCGGCGCTGCTCCGGGGCCATGTAGTTGAGCGTGCCCATGGCCACCGCCGTCGCGGTGAGGTGCTTCTCCGAATCCGGCTCGCGGATGCCCGCCAGGCCGAAGTCCGCCACCTTCGCGTGCATCCGCCCGTCCAGCAGGATGTTCTCCGGCTTCAGGTCGCGGTGGATGATGTTCTTGGCGTGCGCGCACTCCACGGCGCGCGCCACCTGGACCAGCACCTTCAGCGCCTGCGCGGGCGTGAGCGGGTCCCGGCCGCTCAGCGCGTGGCGCAGCGACTGCCCCTCCACGTACTCCATGACGAAGTAGTAGTGCTCGCCCTGCACGCCCCGGTCGATGATCTGCACGATGTTCGGGTGGCTCAGGGCCGCGAGCGCGGTCGCCTCCTTGTCGAAGCGCGACACGAACTCCCCGTCCTTCGCCAGCCGGGGCGGCAGCACCTTCACCGCCACCGTGCGGCCCAGGGAGCGCTGGCGCGCGAGCCACACCTCGCCCATGCCGCCGCGCCCCAGCACCTCCAGGAGCTCCAGGCCCGGCAGCTCGGGCTTCGCGCCCGTCAGCATCGTCTCCGCGTTCTCGATGGCGCGCAGGCCCGTGTTCACCGGCGCCCTGGGGGCCTTCACCCCGGGCGTCTCCGCGCGCACCAGCGTGGCCCCGTTCTCCAGCTCCGGAGCCAGCCCCGGCTCCAGCGCCTGGGCTCCTGGGGCCGCCGCGGGCAATGCCACTCCGGAAGAAGGCGCGTTGCGGCCCTCCGCGGCGGCCGGAACCACGCCTGCGGGAACCTCGCCCTCGTCCACCTTCCCCACGCCATCCGGTCGCGGGTTGATCATCTCACTGCCCCCTGGGACGGAGCCGGCCCTCATCTCCTGTCCCACCGCGTCCTCCCCCTCCGCTCCAACACCGGGAGCGGAAGAAGGTAACGCTGATTGTCGCGGAATCTCCGCCGCGCGCGGCACGAACGTCACCGCGACGCCTGCTGGCTCGTCGGCATTCATGGCCGGACGGATGCCGGACGGCTCGCCCGGGCGGTGGATGCCGGACACGTCCGCGCGCCGCACCTCGAACCGGATGCCGCAGCGGCACGTGACCTTCTGGCCGCTCACGTACACCCGGGTGTCGTGCACCGTGCCGCAGTTGGGGCACGACTGGGTCGTCGTCATGGACGAGGGGCGCACCGTCAGCGCACCTTGCGGGAGGTGGAGGTGGTCAGCTCCGCGCCGTGCACGCGGAAGGTCTGCACGCCCTTCTCCTTGCCCTTCACCTGGAGCATCGGCAGCTCCTCCACGTCGAAGCCGGGCCCGGACTTGCGCACCGTCACCTCCGACGCGAGCACCTCCCCGCTCCGGGCGATGCCGCACAGCCGCGACGCGGTGTTCACGGTGTCGCCGATGGCGGTGAACTCGTGCCGCTCCGCGCTGCCCATGTAGCCCACGACGGCCTGGCCGGTGTTGACGCCGATGCCCACTTCAATGGGCTTCTTGCCGTCCAGCACGCGCTGCCGGTTGAGCTCCGTGACGGCGTCCTGCATCTCCAGCGCGGCCCTCAGGGCCCGGGCCGGATCATCCGGGTGCGACGACGGCGGACCCCACACCGCCATCACGCAGTCCCCGATGAACTTGTCCAGGTTGCCCTCGTAGCGGAACACCACGTCCGCCATGGCGGTGAAGAAGCTGTTGAGCATCGACACCACCTCCTGCGGCGAGTCGCTCTCCGCCAGGGTGGTGAAGCCCCGGATGTCCGCGAACAGGCAGCTCACCTCCGCGAGCCGGCTCTGGCGCAGGTCCTCCGTGCCGCCGTTGATCACCGCGTCCGCCACCGCCTTGGACAGGAAGCGCGACAGCTCCGCGCGCGTCACCGCCTCGTTGCGGATCTGCTCCGCCAGCGCCGCGTTCTCCAGCGCGATGCCCGCCTGCGCGGCGATGCCGGAGAGGATGGTCAGGTCCTTCTCCGAGAAGGCGTTGATCTGCTGGCGGCTGTCCAGGAACAGCACCGCCATGATGTCGCCGTTCACCAGCAGCGGCACGGCCATGGCGGAGCGGATGCCCTGCGCCACGATGCTCTCCGCGGCGGAGAAGCGCTCGTCGATGATGGCGTCCGCCGTGAGCACCGCCTTGCCCGTCTCCACCACGCGCTTGAGCACGGTGTCCGACAGCATGACGTTCACCTGCTTGCCCTGCCGGTGGTGCACCGCGGCTGGGATGAACTCCCCCTCCGGGCCCACCTTCAGGATGACGCCGTGGTCGGCCGCGAGCAGCTCGAAGGCCACCTTGAGGATCTGCTCGAACAGGTCGGCCTGGTTGCCCTTGAGGCTCACCTGCCGGTGGAACTCATGGGCGATTCTCAGCTTCTCGTAGTCCCGGCGCAGCGCGGCGGTGTCCGTCACCTGTTCCGCCGGGCGGAAGTTCTGCGGCACCTGGTCCATCTGCGCCAGGAAGGCCGGCATGGAGACGGCGTTGGCCACCACCGTCACGCCCGGCAGCGTGGGCGGGTTGGCCGGCAGCGCCTCCCCGCTGTGGAAGACGAGCCGGGAGGAGCCCAGGGCGATCTCATCCCCGTCCTTGAGGCGCATCTCCCCCGTCACCCGGCGCCCGTTGACGAAGGTGCCGTTGGACGAGTTCAGGTCGCGCAGGACGAAGTCGCGCCCCACCTTCTCGATGGTGGCGTGCTCCTTGGAGACCTCCCGGTCCACCAGCCGCAGCGTGTTGGACGGGTGGCGGCCGAGCGACGTGGTCGCGCCCAGGGGAAACTCCCCCAGCGTCCCGTCCGCGAACCGCCCCGTCAGGTGCGGCCCGCGCGGGTGCGACCCGGACCTGGGCGGGAATGGGGCGGGTGCCTGGTTCACGCGCGAATCCTCACCGGCCCGGACACTACCAGAGCCTTCCGCCCCAAAGGAACGCTCGCGACGCTGCCCCACGGACGGACCGCCGCCGCCCTGCACGGCCGGTCAGTCCCCGCTCCCACCCGGCCGCTCAT
>NZ_RAWK01000435.1 GCF_003612165.1 Corallococcus aberystwythensis | reverse complement strand
CGCTACGCTGGACGCCCCCGCCGCCCTCGACTCCTGCCTGGACTCCCTGCCTTCGGGCGAACGGCTCCGCCTGCTGGACGCGCTCTATGAGATGGCGCTCGCGGACGGCCCCCTCCAGCGCTCCGAACGCGAGGCCCTGAAGCGCATGGCCGAGGGCCTGGACGTCCCGGACGCCAAGGCCCAGGCCCTGGCTGAACAACACCTGGGCGACGCCGCCGCCCACTACGAGACGCTGGGCCTTGCGCCGGACGCCACCGACGCGGAGGTGAAGAGCGCCTACCGGAAGCTCGCCGCCCAGCTCCACCCGGACAAGGCCAGCCACCTGGGGCCCCGGGCCGCCGAGCAGGCCGCCCGCCGCTTCCAGGCCGTCCGTGACGCGTACGAGGAAATCCGCCGCCTGCGCGGCCTGTAGCCCGGGTTAGAAGACAGGAATCCCATGAGCCAGCGTCCCCCGAAGAAGAAGGAAGCGGAGTTCCAGAACAACCCGTTCAAGTCCGCCATCAAGACGCTCCAGGACCAGGAGAAGCAGGAGAAGGCCGCCGCAGCAGCCGCCGAGTCCGCGAAGAAGAAGGCCGTCGTGCAGAAGCCGGCGAAGGCCCCCAAGGCCCGCCCGGAAGACGACGACGTGGGCCTCTTCTTCGCCGCCATGGACGGCGTGAAGCAGGTGACCAACCGCGGCCAGGCCCCCCAGACGAACCCGCGCCTGCCGGAGATCATCGACGACAACGCGGAGGCGCTCGCGCAGCTCTCCGACCTGGTCGCGGTGGACGGGCCGCTGTCCTTCACCGGCTCGGATGAGGCCTTCGAGGGCTCCTCCCCCGGCACCGACCCCAACCTGCTGCGTTCGCTGCGCCGGGGCGACTTCTCCGTGCAGGACCGGCTGGACCTCCACGGCAAGACGCAGAAGGAGGCCCAGGCCGCCGTGGAGCGCTTCCTGTCCGACAGCCGCCGGGCCAAGCGCCGCTGCGTGCTCATCGTTCACGGACGCGGTTTGAATTCCAAGGATCAGATTCCGGTGCTCAAGGACGCGGTGAGGGACCTGCTGTCGCAGAAGCGGCTGGAGCGGATGGTGCTGGCGTTCTCCACCGCACGCCCGCAGGACGGCGGGGCCGGGGCGGTCTACGTGCTGCTGCGCCGATAGCTTTACGCGTGCCCGGCGCTGTGCATACATGCCGCCATGGTTCGCGACCTCATTGACCTTCATATCCACGTGGGTGGCGCGGTGGCCCCGCACATCCTGTGGTCCATTGCCCACCAGCAGGGCTTCAAGCTCCCCGTCAAGAACTACTTCGACTTCGTCGAGCTCATCACCTCCCGTCCGGGCAAGGTGGGCAGCCTCGACGACTACCTGAAGATCCTCCACACCTGGACGGAGAAGATCCAATCCTCTCCCAGCGCCATCGAGCGCTCCGTCTACGAGGTGATTGGCAAGGAGTACCGGGGCAGCCGCGTCACGCAGATTGAACTGCGCTTCAACCCCATGAAGCGCAACCTCTCCAGCGAGCTGGACCTGGACCACATCATCCACGCGGCGCTGCGAGGCATGGACCGCGCGGTGCTGGAGTACGGCGTGAAGGTGGGCTTCATCTTCTGCCTGGCCCGCGAGTTCGACCACAAGCTCAACAGCATCATCGTGGACAAGGCCATCAAGTACCGCTCCCGCGGCGTGTACGGCATCGACCTGGCCGGCACGGAGCGCGACGCGATGGAGCACAAGTCCTCGCTCGCGGAGTACGAGGACCTCTACGCCCGCGCGCGCAAGGGCGGCCTCAAGTGCACCGTGCACACCGGCGAGACGGCGGGCACGGGCGCCAACGGCCTGATGGCGGCGGTGGAGAAGCTCAAGCCCCACCGCATCGGCCATGGCATCCGCGCCGCGTACGACGAGTCCGCGATGAAGATTTTGCGTGAGAACAACATCACGCTGGAGCTGTGCCCGACCTCCAACATCCACACCAAGGCGGTGGCGGACCTGCAGGAGCTCAAGCACATCATGCAGACGTTCTGGGACCGCAAGGTGAAGTTCACCATCAACACGGACGGCCCCTACCTGCTGGAGACGGACATGCAGCGGGAGATTGAAATCGTCGAGTCCAACGGCCTGCTCACCACGGAGCAGGTGGACCAGGCGCTCGCGTGGGCGCGCGAGGCGTCCTTCATCCCGGCCTGACCCATGTACGGCTTCACTCGCGCATTGCTGTTCAGCCTGCCCCCGGAGCCCGCGCACCGGCTGGGCATGTCGGGGCTCGCGGCCCTGGGGAAGTGGAACGCCCGCTGCCGCGCCATGCGCGAGCACACGCTGCGCCAGGCTCACATGGACCTGTCCGTGGAGCTGGCGGGGCTGAAGTTCGCCCACCCGGTGGCGCTCGCCGCCGGGCTGGACAAGGACGCGGAGGCCGTGGACGGGCTGTTCGCCTGCGGCTTCTCCGCCGTGGAGATTGGCACCGTCACGCCGAAGCCCCAGCCCGGCAACCCGAAGCCGCGCCTGTTCCGCCTGCCGGAGCACCGCGCGGTCATCAACCGCATGGGCTTCAACAACCACGGCGCGGCCACCGCGGCGGAGCGCCTCAAGGGCCGCGAGTGGAAGCCCGGCCCGCTGGGCGTGAACATCGGCAAGAACAAGGACACGCCGCTGGAGCGCGCGGTGGATGACTACGTGGCGTGCGTGGACGCGCTCGCGGCGCTCGGTGACTACGTCGTCGTCAACGCGTCCTCGCCCAACACGCCGGGCCTGCGCAAGCTCCAGGAGCCGGAGCAGCTCTCCGCGCTGCTGCTCGCCGTGCGCGAGCGGATGGAGGCCGTGGCCCCGGGCACTCCGCTGTTCCTGAAGATTGCCCCGGACCTCACGCCCGAGGCCGTGGACGAAGTGGTGGACGTGGCGATGGATCGCGGGCTGTCCGGGCTCATCGCCACCAACACCACCCTCACCCGCCCCTTCGAGCACGTGCACGCGAAGGAGGCCGGCGGCCTGTCCGGCGCCCCCGTGCGCGAGCTGTCCAACGCCGTCATCCGCCGCGCCTACCAGCGCAGCCGGGGCACCCTGCCCCTCATCGGCGTGGGCGGCGTGTTCACCGCGCAGGACGTCTACGAGAAGCTGCGCGCGGGCGCCACCGTGGTGCAGGTGTACACGGGCTTCATCTACGAGGGCCCGGGCATGGTGGACCGCATCCTCCCGGAGCTGGGCGCCCTGCTGACCCGGGACGGCTTCGCCTCCGTGCGCGACGTGATTGGCGTGGACGCCCATCAGGGCACGCCCGCCGTTCCCGTGTAGCCCTCCCCCCGTCCGTCGTCTTTCGGGCAGTGACCTTGACCCGCGGGGCAGGGTCGTCGTGTGTCGGGCCCGCTGCACCTTCCTCATATCTGGGGGCAGGGAGGCGGACATGCGGACGAGGTCGTGGTGGTGGGTCGTGGCGGCGGCGGGAAGCGTGATGGGGTGCGGAGGCGGGCTGGAGGCAGGGGACTCCGGGACGCAGCCAGCGGTGGCGGAGGTCCAGGCGCGGATCCAGTCCGCGTGGGGCACTCGGGAGGTGAAGCAGGTCCTGCCTCCCGGCCGGATTCCGGGGACGCGGTTGGACAAGGAGCCCCGCCCCGACCTGCTGACGGATGTGGCGGGCACGCTCTACTTCGTGGTGCAGGAGGAGGATCAGCGCATCGCGCTGTGGAAGAGCGACGGGACGGACGCGGGCACCGTCGTGGTGAAGGCGTTCCCGCCGACAAACGCGCTCCTGGGCGGCCTGCGGATCACCGGCATGACGCCGCTGGGCTCACGGCTGTTCTTCCACCTGTTCGAACCCGCGCTGGGCTGGGAGCTCTGGGTGAGCGATGGGACAGCGGAAGGCACCCGGCCCGTCGCGGACCTGGCGGCCGGGCCCGCGGACTCGAATCTGTATGGCTTCACGCAGCTCAACGGCGCGCTCTCCTTCTTCCGCCACGCGCCCTACGGCCAGGGCTTCACGCAGCTGTGGCGCTCGGATGGCACAGCGGCGGGCACGGTCCTGCTCCAGGACTTTGGCCGCGTCACCGGCACCTTCGGTGAGGTGCTCCCCGCCTCCGGCCTCCGCGTGTTCTTCACCGAGGACTTCGAAGAGACCGTGCGGCTGTGGCGCACGGACGGCACGGCGGCCGGGACGGTCCAGCTGAAGGACTTCGGCATTCCGGGGCTGTACACGGGCACGGTCCTGTGGACCCAGCGGGTGGGGGACTCGCTGCTGTTCGTCCTCCGTGACGCGGTGGACGGCACGCGCCTGTGGCGGACGGACGGCACCGTCGCGGGGACCCGGATGTTGAAGCGGCTGGATGCTTCCGCGGACGTGGGCATGGGCATTCCCCAGCTCGTGGACGGCACGGTGGTGTTCACCCTCACCGACGCTGGCCCCAGCCTGGAGGTCTGGAAGACGGACGGCACGGAGGCCGGCACGCAGCGGATGGACGCGTTCGGCCGGGATGGCCGGCTGCTGGGCGTCGTGAATTCCTTCGCCGCGGTGCTCACGCTCACCGACGACAACCGCTACCTGAAGCTGTGGCGTCTGCCTTTGTCCGGTGGGCCCAAGGAGGGCGTCACCGTCCTCTCCAATCCCTACGCGGATGACCCGAAGGCCATGCCGGGCCTGCGCAACGCGGTGACGGTGGAGGGGCGCATCTACTTCGCCCAGACGCTGGGCGCGCGCGTCCAGCCGCCTCGCGACGTGGAGCTGTGGGTGACGGATGGCACCGCGAGCGGCACGCGGCGGCTGTCTTCCGGCCTCACCCGGCCGGATGTCTTCCATTCACCGCTCATCGCCCTGGATTCCGGCGGCCTGCTGTTCTCCGCGAAGGGCAATGTCTGGGTTACGGACGGGACGGTCCAGGGAACCCATGCGGTGGACTCTCTGACCGCGAACAAGACACCCGCGGAGGCGTCTGCCTTCACACGCGTGGGCGGACAGGTCTTCTTCCGTGCCCTCCCCGGCGCGCCGGGATTCTCGCTGTGGGCCGTACCTGACTCGCTGATCCAATAGCCGCGGCGCGCCATGCCCTTCAGGGCCTGTTCCATGTCTTCCTGGCGACACAGGAAACTCGGGACAGGCCCTGGGCGATGATGAAGGGACGTCTTCCGCCCTTCGAGGTCCGCCGTGAAGATCTCCCGCCCGCCGCAGTCACCGCC
>NZ_RAWK01000434.1 GCF_003612165.1 Corallococcus aberystwythensis | reverse complement strand
CCCCCGAAGCCTGTCGCGCCGCCCCCGGCGAAGCCGGCGACGCAGCAGCAGCAGCAGCCCGGGACGCAGCCGAACGTCTCCACCCAGGCGCAGGGCAACACGCAGACGCCGTCGCGCAACGTGCTGAGCGGCCAGTCCAGCTTCGAGGCGGGCGGCTCGCGCGCCGAGGTCAACGGCACCGGCCCCGGCGGCGTCAACACCAACGCCTACGTCCAGGGCCCGACGTTCAGCGCGGACGCGTCCGTGGACGCGGACATCGGCCTGTCCGGCATCGACGTGAACGTGCAGGTGGACGTGTCCGCCAACCTGGTGGAAGCGGGCGCCAGCGCCACCAAGACGGTGGAGTTCGAGATCGCCGGCGAGGAGTACTCCGTCGAATTGGACCTGGCGGCGCTGGGCAAGATTGGCGCCGAGGGCTCCATCGACCTGGACCTGCACGTCGGCACCGACGGCAACGTGTCCCTCAACGCCGCCGCCTCCGGCTTCGCGGGCGCGCAGGCCAGCCTCACCGGCGGCATCGAGCTGAAGCACGAGGGTGACACCCTGGCCTCGGCCAGCATCACCGCCAGCGCCAGCGCCGGCGTGAGCGGCGACGCCCACGCGGACATCGGCCTGGACGGCGGCAACCTGGAGTTCGACGTCGGCGTGGAGGCCACGGCCGGCCTGGGCCTGGGCGTCGAGGTGGAGGGCTCCGTCAACCCCGGCAACATCCTCAAGGCGGTCGGAGAGACTGCCGCCGCGGCCGGTGGCGAGGTCCTGGAGAACATCGCCGAGGGCGCCATCAACGCGGGCGGCGCGGTGGCGGACGCGGCCGGCGACGTGTTCAACGGCGCCTTGGATGTCCTGGGCGACGTGGCCGGCGGCGTGAAGGACGCGGCCGGCACGGTCGGGGGCTGGCTGGGCATCGGGTAGACACCCGCGAGACTGCCCAGCCCTTCGGGGCTGGGCTATCCTCCTGCCCAATGGCCGTCTCCAAAGAAGCATCCGCCGCGGCGCGTTTGATGAAGCAGGGCCTCCTCAAGGAGGCCGCCATCGAATTCGAGCGCGCCCTCAAGCAGGACCCGAAGGACGCGGCCGCCCTGCTCGGGCTCGCGCGCCTGCGCCTCGCGCAGCATGACGAGCCCAAGGCGCGCGAGGTGCTCCAGCGGCTCGTGGCCCAGCACCCCACCCACCCCGAGGCGCTGAGCCACCTGGCCCGGCTCGACGCGGAAGGGGGCGACGCGAGGCAGCTCGCGGTGCTGGAGGCGCTCGCGGCCCAGCCCAAGGCGGGCTTCTTCGAGGTCGTCAACCACGGCCGCGCGCTGCTGGCGCACCACCAGTACCCCGCCGCCATCGCCGCGCTGGAGAAGGCGCTCGTCCTGCAGCCGGGCAACGCCCAGACGCTGACGTACCTGGGCATGGCGCTCCAGGGTGACAAGCAGCTGGACCGCGCCCTCAAGCGCTATCTGGAAGCGGCGGAGGCCAGCCGTACCGAACACCTGCCGCTGCTGTTGGCCGCGCGGGTACAGGTGCTCAAGGACCAGGTGGGAGCCGCGCTCCAGACGCTCCAGAAGGCAATCCTGCGCAGCCCTCGCGAAACGGCCCTCATCCGGGAGTTCGCCACGCTGTGCTTCGTGGCGGGCGCGCCCGAGCCGGCCATCAAGGCCGCCATCGACATCCGCCTCCAGCAGCCGGACAACGCGGACGCCATCTATCTGCACGGCCTGGCGTCCTTCGTGGCCGGAAAGGACGCGGACGCGGACCGCATCCTGCGCGAGGCCCTGGCCAAGGTGCCGGACAACACCATGGTGCGCATCGCCCTGGCCAAGGTGCGCCGGCGGATGGGCGACGACGCGGAGGCCCAGAAGCTGCTGGAGGCCGCCCACGCCAGCGACCCGTCCGACGTGGGCGCGGCCAACGACCTGGCCGTGCTGCTGATGTCGAAGCCCGGGGGCGCGACCGCCGCCCGCGCGGTGCTCGCTCCGGCGCTCCAGGCGCACCCGGACGACGCGGGGCTGCACCTCAACCTGGCCCTGGCCCTGGCGGACACCGACAAGGCCCAGGCCCGCACGCATGCGCAGAAGGCCCAGGCCAGCACCGACAAGCACGTCCGCGAGCAGGCGGACCGGCTCGCCGCCGCGCTGACCGGCAAGTAGCCACCCACGCGCCGGGCCGTGTTTCGCGGCGGCCCTGCGTCATGGCTACTGCCGTGACGGGTTTCTCCAAAGCGAACCCTTCGCGCAGCTTCGAGGCGCAACAGCCCGCGGGCGAAGAGCCTTGGGGACGCTGGGCGCTGTTGAAAGGCAGAGGGCTGGTGTCGGATGCCCTCATCCAAGACACCTTGGACCGGCAATCGCATGGAGGGGATGACGTACACCTCGCGTCCTCCTTTCCTTCGGTGAACCCATGCGTCGCTCCCTGTCCCGCCTCGTGCTCGCGGCCATCCTGTTCAGCCCAGGAGGTGCGGCCCTCGCGGCGGAGGGGACGAAGAAGCCCGCGACGCAATGGTTGGCCAACCCTGCTCAGGCGGTCCGCGCGGCGCGAGTGGAGGCAGGCCTGGCCCCGGTCGTCATCGAAGGCGAGAAACCCCAGAGCCTGACGCTCCCGCAGTGGATGGCGCTGTATCGGATCCCCGGGCTGAGCATCGCCGTCTTCGACAAGCACGCCATCGTCTGGGCCAGGACCCATGGCGTGAGGGAAGCAGGTGGCTCGGAGCCCGTCACCCTGGAGACGCTGTTCCAGGCGGGCTCCATCAGCAAGCCGGTGACGGCCCTGGCGGCGCTGCACTTCGTCGAGGCCGGCAAATGGTCGCTCGACGAGAACATCAACGACAGGCTGCGCTCGTGGAAGGTCCCCGAGAACGACTTCACGAAGGAGCAGAAGGTCACCCTGCGCAGGCTGCTCAGCCACAGCGCGGGGACGACCGTGCATGGCTTCCCCGGGTACGCCGTCGACGCTCCCATGCCCACGCTGGTGCAGGTGCTGGAGGGCGTGGCGCCCGCGAACACCGCCCCGGTGCGCGTCGACCTCGTCCCCGGTACGAAGACGCGCTACAGCGGCGGTGGCACGTCCATCGTCCAGTTGATGATGGTGGATCAGCTCCAGAAGCCGTTCCCCCAGGTCATGCGGGAGATGGTGCTGAAGCCGCTCGGCATGACCCGCAGTTCCTACGAGCAGCCCCTGCCTCCGGCCCTCGCCGTCAGGACGGCGACCGGGACGTACGCCAGCGGGAAGAGCGTCGCGGGCCGCTGGCACGTGTACCCGGAGATGGCCGCGGCCGGACTGTGGACCACGCCGTCCGACCTCGCGCGGGTCGCCCTCGAGGTTTCCAGCGCGAAAGCGGGGAAGTCCCAGCGCGTGCTGTCGCAAGCGATGACGAAGCAGATGCTGACGCAGCAGTCGGAGCGGTTCGGGCTGGGCTTCCAGGTGGAGCCCGGCACCAACCGCTTCTGGCACGGAGGCTCGGACGAAGGGTTCCAGGCCGCGTTCATGGCCTTCGGTGACACGGGCAGCGGCGTGGTCGTCATGGCCAACTCCGACAACGGCTTCCTGCTCTTCGACCGCCTCATCGCGAGCGTGGCGGCCGAGTATGGCTGGCCCGCGTTCAGGCCCGAGCCCGTGTCGCCGTCCGCCCAGGTGGATGTGCTCATGCGGCTCAAGGGCGTCGACACCGCACTCGCCTGGTACACCGCGAAGCATCGCGAGGGCATGAAGGGCCTGGAGTCGGGGGACCTGAACCAGCTCGGCTACCGGTTGCTGGCAGACGGCAAGGGCGCGGAAGCGGTGCGGGTGTTCGAAGCGAACGTGACGCTCTTCCCGACGGATGCGAATGCCTACGACAGCCTGGGCGAGGCACAGCTCCAACTGGGACAGAAGGAAGCGGCCATCGCGAGCTACAGGAAGTCCCTCGTACTGGACGCGGGGAATGCCAATGCGCTGAAGGTCCTCGAGAAGCTTGGCGTGCCCACCGGGAAGTGAGCGCAGGGCCGAGACGATGCGAATGACTGACAGGGAGGACGTTCGCGGTCCGGCGCGGAGAGGACGTCACCCACTTCCGTCCAGCACCCGCAAGAGGGCGTCACGCTCCACGACGAGCTTCTTCGAGTTGATGGCCTTGCGGATGATGCGCGCGGCCTCCGGACGCACCTCGTCGTCGGTCAGCCGGGGGAGCCAGTGCGCACGGAGCTCCTCCAGCTGATGCCGCTGGGCAAGCTCCGTGGTCGCCAGCCACCGTTGGCGGAGGGCATGCCGTGGGCCTCCAGCCACTCGCGCACGGTCGCCTGACCGTCCTCGGAGCCGAACGCAGGCCTGGCAGAGACCTTTGTCGGAGCCTTGTTGCAGTAGAAGAGGCGGCGCGAGTTGGCGTGGCATGTGCCTCCCGACAGAGCGGCCAATGCGGCAGTCGCCCAGTTGGCGGCGGGAAACGCGGGCTGGGGCTGGGACTCCGTCCTGCCCCCGTGGCCGGCTGAAGCGAGCGGGGCCGGTGCGCGGCCCCGTCGCGACGGGACGTCAGTCCTTGGTCCAGCGGAACGTCACGCGGTCGCCGCCGCTGAGCCGGTCCGCGAGGTTGTAGAGCTTGTACATCTCGGTGTGGACCGCGAAGACTCCCTTCGCCTTGCTGAAGACGAAGTACGAGCCAGGGCCGGTCACGATGCTCGTCCACTGCGAGTTGGTGTTGCAGTTGGCCGTCGAAGCCGAGGGCCAGTTGCACCAGGAGTTGCCGTTCTCGTTCCACACCTTCCAGTGGTCGCCGCCTCCGACGAGGCCCACCTGCTTCCACCACGTCACGGCCGAGCCGGACTCCAGTCGGAACTCCACCACGTCCGGCGACGCGGCGTTGTGCTCGACGATGACGTTGATGAGGTCACCGTCCGGCAGGTAGATGGGCTGGATGTCGGTGAGCCACGCCTTGTCACAGGTGATGCACGAGTTGAAGGTGTCGTTCGGGCCGGTGCACCAGCTGTTCGAGTACTCCAGCTGGTAGTCGTTGTTGCTCGCGCAGAAGGCACACGAATGCGCGTATCTGGCGCTGATGCACGTGAGGGAGGTGGTCGTGTGGGCTCGGGTGAAGTCCTCCCAGGTGATGGCCGTCGCGGCCATGGCGGAGACGGTGCCGCCCTCGTCCTCCTGCTGGGGCGCGGGCTGCTGGGGCTGGGTCGTCTCGGGG
>NZ_RAWK01000433.1 GCF_003612165.1 Corallococcus aberystwythensis | reverse complement strand
GTCGGGCAGGGGGACGAAGAGGCGGACCACGGCGGCTTCCTTGAAGGGGAGGGCGCCTGGAGGATAGCCCTCCATGCGTCCGGAGGTTCCCTTTCCGGAATGCGCGAGCGACCGGCGGCGTCCCGTTCCTGCTATGGCGCGCCCACCCCCATGTCCACCCTCGTCATCGAGTCCACCCGCTCCGGCTTCGTCGAGTCCCTCCACACCGTGTCCGTCGCGGTGGTGAGCGCGGAGGGCACGCGCGTCGCGTTCGCGGGCGACCCGGAGCGCGTCACCTTCTGGCGCTCGGCGGCGAAGCCCTTCCAGTCGCTGCCCATGGTTCAGGACGGCGCGGCGGACCGCTACGGCTTCGGCCCGCGCGAGCTGGCGCTCTCCTGCGCGTCCCACTCCAGCGAACCCGTGCACCGCGCGCTCGCCATGCAGATGCTGAGCGCCTCCGGCTGCGAGGAGCGCCACCTCGCGTGCGGCCCGCACCCGTCGCTGTCACCCGCCGTCGCCGAAGAAGCCCTGAAGGCCGGGGTGGTGCTCACGCCCCGGTGGAACAACTGCTCCGGCAAGCACGCGGGGATGCTCGCGCTGGCCCGTCACCACGGCTGGGACGTGCACGGCTACGCCAGCGACGGCCACCCGGTGCAGGAGCGCATCCAGGATGAAATCGCCAAGTGGACGGGCCTGCCGCGCGACGCGCTGGTGAAGGCCGTGGATGGCTGCCTCGCCGTCTGCTTCGGCCTGCCGCTCAGCGCCATGGCCACCGCGTGGGCCCGCTTCGGCGTGTCGGAAGCGCCCGCCGCGCGCCGCCTGCGCGAAGCCATGCTCGCGCACCCGGAGCTTGTTGGCGGCAAGGGGCGCGCGTGCACGGAGCTGATGACGGCCTTCGGCGGCGAGGCCGTGGTGAAGATTGGCGCGGAGGGCGTCTACTGCGCCGCGCTCCCCCGGGCCCGTCTGGGCGTGGCCCTCAAGGTGGAGGACGGCGACGCCCGCTGCGCCGCGCCCGCGCTGCTCGCCGTCCTGCGCCTCGTCGCGGAACAGCAGGGCCTGCCGCTGCCCATGACGGGCCTGGAGCACCACGCGGAGCCGCGCATCCTCAACACCCGGAACGAAGTCGTGGGCTCCCTGCGCGCGGCGGGCTCGCTCGCGTTCGCCTGAAGCTCCGGAGCCGCCCGCTGTAGCGCGGAAGGTCACACGCGCCGCGCGCTCCGTAACCGGCCCCGCTACAACCGTCCCGCTGCTTCCAGGGGCCCCCCGGACACGGCGGTGGGCACGCGGACTGCAACTGGACTGTCCGCACACGGCGGGACTCGCGGGGTCCTGACGTCAAGGGGGAAAGCCTCGCGAGTCCAGATGGGGTCGGGTTGGCGAGCGTTCGCGTTCGCGGCCCGACCCCCTCTTGTTCCTAGCGCTTCAAGTCGATGCGCACCCACTCGCCCTGCTGCGCGCCCTCCATCACGGTGCACCCGAGCTTGCGGTACGCGGCCTCCACGTCCACGCGCTGGTGCGCGAGCACGCCGGCCAGCACCAGCCGGTCCTTCGTCTTGGCCACGATGAGGGGCGCCAGCTCAATCAGCGTGTTCGCCAGGATGTTCGCGAGCACCAGGTCGAAGGTGCCGGGCACCTCCGTCAGCTCACGCCCGGAGATGTCCAGGTCGGGCGTCCCGTTGTCGGCGCAGTTCTCCCGGGCCAGCTCCACGGAGATGGGGTCGTTGTCGGTGCCCACCACGTGGCCCGCGCCCAGCTTCTTCGCCGCGATGGCCAGCACGCCCGTGCCGGTGCCCACGTCCAGGACGCTCGCGCCCGGGTGCGTGGACATGAAGTCATCCACCGCCGCCAGACACAGCGACGTGGTGGGGTGGTCCCCCGTGCCGAAGGCCATCTTCGGCTCGATGACGACCTTCATCTTGCCCTCGGGCGCATTCACCGCGTCCCAGGGCGGTCCCACCCACAGGCGGCCCACCTGCACGGACTTGATGAGCGACTTCCACTCGTTGCTCCAGTCCTGCTGGGGCTGCTCGTCCAGGGACAGGCGCGCGGTGGGGTGGCTCTCCGCCACGGCGTCGCGGGCCTCTTCGGCGCTCTCGCGGTCCTCGAAGTAGGCAACGACGATGGACTCACCCTTCGCGGGGACGCGCACGCCCGGCATGGAGGGCGTCTCCGTGTCGCGGACCTCCAGGCCCAGGGCGCCGGTCTCATGGAGAAGGTCCTGGAGGATCTCGGAGGCTTCCTCCGCGATATCCACGGTGAGTGACAGGTAGGTCTGGGACATGGCGCCCCTTCTACCGCACCCGGTGCGGCGTGGAAGCGTCGTCGTCGTGACGCTTCCACGCTCGCGGGGGACACGCCTTACGGACCGACGACGGCCATGGCCATGCGGTCGAAGTCGATGACCCGGCGGGCCACCGCCTGCACGTCCTCCGCCGTCACCTTCGCCACGTGCTCGGAGTAGTGCAGGAAGTTGTCCAGCCCGATGCCGTAGCAGGTGTCCAGCGCCAGCAGCGTCGCGCGGGCGCTGTTGCGCTGCAGGTCGATTTCGTACGCCCCGATGATGTGCTGCTTGGCGCGCTCCAGCTCCTCGGCCGGGATGGGCTCGTCGCGGATGCGCTGCAGCTCGCGGCGCATGCCCTCCACCGCCGCGTCCACCTTCTCCGGGCTCGTGCCCATGTAGACGGCGAAGTAGCCGGGGTCCAACCCGTCCATGGAGAAGCTGCTCACGCTGTAGGCCATGGAGCGCTTGTCGCGCAGCTCGATGAAGAGCCGCCCGCCCTGGCCCGACAGCACCGTGGACAGCACGTCCAGCACCACGCGCCACGGGTCCGTCATCCGCGCCGCCTGGAAGCCCATCACCAGGTGCGTCTGCGCGCGCGCGAGCACCTTCTTCTCCGTGCGCGGAGCGGAGGGAGGCGCCTCCGGCTGGAGCTGCTTCGGCGCCACCGCGCCGCCGCGCGACTGGCCGAAGTATTCGTTCGCCAGCTTCCGCACCTCGTCCACGTCCACGTCGCCCACCACGCTGAGCGTCATCTGCGACGGGTCCATGTGCGCCCGGTGATACGCGCGCAGCTGCTCGGGCCCCAGCGCCTCCACGGAGGCCTTCTCACCCACGAGCGACAGCCGGTACGGGTGCTCCTGGTAGAGCGTGCGCGAGAACAGCTCGAACGCCAGGCTGGACGGCTTGTCCTCGCGGGTGAGGATGTCCTGGAGCAGCAGCGCGCGCTCGCGGGCCACCTCCTCCTCGCGGAAGGCCGGGTTGAGCAGCACGTCCGCGAACAGCCGGAAGCTGGGCTCGAAGTAGCGCGACAGGAAGTCCGCCTTCAGGCTCACGGAGTTGCGGCCGCCCTGGCCGACGATGTTGCCCGCGTACAGGTCCCCCAGCTGGAAGATGTCATCCGCGCTGAGCGTCGTGGTGCCCTTGGTGAGGGTGCGGCTGATCAACGTGGAGATGCCGTTGTTCTCGGGCGTCTCGTAGCGCGCGCCACCAATGAAGGCCGCGCGCATGGAGAACAGCGGGATGTGCGGCTCCACCCGGATGATGAGGGTCGCGCCGGAGGGCAGCTTCTCCTGCACCACCTCTGAACGCGCGGACGCGGCCAGGCTCCGGGCCGGACGCACCGGGGCGTCCGGGGGCGTCCGGGTGGCGCGCGGCGGGGGCGTGAGGCCGGGGCTCTTCGCCGCTTCGTCCAGCGCGGCGTGCAACTGCGCTTCCGTCAGCTCCGCGGAGGGCGGGACCAGTGCGGTGACGACGGCGTGCTCCAGACGCAGGTACTTCTGGGCCACGCGGCGCAGGTCCTCCGGCTTGAGGTTGCGGACGTCCTCCAGGTAGCGGGCCTCGGACTCCAGGCCGCCAGGGGACGTCTGGTACGAGCCCAGGTTGCGCGCGGTGCCCTGCACCGTCTCCTTGCGGTAGACGGACTCCGCCTCCACGCTCGCCTGCACCGAGCGCAGCTCGTCCTCGGGGACCAGCGTGGTGCGCAGCGCCTCCAGCACGCGAGCCGTCTGCGTGAGCGCCTTCTGCACCTGCGCGGGCGGCAGCGTCAGCGACACGGAGAAGATGCCCGGGTCCTTGGGCGTGTACGCGGACGCGTGCACGTCATTGACCAGGTGCTGGCGGCGCTTCACCTCGCGCACCAGCCAGGACGAATTGCCCTGGCCGGCGATGGTCGACAGCAGGTCCAACGCGGGCACGTCCGGGTGCTCCAGCTCCGGGATGGCGAAGGCCAGGTTCACGTAGGCCTCCTTCACGTCCTCCGTCTGGATGAGGACGCGGCGGCCCGTGGGCGCGGCGTCGCGGGGGCGCTCCACCGGGCCCGCGTAGGGCCGGCCCCAGTCACCGCCGAAGATTTCGTCCACCCACTGGCGCAGCTCCGCCTCGTTCAGGTCGCCCGCGACGGACAGCACCAGGTTCCTGGGCGTGTAGTGCCGGTGGTAGAACTCCAGCACCTTCTCACGCGTGAAGCTGCGCACGCTCTCCTCGGTGCCGATGACGGGCAGCCGGTAGGGGTGCGTCTGGAACGCGGTGGTGAACAGCCCGCGGGACGAGCGGCGCGAGGGGGAGTCGTAGCTGCGCTTGATCTCCTCGCACACCACCTCGATTTCGCGCGCCAGTTCGTCCTTGTCGAACGCGGAGCGGCGCACCGCGTCCCCCAGGATGTCCAGGCCCGTGCGGGCGAACTGGCTGGCGAGGACGATGTGGTAGACGGTCTGGTCGAAGGACGTCCAGGCGTTGATTTCGCCGCCGTGCGCCTCGATGTCGCGGGCAATCTCGCCCGGGCCCCGGCGCTCCGTGCCCTTGAAGAGCATGTGCTCGTGCAGGTGGGCCAGGCCCGCCTGGTCCGGCCTTTCATCCGCGCTGCCGGCCTTGACCCAGACCTGGAAGGCCGCGACCTTGGCGGCGTGCTGCTCCTCGAAGACGACGGTGAGCCCGTTGGGCAGGGTGTAGCGGATGGCCATAGAAGTGGTCCGAAGCTGTCATCCCCTCCCGAGGGGAGGCAAGGCGAGGTGTGATGTTTGCTCCATTGGCTAACGTCCCGCCCCCCTCACGTCGAGCGGACCGTGCCGCCTGTCACCCACCAGGCAGGCGAAGCGGCACGGGTCGTCATCGCGTAACTGGTGGAAAGCGCCCGTGGCCGGTAACCTGGGAGCGCACATGCCGTCTCCCCCGGACGAGGCGGATCCGCTCGCGGACCTGAAGGAACTGCTGGATGACGGCGACGCCCCCATGGCGGCGTCCGCCCCGGCGCCCACCAGGCCGCTCGCGGTTCCCAAGCCTCCCCCCTCCGCGC
>NZ_RAWK01000432.1 GCF_003612165.1 Corallococcus aberystwythensis | reverse complement strand
CCCCCCAGGCAACCCCCTCGCGGAGTCACTTCCATGCAGGCGTACGCGCTCCAGCACACCTCCGGTTCCTCCAGCTGGGCCCTCGTGGAGACGCCCCAGCCCCAACCGGCCGCCGGCCAGGCGCTCGTCCGCATCCACGCCGTCTCCCTCAACTACCGCGACCTCATCATCGCCCGCGGCACCTACCCGGGCATGAAGCTCCCCCTCATCCCCTGCTCGGACGGCGCTGGACAGGTCGTCGCCGTGGGCCACGGCGTCACCCGCGTGAAGCCCGGCGACCGCGTGGCCCCCACCTTCTTCCAGGTCTGGACCGACGGCGAACGCACCCCGGAGCGGGTCGCCCATGCGCTCGGCGGCAGCATCCCCGGCGTCCTGTCGGAGTACGTCTGCCTGGACGCCGAGGGGCTCGTCGTCCTCCCCGACTGGCTCTCCTACGAGGAGGGCGCCACCCTCCCCTGCGCCGCCGTGACCGCCTGGAACGCGCTCGTCCCCCAGGGCGGCCTCAAGGCCGGGCAGACCGTGCTCGCGCAGGGCACCGGCGGCGTTTCCATCTTCGCCCTCCAGTTCGCCCGCATCCTCGGCGCCCGCGTCGTCATCACCTCCAGCCAGGACGACAAGCTCCAGCGCGCGAAGCAGCTGGGCGCGGACGGACTCATCAACTACCGCCAGACGCCGGACTGGGAGCAGGCGGTGCTCACGCTCACCGGCGGCCAGGGCGTGGACCACGTGCTGGAGGTGGGCGGCGCGGGCACGCTGCCCCGCTCCGTCGCGGCCACGAAGGAGGGCGGCCACATCGCGCTCATCGGCCTGCTCACCGGCGCTCCCGGCAAGCCGGACACCGCCGCCACCCACACGAAGCACCTGCGCGTCATCAGCACCTACGTGGGCAGCCGCGAGATGTTCGAGGACATGCTCAAGGCCATGTCGCGGGAGAAGACCCGGCCCGTCATCGACCGCGTCTTCCCCTTCGGCCAGGCGCGCGAGGCCCTCCAGTACATGGAGTCCGGCGGCCACTTCGGAAAGATTGTCATCACCGTGTGAGGCCCGGCGCTGGTGCGCAGATGACACGCGCGCGGAAAGCCGCCCCCACCGGGCCTACCTCCGGCGTAACGTCCCGCGCTTCCCTGGCACCGAAAGGGTCCGCGCATGCGCCGCCTGTTGCCCCTCCTGCTGCTGCTCCTGATGCCGGCGCTCCCGGCGTCCGCGCAGCAGCCTCCAGACGCCTCCCGCTTCTTCCCCTACACGCTGAACACGACACGCCTGCCCAACGGACTCACCGTGGTGCGCGTGCCGTTCAACTCGCCCGGCATCGTCGCGTACGTCACCGCCGTGCGCGTGGGCTCCCGCAACGAGGTGGAGCCCGGCCGCACCGGCTTCGCCCACTTCTTCGAACACATGATGTTCAAGGGGACGAAGGCGAACCCGGAAGGGCAGCGCGAGCGCATCCTCGGTGGCTACGGCTTCGACGACAACGCGTTCACCACCGACGACATCACCGTGTACCAGGTGTACGGCCCCACCGCCGGCCTGGAGAAGCTCATCGCGCTGGAGGCCGACCGCTTCCAGAACCTGGAGTACTCCGAGCCGGCCTTCCAGACGGAGGCGCTCGCCGTCCTGGGCGAGTACCACAAGAACGCCGCGGGCCCGGACCTCAAGCTGGAGGAGGCGCTGGCGAAGACGGCCTTCAAGCGCCACACGTACCAGCACACCACGCTCGGCTTCTATGAAGACATCCAGGCCATGCCCAAGGCGTATGAGTACAGCCGCTCGTTCTTCGAGCGCTGGTACACGCCCGCCAACACCACGCTCTTCATCGTCGGTGACTTCAACGACGCGCAGGTCGTCGCCCAGGTGACCCAGGCCTACGGCGGCTGGCAGCGCCAGGCCACCAGCATCATCATTCCCACCGAGCCTCCGCAGACGGCGCAGCGCTCGGTCCACGTGGACTGGCCGCAGCCCACGCAGCCTCGCCACGTGCTCGCGTGGCACACGCCCGCCGCCCGCGCGGACACGCCTGACGCCGCCATCCAGACCCTCCTCGCCGAGTACCTCGTGGGCGACACCAGCCCCGCGTACAAGGAGTTGGTGCTGGAGAAGCAGTACGTCGAGTCGCTGAACGTCTACACGACGCCCCACCGCGACCCGTACCTCTTCCCCATCGACGCCACGCTGCAGGACGAGAAGCACCGCGCCGCCGTGGACGCCGTGCTGCGCCGCGAGGTCACGGCGCTGTCCGGCGCCCCGGTGGACGCCGCGCGCTTGAGGTCCATCCAGGACCACCTGCGCTACGGCCTCTTGATGGACCTGGAGACGCCGCGCGACGTGGCCATCGACCTGGCCCTCTACGCGGGCGTGATGGGCCGCCCTGACGCGCTCGCCAGCTACCTGAAGCAGCTGGGCAGCGTGACGCCCCAGCAGATCACCCTGTTCGCGAGGAAGTACCTCGAGGACAAGAACCTCACCGTCCTCACCCTCACCCCCAAGGCCGTCGCCGCTGGAGGGACGCCGTGATGATGACCCGCGCCACCGTGTCGCTCATCCTGGCCGCCGCGCTGTCCCTCGCCGGCTGCGCCCACCACAAGCCTCCCGAAACCCCGCCGGACAACCCTCCCGGGGAGCCGCCGACCGAGCCGGGCGACGTGCCCGCGGTGCCGCTGAAAGAGCCGCCGCCGATGCACCTCGTGGTGCAGGCCCGTGGGGACACGCCCATCGTCAGCCTGCGGCTCGTCTTCCACACGGGCTCCATCGACGACCCGAAGGGCAAGGAGGGCCTCACCGCCCTCACCGCGAAGCTGATGGCGGAGGGCGGCACGCAGCGCCTCACCGCCGCGCAGTTCCTGGAAGCGCTCTACCCCATGGCCGCCGAGGTCAAGGTCGTCACCGACAAGGAGATGACCACCCTCTCCGGCCGCGTCCATCAGGACTTCCTGCCCTCGTTCCTGCTGCTCTTCACGGACACGCTGCTCCAGCCGCGCTTCGACCCCGCGGAGTTCGAGCGCCTGCGCGCCAACGCGCTCAATGCCGTGCGCAACGGCCTGCGCAGCGAGGACGACGAGACGCTCGGCAAGGTGGGACTGGACGCGCTCATCTACGCGGGACACCCGTACGCCCACTACACCGGCGGCACCGTGCAGGGGCTCCAGTCCCTCACGCTGGAGGACGTGAAGGCGCACGCGCGCCGCGTCTTCACGCAGGACCGGCTGGTCATCGGGCTGGCGGGGCCGGTGGACGCGAATCTCCAGCAGACCGTCACCTCGCGCCTCTCCGCGCTGCCCGCCAAGGGTGCGCCCCGGGTGGAGCTGCCCACGGTGAAGTCGTCGGCCGGACGGACGCTCATCCTCCAGAAGCCCACGCTCTCCACCGCCGTGAGCATGGGCTTCGTCACGCCAATGCGCCGGGGTGACCCGGACTTCTTCCCGGTGGCGTTCGCGCTGTCGAACCTGGGCGAGCACCGTCAGTTCATCGGCGTGCTCTTCAACGAGCTGCGTGAACAGCGCGGCCTCAACTACGGCGACTACGCCTACGTCGAGCACTTCATCGAGGACCGGGGCAACGGCACGTTCAACCGCACCAACCTGGTGCGCACGCAGCAGGACGTGTCCATCTGGCTGCGCCCCGTGGTGCCCGCCAACGGCGTGTTCGCCACGCGCGGCGCGGTGTACTTCCTGGAGCGGATGTCGAAGGAGCCGCTCACGCAGGAGCGCTTCAACCTGGTGCGCGGCTTCCTCCAGGGCTACACGCGCCTGTGGGAGCAGACCGACCAGCGACGGCTGGGCTACGCCATCGACTCGCTCTACTACGGCACGCCGGACTTCCTGGAGGCCTACCGCTCCGCGCTGACGACGATGACGCCGGAGTCCGTGCAGGCCGCCGTGCGCCGGCAGCTTCAGCCGGAGAAGCTGGCGTTCGTGTTCGTCACGGAGGACGCGCAGGGGCTGGCGCAGAAGCTGAAGTCCGGCGCGCCTTCGCCCATCACCTACGCGTCGCCCAAGTCTCCGGAGCTGCTCAAGCTGGATGAAATCATCATCCAGCAGAAGCTGCCGGTGCGCCCGGATGCCATCCAGGTCGCTCCGGCGGCGGAGTTCATGGAGCGCTGAAGTCCGCGCGCCTTCCGGCGCTCAGGGGCTCTGCGGCAACGCCGTCCACACGCCGCGGAAGCGCTTGAGCGCCGGATCCTTCTGACGCTTGCACTCGACGCCATCCACCTGCACGGTGCCGTCGTCGCTGAGCAGCAGGATGTCGTCCGACGTGTCCGGCGTGAAGAACGCCTCCGGGTTCACGCCCGACAGGTCCACCGACGTCACCGGCACCGGCGCGTCGTCCCCACCCTTCCAGGTGAACAGGCGCGACTTCGCCTCGGAGGCGGTGGCCCCCGCGATGATGAGGTAGCGCCCCCGCCACGTCGACAGCGACCGGATGCCCAGCCCGCCCAGCTCCAGCAACCGGGGCGCACCGAAGCGCGCGGGCGCGCCGTCGCGCACCACCGCCTCCGCGTTGAGCAGTGGCACCACCAGCGCCTTGCCCTCCGTCAGCGGGCTGCGGAAACCAATCAGCATCCCGGGCGCGTCCAGCATCGCCGTCAGGCCTTCGATGTTGAGCCCTCCCGGCTCCTTGGGCGGCAGCGGCTCCGCTTGCGTGAGGCCGTACGGCGCGAGCCGGGGGTCCGCGAGCAGGTCCTCCAACAGCTGCGTGTACGGCTGCCCGACGAGCCGCACGTGCTCCGGTTCCTCCACGCTCGTGGCGAAGAAGCGCAGGCGCGCGGGCTGCTTCTTGCCGGAGCTGTTGCGGCCGTGCGACGTGAGCCAGAAGGCCAGGTTGCCCAGCCTCGAGCCCGCCTCGATGTCCGTCTCCGGGGGCTTCTTCTTCACCGGCAACTCGAGCGACGGCGACAGGTCCACCGTGCGCAGCGGACGGCCGCCCTTCCGCGCATCGTAGACGCGCAGGATGTTGTCCTCGTCGTCCGCCACGACGAACAGGCCATCCCCCAGTTCCACCGCGCCGGACGCGTCACAGCTTCCTTCGAAGACGACCGTGCCTTCGGGCGCCGCGGCCGTCGCGGGCAGCGCGTCGCGCCGCACGTTCGCCTCGCGGGTACCGCAGCCCGCGACCAACACACATCCCCACAGGAGCCACCGTCTCATGCCCCTTCTTCTCGCCGCTCGCATGGCGTCACGCGCGCCGGGAATCCGGAAGCCCCTGGGGAAGTGTGTCGTAACCGACAGGAGGCGGAGCGGATCCGCTGGGGATCGGGGTTTGTATAAATGGCTGTCTCTTATGCACATCTGACGCTGCCGACGACTTAATAGGTGTAGAACTCGGGGGTCGCGG
>NZ_RAWK01000431.1 GCF_003612165.1 Corallococcus aberystwythensis | reverse complement strand
GCGGGGGGCTTGGGCGTGGGGGGCGGCTTGTACTGGAGCGACGATTCAATCTGCGCCGGCATCCAGCCGAAGTGGTTCGCCAGCGCGCTGATGAGCGCCGAGCGCGTCAGGCCCGGAGGCACCTGGGAGGTGACGGGCCTGAGCCGCTCCAGGGCGGCCATCTTCTCCTCGAAGCTCGCCTGCTTGCCGGAGGGGAGCAGGGTGGCGAAGAGGTAGGCGGTGAGGGGCTGGGCGCCCTCCAGCAGGCGCTCCACGCCGTCGGTGCCCTCGCGGCGGGCGAAGACGTCCGGGTCATCCCCCTGCGGCAGGAGCGCCACCCGGGTGGGGGCGCCCGCGGCGAGCAGGGGACCGGCCAGGCGTTCCACGGCGGCGAGGCCCGCGGAGTCCCCGTCCAGGAGCAGCACGAGGTCACGGGCCTCCGCGCGCTTGAGGACCTGGAGGTGCCCGGCGGTGAGGTTGGTGGAGCAGAGGGCCACCGCGTGGCGCACTCCCACCTGGTGCAGGCCGATGCAGTCGAAGTAGCCCTCCACGAGCACGGCCGTCTTGCGCTTGTGGATGTCGTCGCGCGCCTGGTCCATGCCGAAGAGCGTCTCGCTCTTGTTGTAGAGCCGGGACTCGCGCGAGTTGAGGTACTTGGGGCCGTCCTCCGACGCGACCAGCCGGCCGCCGAAGGCGATGGGCCGCCCCTCCGGCGCGCGGATGGGCACCATCAGGCGGCTGCGGAAGAAGTCGATGCAGCCATCCCCGCTGTTGCGCTTGGTGATGAGGCCCGCCTTCAGGCCCCACTCCAGCATGCCGTTCTTCTGGAAGCGGTCCGCCAGGAGGCTCCACTGCGCGGGCGCCCACCCCAGGCCGAAGCCCTGGGCCACCTCTTCCGACACGCCCCGGCTGGCCAGGTAGGCCCGCGCGGCGCGGCCTTCGTCCTCGTGCCAGAGCAGGGCGCGGAAGTGCTCCGCGGCGAAGTCCGTGGCCTCCTTGACCTGCTGACGCTCCTTGAGGCCCGGGTCCTGCGCGGCCTCCAGGTCGATGCCCACCTCCTGGGCCAGGTCCCTCACCGCGTCCTGGAACGTCTTGCCCAGGTAGCGCTGGATGAAGGACACCGCGTCGCCGCTCGCCCGGCAGCCGTGGCAGAAATAGAAGCGCTTCTCCGGGACGACGTAGAACGAAGGTGTCTTCTCCTGGTGGAAGGGGCAGCGGCCCTTGAACTCGCGCCCGGCCTTCTTCAGCTCCACGTGACGGGACACCAGCGACACGATGTCCACGCGGTCGAGGACCTCCTGGATCTTGTGCTCCGGAATCACGACGCCCCTCCATCCATCCGCATGAGCGCGGCCTTCCGCCCGCAATCCTGACCGGCCCGTCTGACGCACCCTGACCGGCTGCCTCCACGGTTGCCCTCCCAGGCGGGTAGGGACCGCGGACGCGACCGGGGCGCGGAAACAGACGGCGGTTGGGACACGGCGCGCACTCCTGAAGGCTGCCTGCTCGCCTCCCGGAGTGGGGGACGGGCGGACGGCCTTGGGATCAGCGCTTAATGGCCAGCGGGCGAGGGATCAAAAAATCCGCTCAAGCCCGGGGTGGGGAGGGCACCTGGAAGACGTCTCCGGCGCCCCGTCCCCTGGAATCACGGGTGCTTCAGGACAGCTTGGCCAGCTGGGCCTTCACTTCTTCGGAGATGGCCTTGCCCTCGGCCTTGCCCTGGAGCTTGGGGTTCACGTTCTTCATGACCGCGCCCATGTCCTTGGGGCCCTTGGCGCCGACCTCGGCGATGGAGGCCTGGACGGCGGCGGTGAGCTCCGCGGGGGTGAGCTGCTGGGGCAGGTAGCGCTGCAGGACGGAGATCTCCTGCTCTTCCTTGTCCGCCAGCTCCGGGCGGCCACCGGCCTTGAACTGTTCGATGGAGTCGCGGCGCTGCTTGATGAGGCCGGCGATGACCTGCTGGATGCCCGCGTCGTCAAGCTCGCTGGCGCCCGGCTCGACCTCCTTGTACTTCACGGCGCTCTTGAGCATGCGCACCACGCTCAGGGTCAGCTCGTCCTTGGCCCGCATCGCGTCCTTCAGGTCCGCGGTCAGGCGCTCTTTCAGGGTGGTCATGTCGGGATTCCTCACAGGCGGGGAAAAGGGTCGCCGCGCCAGGGGATGGGACGGCGGGAGCCAGGGCACCTGACTGCTTCAAGGAGCCCCGGCTCCTCACTGCGGGCCTGCTAGTACGACTTGCGGGCCTTCTTCACAGCGCGCTTCTTGGCGGCGAGAGCCTTCTTCTTCCGCTTCACGGAAGGCTTCTCGTAGTGCTCGCGCTTGCGGATCTCGGAAAGGATTCCGGCCTTCTCGGTGGCCTTCTTGAAGCGCTTGAGAGCGCTTTCGATGGACTCACCTTCCTTCACTCGAATACCGGGCATGCAGTCACCTCCTTCCGCCTAGCTGGATGCAATCTGTAAATCTTCAGAAAGTCGGGGGGTATGGCGCAGCGGGCCGGAAAAGGCAAGGAGACCCGCACCGAAAGGATGGACCCTGAGTGCGCTAGAATGTCCGGCGCGTGTCCCGTCTCCTCCTCCTGGTGCTCCTGCTGGCGGCCAGCCCTTCCCGGGCTGGCACGGTGGCTTCCGAGTGCTGGGCCTCCTGCCGCCGCCACGTCGAGGACCCGTCGCTGCGCGCGCGGACCTGTGGAGCCTGCGTCACCGGAGGGCGGGTGGACAGCTGGGTGGCCTCCCTGGGGGCCGGCGGGGCGCCAGCGCAGCTGGCGTTGGAGTCGGCGCTCAAGGACGGGAGCTGGCGCGTGCGCTGGGCCGCGGTGCGGGCCGGTGCCCGGAGCCGGGGCCTGACGGAGCGGCGGGCCCTGGCGGATTGGATCATGGACACCTCGCCGGACGCGGACCTGGGGGCCTGCCTCACCGCTGTCCGGGCCGCGGCCGACGCGGGCCGCTCCACGGCGGACTTCCTGCGGGAGGCCGGGGCACGGGGCCCTGCCGCCGCCGCCCGGGTGTGGGCGAAGCGGGATGCCGTGCGCCAGTCGCTGGCGCTGGAGATGTACTCGCAGGAGCCGTCCGTGCGCCTGCCCGCGCTCCTGCACCTGGCCACGTTCCAGGGGCGGTCCGCGACGCGCGTGGTCCTGGACGTGGTGGCATCGCGGCCGGTCGCGGGCGACGCGGTGATGGCGGAGCTCCTCTTCGCCGTCGCCGAGCGGCAGCGCGCGTCCGTGGGCCGGATGCTCCTGATGGAGGCGAAGCCCCCGGACGAGGCCGTCATCAACCGGCTCTTCGCCGTGTACTCGCGCGAACTGGACGCGCTGCGGCCGGAGCTTGGGTCCGGTGACGTGCAGCACCGGCGCACGGCGGTGGCCACCCTGCGCCGCTACGGTCCGCTGGCGAAGCGGGAGCTGGAGGGGGCGCTGGGAGACGACGACGGGCGGGTTCGCGAGCTGGCGGCGCGCGGGCTGGCGGAGTCCGCCGGCAAGCCCCTGCGGGACATGGCGCTCCAGGGCGTGAAGGACGCGGAGTCGGCGGAGGCCGCCCGGCCGTGGCTGGGCGCGATGGCCCGCGAGAAGGGGTGCTTCGCCTTCCTGCGGGATGTGGCGGAGGGGCGCAACGCCCGGACGCCGGAGGTGCAGGGGGAGGCGGTGGCACGGCTGGGGGACTGCACGGAGGGCCCGCCTCCCACCCGGCGGCTGGCGCCCTTTCTTGCCTCGAACGTGGCCCCGGTGCGCGCGGGCGCGGTGCGCGCGCTGGGGTCCCTGCCCCGGAACGGCGACGCGATGGCGCTGGCGGCGAAGGCGCTGGAGGACGGGGCTCCGGAGGTGGTGGTGGCCGCGCTGGACGTGCTGTCCGCCTACCGCCAGCCGTCGCGCGGGGACGAAGCGGCGGGCCTGCTCGCGTCGGATCACCCGGTGGTGCGCGCGGCGGCGGCGCGGGCGCTGGAGTTCGTGGGCCGCGCCGTGCATGTGCGCGTCCTGGCCGAGCGCCTGCGAGGGGACCCCGTGGCGGACGTGCGCGTCGCGGTGGCGAGGACGTTGTCATCGCTGGGCGGGCCGCACGCGGTGGCGGCGCTGAGCGAGGCGGCGGCGCACGACGCGGACACGCACGTGAAGCACGTGTCGGCGGAGGGACTTCGCCGGTTGGGCTTCGGGCGCTGACGGGAGGCCGGGAAGGCGGAAGGCCCGTGGATCAGGCCTTCCACCGGTGCTCGCGGCCGGCGTTCAGGGGCCGCTGACGGCCTTGGCGTCCACGCGGTTACGGCCCGCGTGCTTGGCCCGGTAGAGGTACTTGTCCGCGGCGGAGATGAGGTCCTCCGGCTGGGAGAAGTCCGAGTCCAGCAGCGTCGCCACGCCCAGGCTGATGGTCACCTTGATGGGCGTGCCGCTGAAGATGAAGTCCGCGCGGTCCACCGCCACGCGGCAGCGCTCCGCGCACGCCAGGGCCGCGTCCTCCGCGGACTCGCGCAGCATCAGCGCGAACTCCTCGCCGCCGTAGCGCGCGAGCAGGTCCTCGGTGCGCACCGTGTCCGCCACCCGCTGCGCGATGCGCGTCAGCACGAAGTCTCCGGCCGGGTGGCCGTACACGTCGTTGATGCGCTTGAAGTGGTCCACGTCGAAGAGCACCAGCGACAGCGGCACGCGGTGGCGCAGGCAGTACGCGAACTCCTTGCGCACCGTCTCCATGAAGTACTTCTTGTTGTAGACGCGGGTGAGGCCGTCGCGCGTGGCGGACTCGTAGATGCTGCGCTGGTACTGCTCCTCCAGCGCGTCCTGGATGCTGAACTTCAGCACCGTGTTGGAGCCGATTTGAATCTTGTCGCCGTCGTACAGCGGCGCCGCGCTCACCTTCAGGCCGTTCAGGTACGTGCCGTTGGTGCTGCCCAGGTCCACCAGCTGGAAGCGGCCATCACCAATGGCGACGACCTTCGCGTGCTTGCGGGAGATGCCGTCATCCTCCACCTGGAACTGGGCTTCGGAGCTGCGGCCCAGCACCACTTCAGAGCGGTCCAGCTTGAACATCCGCCCGATGCCGGCGGCGGACTTGGCGCTGATGACGATCAGATACGCGCTCTGCTGCTGGGCACTGCCCAGCAGGTCCGAAATGGAATGGACGGAAGTTTTCTCCTCGGACATCGCGCCTCCCATCTTACGGGCCGCCTTTTCATGGCGGCAAGCACACCCACGCTCCTTTCACGCACCCGGTGTCAGCCGACCCGCCCCACCCGCGCCGGTGGGCGCCCTTTTTTCTCCGGTGGAGGAACTGTCGGCCGCCCGACGGACAGCTCGCCGGCCACGGGCGTCCGGAGGAAGCGGGAGAGGGCCTCGCCCCCCCGGGGATGCTCCGCCAGCCCCTGCATCAGCTTCACCAGCGCCGCCGACGGGGTCATGTCCGCAC
>NZ_RAWK01000430.1 GCF_003612165.1 Corallococcus aberystwythensis | reverse complement strand
ACCTAGTAAGTCGTCGGCAGCGTCAGAGTTGTATAAGAGACAGGAGTGGGGGCGGGCTGCTCCTGGGGGCCGCAGCCGGCGCCTCCCACGAGGGTGAGTCCGAGCACCGTCGACACGAGCCATTTCTGCATCTGCATGGTGAATGTACTTTCGTTGAGGAACGCCTGAGGACAGGCGCTTCGCGCGGCCGCGCCAGCGAAGAGGGGGCGAGTTGGGGAACGGCGGCCACCGGGCCCAGCCCGCGGCGACACGTCGTCGCGCGCGGCGGGAACCCCGGTCCGCCCTTCATACGTAGGACCCTCGAAACGCTGGTTGTGCGGCCCCCTCCCCGAAAGCAGCCCCGATGCGCCTTATGTGGCGTCCCTGGTGTCTCCACCTGGGACAAACCTCACGAGGTTTCATGGCGTCTTCGCTCCAGGCGCGAAACCGCGGCCATCTCTGCTCCCCCAAGAGAAGGCGGAGCCGGAGGAGAAGAGCCCGTCGTTTGCCGCGACGGTGAAGGAGCCGAAGAAGGAGTGCACGCCACGATGGGACCAGGCGGGACTGCGACGCAGGACGTTCGCGCTGGACGTGTGGACCTGCGTGAGGTGTGGCGGCAGGCGTCGGGTGCTGGCGTACCTGACAGCTCCCTGTGGGGTGAGCGCCATTCTGGAGCATCTGGGACTGCCCTCTGGGCCTGCGAAGCGGGCCCCAGCACAGGGCCCACCGCAGATGGCGGGGTGTTGAGGCTCAAGCAGTCGCGCTGCTCCGAAGCGCCCGCCCCTGCTGCCCCCTTTCCTGGCGACAGGGGAGCTGCCGAAGAACGACCCGGCGAGCGGCACCTCGAACGCGGCGACTGTGGAGATTGTCACCGGGGAGATGACCCGAGAGGTCACCTTCGGCATCAACCTGGGGGAGGCCACCCTGGAGAGCGCCGAATACATCTTCACCCACTACGAAGACGGGCGACGCCGTCACCCAGCAGTGAGGGGGGCGCGGAGGATCCCTGGAATTCCTGTCACGCACGGTGTCCAGGCGGCCGGACGGCGCAAAACCAGACATGAAACACGGGAAGCATTGAAAGCCGTGCAATCATGGGCCAGCAGGCGTCTGGGAGTGTCTCAGACCCTGTTTGCATTTGTGTCACGGGCGCCGGAGCATCCCCTCTACATGGGGCTCTTCCGCGTCTCGTCCTTCATACCCACCGTGTCCGTCGTTCCCTCCAGGTCTTCCGCGAGCGCGCGTCCGGGCCCTGGCAGGCGCCCACACCTCGCGGGACTGGGCACCGCGCTGCTCTTCGCCTTGTTGATGTCGGCTCCCCTGGCGCACGCGGCGCCGGTGCAGGCGCAGGCCCCCGTGCCGGCGGTGGACGGGTGGCGCTACCGCTGGGGTGACTCGCCGCTCAGGCCCGACGGCGTCCCCACCTGGGCGAAGGCGACGGGCATGGAAGAGGGCTGGCAGCCGACGGAAGCGCTGAAGGAGCCGCCGGGCCGTGGCGCGAACACGCTGCTCTGGCTGAGCATCCCCATCCCCGAGGGGAAGTGGCTGGAGCCGGCGCTCTACCTCGGGAGTGTCGCCAACGCCTTCGAGGTGTACGCCGGGGGCGAGCGCATCCACGCGAGCGGGACGGTGAACCCCGAGGGCCGCGAGCGCATGGACGACGGCATGTTCTGGCAGCTGGTGCCCCTGGCTCCCGAGCTGAGGGGCCAGCGCATCCTGCTGCGCATCCAGGGGACCGGGCCCGCCATCGGCGTGATGCGCGAAGCGCGGGTGGGCTCGCGCCACGACCTGCTCTCCGCGGTGACACGCACGGGGCTGGCGTCGTTCGTCATCGGGATGATGCTGGTGGCCATCGCCGGGGTGACCGCGGGCGCCGCCGTGCTGCGCCGCAAGGGGCGGATGCTGGTGGCCCTGACCGTCTTCTCCGGGGGCGCGGGCGCGCTGCTGCTGGGCATGAGCGGCCTGTTCGCCGCGCACTGGGACCTGCGCGTCGCCAGCAACCAGCTCACGCTGCTGGGCGCCTACTGCATCCTCCCGGGCCTCGCGTGGTTCATGTCCGACACGGTGGGCGAGGGGCGGATGCGCTGGTTCCGCATCGGCGCGGCGGTGGTCTCCGTGCCGGCCGCCCTCCAGGGCGCCATCGTCCTCGTGGACCTGAGCCTGGCCCAGGTCCTCCTGCCGCTGATGATCGTCTATTCGCTCCCTGGGATCATGATCTGTGTCGGCGTCGCGGCCGTCGAGGCCTGGCGCGGCAACGCGGATGCCCGCATCTTCGTCATCGGCCTGGGCGTCCTCTTCTTCTTCTGCGTCCTCAGCACGCTCCCCATGTTCGGTCTGGCGGAGGCGGCGGACAGCCAGCTGCACTGGGGCTTCTTCGCGCTCACGCTGTCGCTCGTGGGCATCGTGGGAAGCCGCTCGTCACGGGTGGTGAATGCCCTCGCGCAGCACACGCGCAGGCTGGAGGAGCGGCGCCAGGAGGTGCGCCAGCTCGCCGACAACATGGGCAGCGGCGCCGGAGAGCTGGCCGCGGTGGTGCAGCAGCTGCGCGCCACGAGCGAGGAGCAGACCACCGGCATCAGCCGCCAGGCGACGGCGCTCCAGCAGCTGGAGCACACGGTGGAGGAGATCCGCCAGAGCTCGCACGTGACGGCCGACAAGGCCCGTAGGATGGCCGCCTCCGCGGAGACGGCCGAACAGGTGGGGCGCGACGGCGGCGAAGCCCTGGAGCGCACGCTGACGGACCTGTCCGCCATCCGCACCGAGGTGTCGGAGATGGCCCGCCACATCCTCGCGCTCGACGCGCGCACGCGGGAGATCGCCAGCATCGTGGACGCGGTGAAGACGCTGGCGGACCAATCCAACATGCTGGCCATCAACGCGGCCATCGAGGCGGTGCGCAGCGGCGACAGCGGCAAGGGCTTCGGGGTGGTGGCGCGGGAGATGCGCAGCCTCGCGGACCAGTCCATCGAGGCCACCCAGCGCATCCGCGACGTGCTCGACGGCGTGAGCGCCAGCATGCGCGAGGCCGCGAAGGTGAGCGAGCAGGGCGAGCAGCGGGTGATGGGAAGCCTGGAAGCGGTGCGCAGCTCCGGCGTGCAGTTGCAGAAGCTGGCCGCCATCATCAAGGACACCAGCTCGAGCGTGCGTCAGATCACCGCCGCCGTGGCCCAGCAGGACACGGGCACGCACCAGATTGCCCAGGCCATCCAGGAGCTGTCCGCCCAGATGCAGCGCACGCTGAAGGTGGTGGACGAGACGCGGAACGTCACCCACTCCGTGCAGTCGCTGGCCCAGCGCCTGTCGGGCGTCGCCGACCACGCCCTCCACTCCGGCTCGCTGGACGCGCAGGGGGCGCCGGCCCGGTAGCCACGGGCGGCGCCTGACGTACGCCCGCGGGAAGGCTCAGCGCACCTCGAAGTCGCAGATGCGCGTCGCCGGGTCGCCGTTCTGGGTCGGCGTGGTCACGTTGAGCTTGATGTAGCGCGCGGACGTGGCGCTGACGGCGTGGGTCGACGTGCTGGCGGTGTTGGTGGTCACCGTCACCGGGGTGCTCCACGTCGTGCCGTTGCTGGAGATCTGGATGTTGAAGGCCCGGGTGAGATTCGAAATCTTTGTGGCGCTCAGGCGAACAACCACCGCTTGAGGAGCGCCGTGTAGCGAGGCATGACGACGTACACCATCAGGAAGACGACCGTCCCCGTCACCGCCAGCGTGGTCAGGAGGGGGTTGTCAGGCGCGCCCAGGAGCCGCAACACGGGTCTGACCACCAGCGGCACCCCCAGCCCCAGGGGATAGATGGCGGACCAGGTCACCAGGTACTGCTTCCAGCGGACAGGAACCCGGGCCTTGGCACCTCCCGGCGTGAACCAGAAGTCCAGTCCGCTGCTGACGAAGAAGTCATCGCCGGTCACGAGCAGCGGCCGGACCTTCTCAATCAAACGGACGCGGTCCGGCGACTCCATCCAGTGTCTCAGGGATGCGGTCGTATCGAAGCGGATGATGACCGTATAGGTTTCGGTCAGTCCCGCGACGGGGCGGACGATGTGCCAGTCGAGCTGGCCCGGCGAGGCCTTGCAGACCGGGGCGATCTCCTCGAGCCAGGCCTCGTAGTCGGCATGCTTGCCCTCACGGACCCGGTGCGTGATGACAACGGTCGCTCCTTGACTCACAGCCTCTGCGGCACCTGCGCTCATGTCCACCCATCGCGTCTTCGAGGCGCCGGTGAACATACCTCGGGCTCCAGGGGGAGACACGACCGCCGGGCCCCCTTGAGGGAGGACCCGGCGGCGGAATGCGACCCTTCAGCGGAAGACTACCGGCCGGTGCGCTCGTTCACGCTGAGGCAGGCTGACCACCGCCGTTATACGCGAGGGCCAGCCAGTCGTTCTGCGACGCGGGGAACAGGGTGTCCACGGCGTAGGTGCGGTTGAAGTCCCGGTTGTAGGTCGAGGCGTCGATGCTCCCAAGTGGACTCCACCACCTTCATCGTCGAGCCGTGACAGGCCTGGAGGCCCCGCACTCCGTCAGCGCATGAGGTGTTCGCAACCCGGATTCCCAGAGGGGAGACACCCTGTTTTATGGTGGCCGGGCAGCACTCAACCGGGAGACATACACATGCGAATGGCAATCGTCGCGGGCTTGATGGCAGTGGGACTGTTGGCGGGGTGTGGTGGCACGTCCGACGAAGAGGTGGTCGCTGCATGCGCGGACGGCACCACGTGTACCGGTTCCGTTGCTCAGTGCGAGGCGACGTGCGGTCCCACCGCCGACGCGGCTGAGAAGAACGCTTCCTGGGTGACGTGCTACTGCTGCGACGGCACCAGCATCCTGGGTGTCTACATGTCGTCCTGCTTCGCCTACTGCGCGGACCGCGACGGCGTCTGCAATTAGCCGCGAAGGCAGCTAGGGGCCTGGCAATCCAATACGGGTTGCCAGGCTTTGCTTTAGCGTTTGCTTCACCAGCTGCCCCCTCGCGGCTCAGCGCGTGGGACGGAACGGAACGAGGCTTGAGCCCGTGGTGGCCACGTCCAGCCGGCCGTAGAGGCCCTGGCTCTCATCCGCCGGACCCGAGCGCCCAGAGGCCGTCGATGACGATGGGCTGCCCGTTCGCGCCCTGGAGCGTGCGTGAGGTGTGGAGGCCGCAGGAGGGTGCTGGCATCCCTGACGGCCCCGGCACAGGGTCCACCCCAGAGCGCGTGGTGTTGAGACCAAGCACCCACAGTGACCTGGAAGCCCACGCCCCTGCGGCCTGCCGCCTGGCTGGGCCGGCATGTGCCCCGAGGGGTGGCACGGCCTCTGCTCCGGCCCGGCGCACAGCCCGCGCGTCACCCTCCAGCGGCCCTTCTTGGCCCCTCTTCACCAGCCCGCCGCCCTCAACAGGGCTCCTATCCGTCCTATACTTTTTGCTGCTCAGGGGCGGTTGGGGGGGCGGAGGC
>NZ_RAWK01000042.1 GCF_003612165.1 Corallococcus aberystwythensis | reverse complement strand
GTCCGTGTCAGGGCCCCGGGCACGCCCCGGGCCCCTGACACGGACCGCACGGGCAGGCAGGCGCCCATGGGTCTTCCACGCGATGTTTCGCGCCTTCCGCTCGCCGCGCCCCCTGCGGGGGTGTAGAGAGGCCCGCGCGCGATGCAGCGAGGCCGCGCACCCTCCCCCTCTTCTTCCGAGGCCGTCGTCATGGTGGAGAGTCCCCAGACCCAGAACGCGCTGTCCCCCGACGAGCTCCACGAGGCCTGGGCGGTACTCTCCGTGGACGAGCGCCTGGAGGGCTTCCGCCTCCTGCCCGCGGCGGTGGTGGACGACTTCTTCCTGGGCCTCACCGCGCGCGAACAGGGCGAGCTCATCCTCAGCCTCCCCCAGGGCGAGCGCCGCCCCTGGGTCCGCCTGCTCCCCCCGGACGATCTGGCCGACCTGGTCCAGGCCGTGGAGCCGGAGCAGGTGGACGCCATCCTGTCGCAGCTGGACGACGCCAGCCGCCGCGAGGTGAACGTCCTGCTGGCGTACTCGGAGGACGACGCGGGTGGCCTCATGAACCCGCGCTTCGCCCGCGTGCGCCCGGACATGAGCATCGACGAGGCCATCGGCTACCTGCGCAAGCAGGCGCGCGAGAAGGTGGAGACCGTCTACTACGCGTACGTGCTGGACGCCGAGCAGCGGCTGCAGGGCGTGCTGTCCCTGCGCCAGCTCTTCCAGGCCGCGCCGGACAAGCGCGTGGCGGACGTCATGCAGCGCGACGTCATCACCGTAGCGGAGAACACGGACCAGGAGGCGGTCAGCCGCACCTTCTCCGAACACAGCTTCATGGCCATGCCCGTGGTGGACGAGCAGCGGCGCATGAAGGGCATCGTCACGGTGGACGACATCGTGGACGTCGTCCAGGAGGAGGCCACGGAGGACATCCAGAAGGTCGGCGGCATGGAGGCCCTGGACGCGCCCTACTTCGACGTGGGCTTCCTGGCGATGCTCAAGAAGCGCGCCGGCTGGCTGATGGTGCTCTTCCTGGGGGAGATGCTCACCGCCACGGCCATGGGCTACTTCGAGCATGAGATTGCCCGCGCCGTCGTGCTGAGCCTCTTCATCCCGCTCATCATCAGCTCGGGCGGCAACTCCGGCAGCCAGGCCACCACGCTCATCATCCGGTCGCTGGCGCTGTCGGAGATGCGGCTGAAGGACTGGTGGCGCGTGGCCCGGCGGGAGCTGAGCACGGGCCTGGCACTGGGCGCGGTGCTGGGAATCGTGGGCTTCACCCGCGTGATGGTGTGGCAGGGTTTGTTCCACAGCTACGGCGACCATGCGTTCGTCATTGGCCTGACGGTGGGCGTGTCGCTGGTGGGCGTGGTGATGTTCGGCACGCTGTCCGGCTCCATGCTGCCGTTCATCCTGCGGCGCGTGGGCTTCGACCCCGCGAGCGCGTCCGCGCCCTTCGTGGCGACGCTGGTGGACGTGACCGGACTCGTCATCTACTTCACGGCCGCGAGCCTCTTCCTGCGCGGCACCCTGCTGTAGTCGGCGACGCTCCCGGGCTCCCATGATTCCCACCACCCGCCGCCGCACCCTCACCCTCGCGGCGCCCGAAGCCCCGGGGCGTCCCGCGCACGTCTCCGCCGCCAGCGGCCTGGTGCGCGCGGGGGACTGGCTCTACGTCGTCGCGGACGACGCGCTCCACCTGGCCGTGTTCCCCGCCACCGGAGACGCGCCGGGCCACACCGTGCGCCTCTTCTCTGGAGAACTTCCGGGCGGGCACGCGGAGCGCAAGGCCGCGAAGCCGGACCTGGAGGCGCTGTGCCGGCTGGGCCCGTCCGCGTCCTTCGCGCACGGGGCGCTGCTGGCCCTGCCCTCGGGTTCCACGCCCACGCGGCGCCGGGCGTCCGTGCTGCCCCTGAACGCGGACGGGACGCTCGCGGGAGAACCGCGCACGGTGGACTGCTCGTCGCTCTACGTGCAGCTGGAGCGCGAGCTGGTGGCGCTCAATGTCGAGGGCGCGGCGGTGGCGGGCAAGCGGCTGCGGCTGCTCAACCGGGGCAACGGCGAGGGCGGCGTGGACGCGCTCGTGGACCTGGACCTGGACCGCGTGCTCGCCAGCCTGGACGTGGGCGTGATGGGGCCGGAGGCGGTGCGCACCGTGCGCCGGTGGGAGCTGGGCGAAGCGAACGGCGTCCGGCTGTCCTTCACGGACGCATCACCACTGCCGGACGGGCGCGTGGTGTTCACCGCCACGGCGGAGGCCTCGCGCGACCGCGTGGCGGACGGGCCCGTGGCGGGCTCGGCGGTGGGGGTGCTCGCGCCGGACGGCACGCCCATGTACCTGGACGCGGTGGACGTGCCCGTGAAGCTGGAGGGCGTGGACGCGCGCGTGGAGGGTGGCCGCGTCCACGTGCTGCTGGTGGCGGACGCGGACGACCCGTCGGTGCCCGCGCCGCTCCTGGAAGCCGCGCTGCCCGTGCCGGGCTAACCGCCGCGCTTCACCAGCAGCGGCCCGAAGGCCTGCGCCACCGGCATCATGGAGATGACGTTGATGTTCACGTGCGCGGGCCGCGTGGCCACCCAGTACACGGTGTCCGCGATGTCGTCGGGCATGAGCGGCTGGGTGTTGTTGTAGAGCGCGGCGGCCTTCGCGTCGTCGCCGCGGAAGCGCACGTGGGAGAACTCCGTGCCGCCCAGCAGGCCCGGCTGGATGTCCGTCACGCGCACCTGGGTGCCGTGCAGGTCCGCGCGCAGGTTGAGCGTGAACTGATGCACGAACGCCTTCGTCGCGCCGTACACGTTGCCGCCCGGGTACGGGAACTCCCCCGCGATGGAGCCGATGTTGATGACGTGCCCGCGGTCGCGCGCCACCATGCCCGTGAGCGCTTCGCGCGTGCAGTACAGGAGGCCCTTCACGTTGGTGTCCACCACCACGTCCCAGTCCTCCAGCCGCGCCGCCTGCGCGGGCTCCATCCCCAGCGCGAGCCCCGCGTTGTTCACCAGCACGTCCACCTGCGCGAAGTCCGCCGGCAATGAAGCGAACACCGCCTTCACCGCCGCCTTGTCCGTCACGTCCAGCGTCACCGGCAGGAGCCGCTCGCCCAGCTCCGCCTGGAGCGCCTCCAGCCGGTCGCCGCGCCGCCCGGTGGCGATGACGCGCGCGCCCTCCTTCACGAAGCGGCGCGCGATGGCCTGCCCGATGCCCGCCGTGGCCCCTGTCACCAGCACGTTCATGTGAATGTCTCCCACGCGAGAAGTCAGTCGCCGCGGTCGCGGGCGGCTTCCTCGGCGGAGCCACCCATGGCTTCCACGGAGGTGCGCGCCTGCTTGCTGCGGTCGAACGCCACCTCCTTCTTGCCAATGCCCTCCACCGTGAGGTTGGCCAGGCGGCGGCGTGCCCGGGCGATGGCGTCCTGCACGAGCGACGGATCCGGGTGCGTCTTCAAGCACTCCACCCAGGTCTCGATGGCCTTCTCGTTGTCGCCCGCGTCCGCGCGCAGCTTGCCCATCTCGAAGAGGGCGTGCGGCGCCAGCTCCGAGTCCGGGAAGCGCGTGCGCAGGTCCGCGTAGGTGCGCAGCGCTTCCTGGCGCTTGCCCTCCACCATGGCCAGGGCCTGCGCCTGGAGGAAGAGCGCGTCGTCCACGTAGGGGCTGGTGGCGAAGCGGTCCGGCAGCTTCTTCGCCTCCAGCTCGCACTGCGGATAGTCCTGGAGCTCGAAGTACGTCTTGGCCACCTGGTACTGCAACTCCGCGCTCTGCGGCGGGTTGCGGTGCAGCGCGGCGGTGAGCTGATCAATGGAGCCGCGCAGGTCGCGGTAGTGCACCCGCAGGAGCTCCGCCAGGATGATGCGCGCGTCCAGCGACTCCGGCGACTCCGGCGCCTGCTGGATGAGCTGGCGGTAGACGCTCACCGCCTCCTTCACCTTGCGCTGCTCCAGCCAATACACGTCGGCGGCGCCCTTGAGCGCCCGGGCGCGCATCACCAGCGCCTCCGGGGACTCGTCGCGCAGGAGCATCTCGTAGGCCTTGCGGTACTCCACCAGCGCTTCGTCCGGACGCTTCTCGAAGATGGCGTCGCGGGCGCGCTGCATGTGGTCCACCGGCTTGTCGCGGCAACCCGTGACGGCGAGCGCTCCCACCGCGAGCACGCAGGCCCACCGCGACAGCCGCCGCGTCATTGGCACGCCTCCGGGATGAGTCGCACGCAGTGCGTCTCTTCGCAGCGCACGCACTCGCGCTCGGAGGAGACGTCCGTCACGCACACGGAGACGCGTGAGGTCCGGGGGCAATCCTCGGACGTCACGCAACGGTAGAGGCCCCCGTCGGTCCGGGTGATGTCCACCGCCGTCGAGCCGCAGTTCTCCAGGTCGTTGCAGCCCAGGAGCCCCGCCGCCACGACCGCCATTGTTGCCACCAAGGCGCGTTGCACGGCCCGGGTTCTAGCCAACTTCTGACTCCGGGTCACGAACCGTGCGCCCGCCTGCCCGCCTGTCATGCTAGCCCTGTCGCGTCACGCCCCTCTTTCATGTCTCAGGAGCCCAAGAACCATGAGCCTTCCCTCTCGTCCTCGCGCGGTGGTGACGGGTGCCGGCAGTGGCCTGGGCCGTGCGCTGTGTGAAGCCCTGGCGGCCCGTCAGGCGCGGGTGATGGTGTCGGACATGAACGCGGCCAGCGCGGAGGAGACCGCCCGCCGCGTCACCGCGCTGGGGGGTGAGGCGCGCGTGCACCCGTGCGACGTGACGGACCCGGACGCGGTGGAGGCGCTGGCGCGCGCCACGGACGCGGCGTTCGGCGGCGTGGACCTGGTGGTCAACAACGCGGGCGTCGCCACGGGCGGCGCGGTGGGCACGCTGCCCTTGTCGGAGTGGAAGCGCGTGCTGGACGTGAACCTGTGGGGCGTCATCCACGGCTGTCACGCGTTCGTGCCGCGCCTGCGCAAGCAGGGCTCCGGGCACGTGCTCAACATCGCGTCCGCGGCGGGGCTCGTGTACGCGCCGAACCTGGCGGCCTACAACACGTCCAAGGCCGCGGTCGTCGCGCTGTCGGAGACGCTCTACGCGGAGCTGCATCCGCTGGGGCTGGGCGTCACGGTGGCGTGCCCCACGTTCTTCCGCACGAACATCGCCGCGGCGGCCGCGCCCTACGCCGACGCGGGGACGCGCCGCATGAGCATGAAGCTGGTGGACCAGTCGAAGATTGGTCCGGAGTGGGTCGCCGAGCGGCTGCTCAAGGCGGTGGACCAGGGCTCGCCGCACGTGCTGCCCATGGCGGATGCGCGCTGGTTCTGGCGACTGCGGCGGCTGGCGCCCGGGCTGTTCCTCCGGGGCGTCATCGCGGTGGAGAAGCGCGTGCGCGACCGTGCCGCGCGCATCCCCGGTTAGGCGTGCCGGTCAGTTGCTGCGCTGCTGCGAGGGCACCTTGCCGGAGGTGAGCACGGCGGTGTCCACGGACGCCATCGAGTTGTGCTGCTTGATCATCCGCGCCTTCTGGTTCTGCTTGTCCTCGTGCTTGAGGATGGCGGCCAGGTGGGCCTCGGACACCTTGCACTGGATGGCGCTCACCTCCTGGTGACGCCGCCCCAGTTCGTTCCACATGGTCAGCCGTCCCTGGCTGCCCAGGAGCCGGTCCTCGACCGCGTCCAGGGCCTGGTCCATCTGCTTGCCCTCGGCCTCCAGGGCCGCGAGCCGCGCTTCGGAGTCCTCGGGGGACTGTCCACATCCGGTCGACACCGCGAGTCCCACGGTCGTTGCCAGTCCGAGCCACATCCGCCGCATCCCCACGTCGCCTCCCGCGTGTCTCGGGCCGTCCACCGGCCGTCAGGCAGCGCAAGGTAGGAACGGGCCTGGGGAGCGACAACCCGGACTCACCATGGGGAGGCAGGCGTTTCCAGGAGCGAACGTTTGGGCACGTGTGAAGAAGGCCTGTGAAGCAGCCCTTATGGCGCCGAGCGCGTCCGGTGTTTCAGGATGAACTCACAGACCTCGCGCGCGGCGCCGAAGCCCGCGGCGCGCTGGGCCACGTAGTGCACCTGGGCGCGCACCTCGTCCGGGGCCTCGGGCACGGTGGCGGAGAAGCCCACCGCGTTGAGCAGCGGCAGGTCCACCACTTCGTCCCCCATGTAGCCGCAGTTCTCCGCGGACACGTTGAGGATGCCGAGCAGCTTCTCGAAGTGCGCCACCTTGTCCTGGCTGCCGAAGTGCACGTGGCGCAAGCCCAGCGACTGCATGCGCATCTGCGCGGAGAGGCTGTCGCCGCCGGAGATGGCGGCCACCTCGATGCCCACCTCCTGCAGGCGCTTGATGCCCATGCCGTCGCGCACGCTGTACATCTGCGTCCAGCCGGAGTTGGGCACCCAGAAGATGCGGCCGTCGGTGAGCGTGCCGTCGATGTCGAAGATCATCACCGACAGGCGCGCCACCCGCGCCTTGAGCGACTCCAGGTCCTGGTTCATGCCGTGCCCTCCGCTACTTGGGCACGGCCTTGAGCGAGGCCTTGCCGTCCTTGATGACGACCTTGAACTCCACGGCCTTCGCGTTGTGCTGCTTGAGCAGCTCCGGCACCTGCTTGCGCAGCGTGGCGGCCACCGACTCGTAGGACAGCTTGGACGTGTCCTCCTGGCAGCGGCGCTTCGCGGTGACGTACGCGTCGTACACCGCGCGCAGCTTGTCATCGGACATGCCGCCACCGGGGCCGGCCGCCGCGGGACGGGGCGGCGCGGCCACCGCCGCCGGACGCGCGGGCTGCTGCGGAGCCGGAGCCCCGGGCGCCTTCGCGGCCATGCCCGGAGGCACCGCCGGACGTCCCGCCGCCGGAGTCCCACCCGGAGGCACCACGGGCGTCACGGAGGGCAGCTTCGACGTCCCCAGCGCCGGGGTCCCCACGGGCGCGATGGACGGCAGCCCGCTGCTCGCGGGCGCGACCGCCGGAATGCCCTTCGCCGGAGGCACCAGCCCCGCGGGCGTGCCCCGGGGCGCACCGGCCGGCTGCGCCGCGACAGGGGCCACGGCGGGCGAGCCCCGGAAGGGCGTTCCCCCCGCGGGCTGCGGCTCCGCCAGGTACTCCGAGGCGAGCTTCGGCTCGTTGATGGGGCGGCGGCCGGTGAGTTCCTCCACCTCCTCGAAGTCCATGTCCGTGACTTCTTCCGTGAGGTCCACCACGCCCTTCTGGCGCTCCCCGGCGGCACCGGGCTGCTTCGTCCCGGCGCGGCGGCGGGCCTTGGCCAGGTCGCGGCGGTAGGTGCCGGCCTCAATCTCCTGGATCGTGCGCACCCACAGCCGCTCGTAGGTGAGGAACTTGTTGTGGAGGCTCTGCACGCGGAACTTCACCGACGTGCTGCGGACGAAGGCCCCCTTGAGCCTCAGCATCCGCTTCTTCAAATCTTCATGCGCGCGGATGGGCGCCTGGCGCTCCATGCCCATGAAGTACTGCTCGTAGCTGTGGCGCAGCTCCGCGATGGACGCTTCCAGCTCCTCACATTCGTGAAGGGCGGCTTCGCTGGAGGAACTGGCGTCCTGCGCGGGCCGGCCCCCACCTTTGGCGGCGGGCCGTGCGTTGTCGGGCGGCGGCATGTCCCGGGAGTGTCCCCAACCCGGGCGCGGCTCGCAACCTCAGGCCGCTGTCGGTGTGGGCCCCAGGCCAGCGGCCTCACCCGCCGGCCGGTGGCGGGCCATCAGCAGCGCACCGAAGGTGAACATGCACAGGGAGATGAACTGGCTGGTGGACACGTTGTACCAGGCCTCCAGGGGCACCGCCCCTGCCAGCCCCTGGGCGCCGAGCGACTCCAGCAGGCCGTGCAGGGTGCCGCGCTCCACGTCGCCCCGGAACAGCTCCACCGTGGTGCGCAGCACGGCGTAGGCCATCAGCCACAGGGCGAAGATGTGCCCGTGGAAGCGGCGGAAGCGGCGCGCGTACAGGAGCGCCACGAAGAGCACCAGTTGGCCCACCGACTCGAAGAGCTGCGTGGGGTACACCGGCAGCGTGGTGCCGTGCTGGGCCACCCAGTCGGAGATGCGCACCGCGCCCGGCGCCGCCTGGTGGAGCACCTGCCCGGTGGCCTCCACCACGAAGCGGTCATCCCCGGCCTGCGAGCCATACGCCAGGCTGGACGTGTGCCCCAGCCGGCCGAACAGGTCCTGCGCCAGCGCGGAGCCCGGGAAGGTGACGCCCGTGTGCGAGTGGCTCCCCGCCATGTCGCCCCAGCAGCACCCGGCGGAGAAGCACCCCAGGCGCCCCAGGCACTGCCCCAGCGACACCGTGGGGATGCACACGTCCGCCAGCCGCAGGAAGTCCAGGCCGTGCTTGCGGGCGAAGAGGTACGCCGCCCCTCCCGCGCCAATCAGGCCGCCGTAGAACACCAGCCCGCCGCCCAGGGAGAAGGCCTGCGTCCAGTCGCGCGCGTAGTCCTGCCAGTTCACCAGCACGAACAGCACGCGGCTGCCCACGAGCCCGCCCACCAGCACCCAGAACGCCAGGTCCATCACCTGCTCGCGCTTCCGCGGCCCCTCCGTGTCCACCCAGCCCCGGCCCTCCACGAAGGACACCCGGCGCCACTCGTCCTGCGCCAGCCGGCCCGCCACCGACACCGCGGTGATGAAGCCCGCGGCCAGGAGCACGCCGTAGGTGTGCAGCGGGATGCCCTCGCCCCTGCCGCCGGGGAAGGCGTCCGCGGGCAGCGCGTACATCAGGCCGAAGTACGCGAGGAAGCCACCCACCACCGCGAACCCCACCGCGCGCAGCAGCTTGTCCTGGAGCGGCGCGGGCCCCTCCTTGCCCGTCTTCTCATCCACCGGCCCCAGCGTGCCCCGCCAGCCATTGACGGCGACGGAGGCCACCACTCCCACCGCGGCGGCGTACAGCAACAGCTGCATCCACAGCGTGGTGAAGGACAGGCGCAGCAGGACGGGGAGCATGGGGGACCTTACGCTTTCACGAAGCCTTGACGGGAGCGGAGGGCTCCGGCTTCTCCTTGCGCACGAAGGCATCCACCACGAGCATGCCCACGCCGATGCAGATGGCCATGTCCGCGACGTTGAACGACGGCCACGCGGCCTTGTCGTACCAATGGGCTTCCAGGAAATCGATGACGAAGGCCCGCGCCACGCGGTCGATGTAGTTGCCCAGCGCGCCGCCCAGCACCAGCGGCAGGCCCCACAGCGCCCACACCTCCGCGGGGTCCGTGCCGGACAGCTTCCGGAAGTAGAAGACGATGAGCAGCACCGCGCCCAGGCTCACCAGGTGGAAGAGCGGGCCGCGCACGTTCGGGGGCAGGTCGCGGAACATGCCCCACGCCGCGCCCGGGTTCTCCGCGTAGCGCAGGCGGAAGAAGTTCTCCGCGACCTCCACGTGCGTGCGGGGCTGGAAGTGCAGGCCCCGGTAGCCCGGCGCTTCCGCGGGCGAATAGAACGCGCCCAGCCGCTGGGACAGCGTGGTGGCCCCGTCGAAGCGGGTGGTGAGGTCCCGCACGACCAGGTACTTCGTCCACTGGTCCAGCACGATGACGCCCAGCGTGAGGGCGAGGAGGATGGCGTATTTGCGCGGCACGGGGTGGGCATATACCAGCCCACCCCCACGCGTCACGGCTGCGGGCTGCTGCCCTGGGGCAGCGGCGACGCGGCCACGGCCTCCGGCCGGCGGAAGGAGTCCAGCAGCATGAGCGCCACGCCCACGCAGATGGCCGCGTCCGCCACGTTGAACGTGGGCCAGCGCATGCCCGGCTGGTTGCGCCAGTGCCAGTCGATGAAGTCGATGACGTAGCCCCGGATGAGCCGGTCCACGAAGTTGCCCAGCGCGCCGCCGGTGATGAGCGCCAGCGCCACGCGCACCATCTTCTGCGACGGCTCCGTCTTGCGGTACAGCACCAGGATGAACGCCAGCGCCGCCAGGCTCACCACGTGGAAGAACGCCTTGCGCGCGGTGTCCGGCAGGTTGGAGAACATGCCCCACGCCGCGCCCGGGTTCTCCACGTAGCGGAAGTGCCAGTAGTCCTCGATGAAGCGGTACGGCCGGGTGTTCTTGCGGAACACGCCCTCCACCGGAGGGTCATTGTCCAGGTTCTGCTCGCTCAGGAAGCCGGACACGCGCGACAGGCCGCTGCGGCCGTCCAGCGCTTCCGTCAGCCGGGACACGGCCAGGTACTTGGTCACCTGATCCGCCGCCAGCACGGCGAGGACCACCACGAGGAGGAGGCGGAGGGAGGCTTTCATGCGGTGCCCGAACCTCTATCGTGCCCCCGGGAGCCCTGACAACCCGGACACGGGTGGGGGGCCGCTGGCCCGCCTGCCCTTGCCCTCCCGGAGGCCACGTGTTTCGGGCATGGTGCGCCCATGGCGCCTGTTGAGCCCGACGTGAAACCTTCCGCTCCCGACATTGCCCCACCCGGAACCACCACGCCCTCCGCGAAGCCAACGTTGATGGCGCGCTTCAAGGCGTTGCTGCTGGAGTACGGCCCGGTGGCCTTTGGCCTGTACTGGCTGAGCTTCGGCCTGTCGCTGGTGGGCTTCTGGGCGGCCATCCGCGCCGGCTTCCAGCCGGAGGGCACCGGGGCGCAGGCGGGCGCGTGGGGCGCGGCCTACGTGGCCACGCAGGTCATCAAGCCCCTGCGGTTGGGCGCGGTGTTCTTGCTGACGCCGCTGGTTGCTCGCATCCCGCCGGTGGCGCGCTTCCTGGAGCGCAACCGGCACAAGTGGAGCAACCTCTTCTGAAAAAGGCACGGGCCGGACACCGGAGCTTCCCGATGACCGGCCCGCTTCACCTGCACGCCGTCTAGAAGTTGGGCGTGAGGTACGTCTTCACGACGCCCATGTGCTGCATGCTGGCGGCGCCGCTGTCGGAGTTCATCGCCGGGTAGATTTCCGAGATGGGCGTGTAGACGCGGCTGTCGAGCACCAGGCCGTTGGCGAAGGTGCTGGCCCCGATGACGGTGGACACCTGGTACTTGCGCAGGTCGGCGTCCACGATGACGTGGTCATACGGCTTGCCGCGGGCGGCGTTGGTGCCTTCCTTGCCGTTCTTGTCCGCCGGGTGCGGGCCCGAGGTGTCCACCACCTGCTTGAAGGTGGTGATGCACGCCTCGGTGCGGCTGTCGGTGTTGAAGTCACCGCCGATGGCCAGGTAGTCGGCCTCCGGGATGTTCGCCTTGATGAACTTCACCAGGTTGGTGGCCTCCGTGTTGCGGGCGCCGGAGCTCTTGGTGAGCAGGTGCACGCTGACGACCCAGAGGTCGCGCGGGCCCGGGATGTCGATGCGCGCCCAGGCGAAGTCGCGGTTGGACACCTGGGTGTCCTCCCACTCGCCGGACTCGATGATGGGGTAGCGGCTGATGACGCCGTTGGGGATCTGCGCGCCGCTCTCGCGGTAGTAGTAGAAGCCCGGGCCCACCATGTCGACCAGGGAGCGGATGTCCGCGGCGGAGTCCGACTTGTAGTTGAACTCCTGGATCATCACGACGTCGGGCTTCACGCCCTGCATCAGCCGGATGCCGTGGCCCGGGTCGTAGTCCTGGCCGTTGCCGCTGGTGAGGTTGGCCGCCATCAGGCGGATCTGCGTGTAGCCACCGTCGGAGTCGGATTCGCCAGCCGAGCCACCGTCGGTCGAGGAGCCACCGTCGGTCGAGGAGCCCGCGTCCGTGGCCGAACCCGCGTCGGTCGTGGAACCCGCATCCGTGGCGGAGCCCGCATCGGTCGTGGAACCGGCGTCGGTCGAAGTGCCCGCATCGACAGTCGTGCCCGCGTCGACGGTCGTGCCCGCGTCGATGGTGGTGCCCGCATCGACGGTCGTGCCCGCGTCGACGACGGTACCGGCATCATTGTCGCCGGAGTCCACTTCGGATCCGGCGTCCACGGTGGTGCCTGCGTCGTTCTGGGAGCCGGCATCCGCCGAGGTCCCCGAGTCCGGAGGCGTGATGGGCTCGTCACCCGGGCCGCAAGCGAGCGCCAGAAAGCCCAGCGCTACAAATGGGCGGAGGAACGGGGGGAGCTTCATTGCCATGCAGGGCCTGGATCCTTGCTTCCGAGGGTGTCGAGGGGGTGACCCATCGGCTTCGGCACGCCGACTGGCGCGTGATTATAGAAGTTTGCAGGAAGGCTGTCCCCTGACGGCCCGTGAGGATTACTTCCTCCGCCTTTCAAGAATCCGAGAGTCCCGACACACCTGGAGCTGGGGAAGGCTGGGATTCAGAGGAAGGCATCGCGAGATCGGGCCACGACGCAGCACGACGTGAGGAGTCCAGGATGTCAGCACGGCAGCTCACGGTGCGGTTTCACGGCGCACTGAACGACTTCGTCGCACCGGAGCGCCGGGAGCAGGTGTTCACGCACGTGCTTCAAGGCAGCCCTTCAGTGAAGGACCTCATCGAGTCGCTGGGGCCGCCGCATCCAGAGGTGGACGTGGTGCTGGTGAACGGGGAGCCGGTGGGCTTCGGGCACCGGGCGGAGGCGGACACGAACCTGGACGTGTATCCGGCCTCCATCCCAGTGCCGCTCCCGGAGTTGCCGCGCTTCATCCTCGACGTGGGGTTGGGGAGGCTGTCGGGCTTCCTGCGGATGCTCGGCTTCGACACCCTGTGGCGCAACGACTACGCGGATGACCTGCTGGCGCGCCTGTCCCACGACGAATCGCGAGTGCTGCTCACAAGGGACCTGGGAGTCCTCAAGCGGTCGGAGGTGGTGCAGGGCTACTTCCCGCGAGCCACCGACTCCGCGCACCAGCTGGTGGAGGTGGTGCGCCGCTACGGCCTGACGTCGCGCATGCGGCCCTTTTCCCGCTGCCTCGCGTGCAACGCCTCGCTGTCCACCGCGACGCCGGACGAAGTGCAGGGCCGTGTCCCCGAAGGTGTCGCCCAGCGCCACAGCCACTTCCAACAGTGCCCCGGCTGTCAGCGTGTCTTCTGGCCCGGCACGCACCACGAACGCATGCAGAACCTGGTGGACACGCTGCGCAGGCTGGAGACCACCAATCCCTGACTCAGCCCAATGCCTCACGGCACTTGAGACAGACATCCCCGCCCTGCCCCACCGCCTCGGAATACACCCAGCAGCGGGGGCACTTCGAGCCCAGCGCCGGAAGTACCTCCACGGACAGGGACGCGCCGTCACCGAATGTCTGTGAAACATCCAGTGCCTTCGTCGAATCAGACGGAGCCTCCGCCAGCTCCACCTGGCTCACGATGAACAGCCCGGGCAGCTCCGCGAGGTGCGCCTCCAGCAGCTCCCGCACCGCGCCCGTGGCGCTCAGCACCACACGCGCCTCCAGTGACGCGCCGATGCGCTTGTCCCGCCGCGCCACCTCCAGCACGCCCTGCACAGCGCCGCGCACCGCGAACAACTTCGCGTACCGCGCCTCCAGCTCCGGAGGCATCGTGGCGCCCACGTCCGCGAAGCCCGCCAGGAACACGCTCTTCGCGCGCTCACCCGGCAGGTGCTGCCACGCCTCCTCCGACGTGAAGCTCATCACCGGGGCCAGCAACGGCAGCAGCACCGTGAGCACCTCGTGCAGCACCGTCTGCGCGCCCCGCCGCGCGGGGCCGTCCTGCTTCGCCGTGTAGAGCCGGTCCTTCAGGATGTCGAAGTACACGGCCGACAGGTCATTGGCGCAGAAGTCCACCACCGTCGCGTAGACGAGATGGAACTCATAATCCTCGTAGGCCTGCCGCACCCGCGCGGCCACCTGCGCCAGCCGTCCTCGCGCCCACTGGTCCAGGGGCAGCAGCGCATCCGGTGCCACCGCGTCCTTCGCCGGGTCGAAGTCGTGCAGGTTGCCCAGCGCGTACCGCAGCGTGTTGCGGATCTTCCGGTAGCCCTCCGACAGGCCCTTGAGGATGGCGTCCGACAGGCGCACGTCGTTGCGGTAGTCGCTGGCGGCCACCCACAGCCGCAGCACCTCCGCGCCGTACTGCTGGATGACCTTGTCCGGCGCCACCGTGTTGCCCTGGCTCTTGGACATCTTCTCGCCCTGGCCGTCCACCACGAAGCCGTGCGTGAGGCACGCCTTGTAGGGCGCCACGTCGCGCGTGCCCACCGACACCAGCAGCGAGGAATGGAACCAGCCCCGGTGCTGATCACTCCCCTCCAGGAACAGGTCCGCCGGCACGCGCTGCCGCTTCTCCAGCACCGCGGGCGCCATGCACGCCGAGTCGAACCACACATCCAGGATGTCCGTCTCGCGGTGGAACTCTCCCTTGCCGCAGCGCGGACACGTGAAGTCCTCCCCGAGGAACTGCTTCACCGGCGTGCGGTACCACACGCCCGCGCCCTCCTTCTCCACCGCCGCCGCCACCCGCTCCATCACCTCCGGGGACACCACCGCGTCGTCGCACCCGTCGCAGTACGCGATGGGAATGGGCACGCCCCAGCTGCGCTGCCGGCTGATGCACCAGTCCGGACGGCCCTCCAGCATGCCCCGGATGCGCGACTGCCCCCACGACGGCACCCACTGGACCTTGTCCACCTGCTCCAGCACCACCTGCCGGAACGTCTGCGTGCCGTGGAACGGCGAGTCCATGGGGATGAACCACTGATAGGTGGCCGCCTGGATGACCGGCTGGTGGCAGCGCCAGCAATGCGGATAGCTGTGCGTGACGGTGTCTGACTTGTCGTTGAGCAGCGCGCCCCGCTGCGCCAGCAGGTCCAGCACCACCGGGTTCGCGTCGAACACGCGGCGGCCCGCGAGCACCTCGCCCACCGTGTCGTCGTAGCGCCCGTCCGCGCGCACCGGGTTGTAGATGTCCAGGCCGTACTTCAGGCCGACCTCGTAGTCCTCCTGGCCATGTCCCGGCGCCGTGTGCACCAGGCCCGTGCCCGCCTCCAGCGTGACGTGCTCGCCCAGCACCACGCGCCCCTGCCGCTCCTGGAACGGGTGCTGATACGTCACGTGCTCCAGGTCCTCGCCTGTCGCGTACGCGAGGATGCGCGACGGATCCACCAGCGCCGGTGACGACACTTCGCCCATGGGCAACTGCACGTGCTTCACCGCGAGCTCGTCCGACTTCACCTCCGCCAGCACCTTCGCCAGCAGGTCCTTCGCCACGCAGAGGACGCGGTCCTCCAGCCGGTAGAAGACGTATTCGAACGCGGCGTTCACCGCGATGGCCAGGTTCGCCGGCAGCGTCCACGGCGTGGTGGTCCAGATGACGAAGGACACACGCTGCCCCTTCAGCTGCGGCAGCCGCGCCACCAGCTCCGGCCCCGCGTCGAAGGCCACGTACGCGGACGGCGACGTGTGCTCCGCGTACTCCACCTCGGCTTCCGCGAGCGCGGTCTGGTCCTGGAGGCACCACGCCACGGGCTTCTTGCGCCGGTACAACATGCCCCTGCGCGCGAACCCGGCCAGCTCGCGCACCTCCTGCGCCTCGTAGCTGAAGTCGAGCGTCCGGTAGGGCGCATCCCACGTCCCGAAGACGCCCAGGCGCTGGAACTCCGCGCGCTGGATGTCCACGAACTCCAGCGCGTACTCGCGGCAGCGCTCCAGGAGCGCGTCGCGGGACAGCGTGCGCTTGTCCAGCTTCTGCTCCTTGAGGCGCTTCTCCACCGCCTGCTCGATGGGCAGACCGTGGGTGTCCCAGCCGGGGATGAAGTCACACGGGCGCCCGGAGAGGTTCCGGAACTTCACCACGATGTCCTTCAGCACCTTGTTGAGCGCATGCCCGGCGTGCAGGTGGCCGTTGGCGTACGGAGGCCCGTCCGCCAGCACAAAGGGCTCACGGCCCGCGTTCTTCGCCAGCAACTGCGTCCACACATCCTGCTCCCGCCACCAGGCGAGCAGGCGCGGTTCGAGCTGGCCCAGGTTCCCCTTCATGGGGAACTCCGTGCGCGGCAGGTGGACGGTGGCGTCGAGGTCCTTGCGGGAGGGGGCGTCGCTCATGGCTGGCAGCGCCCGTAACACCCTCCCGCCGGTCCTTCAATCCGCCGCGCGGACTCACTCGTCGTGGTGGTCGTCGCCGTGTTCGTGCGAGTGCGGCTCGGGGGCGGACTTGCCCTTGCCCTTGGGACACTTCTTGGCGCACTTCGCCTGCGCGAACTGGAACTTCTGCGTGCAGGTGCTCGTGCACGCCTGGTTCTTCACCGGGCACTTCTTCGCACAGGCCTTGAGCGTGGAGCTGGCGCTGAGCGAGCACTTCTCGTCGCACGTCGGCGCCCGTGGCGAATCCGCCGCCAGCGCCTGGGGCGCCACCAGCACGGCGCCCAGCGCCATCCAGCCCAGCCATCCCCGCATCGCGATTCGCGTCTTCATGTCGTCAGGCTCCTTGTGCCCCGGAATCATCGCTCAGGAAGCACCGCGCGGGCATCCTGGGTGTGCCTTCATTCCCGCGAGGGGGAGCGCTATGCTCCGCGCGCTCCCGCTTGGGGCCAGCCTTGCCGCATGCTCCCCTCGAAAGGCATCCCATGAAGTCCCCCCTCGCCGCACTGCTGATGGGCCTCTGCGCCCTCGTCCTGCTCGCCGCCCCCGCGGCCTGGGCGCTTCCCGCGTCCGCCGTCTCCCAGTCCTTGAACGCGCTCGTGGCCGCGACGCCGCTCCAGCCCGTGAAGAATGACCAGGGCGAGGAGATGAAGCCGCCCTTCCAGAGCCAGGAACAGGCGCAGTGCGTGTCCAAGTGCCAGGAGCCCATGGGCCGCTGCATCAACCAGTGCAAGAAGGGCGACCACGGCTGTCCCGCCCGCTGCGCGGAGAAGATGGTCTCCTGCAACCGGGGCTGCGGCATGAAGGTCCTGAGCCCCAAGGACGCCAAGAACGCCCAGAACGTCCGCCGCAAGGGCTCCGGACACTGACCCTCAGGGGGCGCTCGCAGCGCCCCCCTGGCGGTGCCGCAGGGACACCATCAGGCGGTTCTCCTCGGTGCGCGTGCCGATGATCAGCAGCTCCGTGCCCCGCCGGAAGCGCCCCTTCTCATCGGGGTCTTCCTCGTAGCCCACGGGCTTCAGCGCCGTGCGGTAGTAGTCGAGCACCTGCGCCTCGGTCGTGCCGGGCGGGGTCGCGTAGACGGCCAGGTGCGCGCCCTCCAGCTCCGAGCGCGTCAACCCCTCCGCGCCCGGCATCAACGGCGCCCAGCTGAGCGTCGTCCCGGGCGGCTTGTAGTTGGACATGTTGGAGACGCCGAGGATGAGCGTCACCGACTTGTCCGCGTTCTCCTGGAAGATGACCGTGTAGGCGAGCAGCTTCTCCACGTCGAGCGCGGTCAGCATCGGCTCCGTGGTGGGCGAGCGCTGCTCCTTCATCGGGGCCATGTAGAAGCCGGCCTTCCGGAAGCTCTCCATGATGTGCTGGACGACCGCGTTGAGCGGCCAGTCGGTTCGCGCCAGCTCCAGGTTCATGGGGACGCCGTCGGACACCTGCGGGCCCGGGGACTGCACCCAGATGACCTTGCCCGGGATGTCCCAACGGAACGGTGCCTTGGGCGCCTCGGCTTCGGGCACGCCCGCATCCGGCGGAGGTTGCGCCTTCCCCCCCGCCTTGCCACGCGAGGGCGGGCGCGGCTGCGGACTTCCCGCATCCGCCGGCGTGGTGGGGCCCGCCGACAGCGCGAGCGACAACAGAAACGGAATCATCATCAAGGACAGTTCTTCCCCAGGAAACAGCCGTCGCGCTGCGCCCAGGCGAGGGGATAGGGGACCGCGCCCAGGAAGGGCCCCGGAGGCATGGCACCCGGCGAGGTGGGCCACGCGTAGATCAACGCCGCGGGACCGTAATAGCCACCCGGATCCACCGGCATCGGCTGGAGGAAACCCCACTCCTCACCCATGGCGCTCATCCAGAACATGTTCTCCGCGCCATAGAAGAAGGGCAGCGGAATGCTCCCCACGATGCCCAGCGCCAGCGAGCTGCCGGAGAAGTCCGGCCCCATCGCGTTCGTCAACAGGCTGGCCGCGTAGACGCTGGCCGCCATGTTCCAATAGGGCAGGTTCGTGGGACACGGCGCGGGCACGTCCGGGACGATGGGGCACGAGCCGGACTCGCCGTCACCCGTCAGGCCCCAGTCATCCAGCATGCTGGTCAGCGACGCCGAGCACGCTCCGCTCTGCCACGCCCGGCCAATGCCGCACACGTTCAGCGGCGCCATGTTGTAGTGGCCTTCCTTGAAGAACCCCGTCGTCCCCTGCGAGTCCTCCACGAAGCGCTGCGGGAACTGGAAGGCGGCCAGCTGCGCCCGCGCCTGGCAGGCGATTCCGCCGCCATCGCTGTAGGCCACGTAGGCGAAGGGATGCGGGTCATACCCCGGGCCGTTGGGCGTACAGGTGACCTGCATGCCGTCCGTCCGGGTGAAGACCTGGGTGATGCCCGTGCCCGGGCCCGGCGTGCGGCTCAGCCCGTCGAAGTCCGCATAGCTGTTGGTGGTGGCGGCCGCGGCGTCGATGACGGCCTGCCGGGACGGGTCCGAGTCTCCCGGCCAGTCATGCAGCCGGTGGCCGGGCGCATCCAGCAGCGCCGCGTGCGTCGCCGCCGTCACCTTCACGGAGAACACGGAGATCTCCGAGAAGTGGATGAGGAAGACGAGCACCGTGGTGAACACCAGCATGCCCAGGGCCGCTTCCAGCACGGCCTGGCCCCGGCGATGGCGTCCCCGGACGCGGACGCTCACGGCAGCCCCCGGTAGCCCTGGGCCTTCAGGGCGTTGTAGGCGTCCGCCGCCCAGCCCACGGAGGAGTCGTTCAGCGCGTCGGTCATGTCCTCGCCATCCACGTCATCCGTCGCGAGCGTGGCGCGCCAGTAGGGGTTGAGCAGGTTGGGCGGTTCCCGCCAGTGGTCGCGGCGGTGGTAGTAGGTGACGCCCGTGGACACGGAGGTCTGCTGGCTGATGTCCATGCCTCCGAACTTGGGCCCCAGCTGGATGCCCCGGTTGTCGAACTGCGTGCCGTTGCTGGACGGGTTGAACCGGAAGCGGAACAGCAGGTCCCAGGGGTCTCCCCCGGCCGCCGAGCGCTGGGCGTAGTCGCGCTGGATGACCGCGTAGTTCTTCGGCTGTCCCCAGATGTCCCCGGAGTCCATCAGGTGCAGGCCGTTGTAGTCCATGAACATGGGCCACACGGACGGGCACCGCCCGATACCCAGGCGCGTGCAGCGGCCCATGTCATGCCGCGTCTGCGCGGGCTCCATGTCCCTGCCCAGCCCCGAGGTGGCGGAGGGCAGCCACGCATGGACGTCCGAGGCCTCCATGTTGTCCGTGGCGTACAGCAGCGACGCGCTGACCATGACGCCGCCCGACGTGGTCGGGCAGGGAGGACGGCCCCGGTTGAACATCACCGAGGCGAAGCCGTGGTCGTCCGCGATGGCCGCCACGTCACTGGAGCCGAAGCTCGCGTGGTCCGGGAAGGCGGACCAGTAGCCGGCGCCAAACCCACCAATGGACTGGAAGACGTCCGGCGGCGTGATGCCCCGCGTCTGGATGCCCGTGGTGATGGCCAGGTCCGCGGTGGGGTAGAGGTTGCGCTCCGTCACGAAGCTGTGGCCCCGGCTGCCAATGGCCGCGAAGACGTGGTGCTGGGAGAAGATGTCGGGGATGACCGCACCCACGCCCAGGTAGATTTCGTTGATGGCCGTGTTGCTGTTGGAGCGGATCTCCCCCGCGAAGGGGCTGCCGCGCTGCGCGTCCTGGACGATGCGGTCCGCGACGCGCTCGCTCTGCATCTCCAGCATGAAGCGCGTGTACTCCGCTGTCTGGCCGGCCAGGAACATCAGCTGCGCGGCGCGGCCCAGCAGCATGGCGCGGCGGGCGGCGGGGGCCTCCAGGGCCTCCCATTGAGCACTGAGCATCTGGTCGTACGCAATCAGCCGCGATACGGACTGGCCGATGGTCGCGATGGCGCCCAAGGCGCAGCCGCAGAACTGGCTGCACCCTGAATAGGGGAAGCAACACGGCACCAGCGCCCAGTATGGCGCGGAGGCAATCTCGTAGGCCCCGATCGCGGCGCCAATCTGCGAGCGGTAGTAGCTGCTCCAGTTGATGAGGCTGTTGACCGCGGCCTGGGACACCATGTGGCCAATCTGCGCGCGGCTCATCAGCGCCATCTCGTTGAAGACGCGCGCGGTCTGCGCGGCCTGGCTGTAGGCCACGGCGTCCGCGACCGCCTGCGTCTCCATCTTCTCCTTCACCTTGCTGCCCAGCGACAGCGTCAGGCAGACCAGCAGGGTCATCAACAGCAGGGTCAGCGTGAACAACACCAACGTCTGGCCACGGGTGAGACGCGGCAGCTTCATAGGACCTCCGGGGCCGGAGCGCAGTTCTGGGTGGTGAAGAAGCGACGCTGCAACGGCGTCATCATCCGCAGGGAGGCGGACGCCTGGATGGGCATGACGTACTGGCGCGCCGCGAACCGGGCCATGACCTCCGCGCGGATGGCCCCCTCCACGTTGAGGGCATGCGTCTGCTCCCACTGGGCCTTCTGCGTGAGCATCAGCGGGTTCTGCGCCGAGTAGTCCTGCCAGCCCCAGCGGGCCAGCACCATGCGGCTGATGACCCAGTCCGCGAAGGGAATCTTCAGCGGGAACCAGTAGACCAGCCGCATCTCCAGGCGCCGGATGGGGTCGGCGTCCCACTGGTCGAAGTGGGCGTCCTCGTCGGGGACCGACGCCGCGACGGGGCCCTCGCGGATGAGCCACAGGATGACGCCGTCGTGGTTGCCATCCGGGCCCGGCACGTAGCGGAACTGGTTGAACGGGTTGTTGCGGCGCGCGGCGAAGGCGTCCGCCAGCAGCTGGCCCGGCGTGCCGCCGCCGCCCCGTCCCAGGAACGAATAGAAGCTCGGCAGCAGCGCCACGACCGCCGCGTGGGTCATCGCCTCGCAGTCGCCATGCCGCACGCTGCCCACGCGCGTGGCGCGGAAGACCGCGTACTCCGCCATCAGCCGGCCCTGCATCATCAGGAACAGCTGCAACGTCCCAAGCACGAGGAAGACCACCAGCGGCAGGGTGACCGCTGCTTCAACCGCGGCCTGGCCTGACTCGCGTGTGTCACGGGGGGATCGTGCGCTCATACGGAGGCTCATCCTGCGGGACGGGGGAGCCTCGCAGTATCCGTCAACTGACCGCCGATACGCCGCGTCGGGGTCCAAGGGGGGGCCTGGATTGTCGCAGAGGACCGAGGCGCTTGGAAACCTTCCGGGATTCGACACCCTGAGTGAACCCCCGTGACACCGCTGTCTCAGCGGGGCTTCAGGCCCTTCGCGTCGAGCTGATACTTTTTTACCAGGCGTTCAATGGATTTGCGGTGCAACCCGCTCTCCCGGGCAGCTCGGGACAGGTTGCCCTCGCAGCGGGTGAGGACGCTGGTGACGTACTCGCGCTCGAAGTTCTCCAGCAGCTGCTCCTTCGCGTCCTTGAAGGCCAGGTGCTCGTTGAAGGGCAGCGGTCCCTCGCGGGCCTGACCGCGGACGCGCGGGGGCAGGTGGGACGGGAGGAGCTCCTCGCCCTCCTCGGAGAAGGTCAGCACGTGGGAGAGGACGTTCATCAGTTCGCGCACGTTGCCGGGCCACGCGTAGGCCATCAGCAGCCCCAGGGCCTCCGCGGAGAAGCGCTTGCGGCCGTGCTTCTCCACGACCTCCGGTTCCGCCAGCGCCCGCTTGAGGATGAGCGGGATGTCGTCCCGGCGCTGACGCAAGGGCGGCAGCTGGATGTGGATGACGGACAGGCGGAAGTAGAGGTCCTCGCGGAAGTTGCCCGCGGCGATCTCCTTCACCAGGTCGCGGTGCGTGGCGGCGATGACCCGGCAGTCCACTTCGATGACGTCGTTGCCGCCCACCCGGCGCACCTCGCGGTTCTCCAGCACGCGCAGGAGCTTGGGCTGCAGGTCCAGGCGCAGCTCGCCCAGCTCGTCCAGGAAGATGGTGCCCCCTTGCGCGCGCTCGAAGGCGCCGGGGCGGCTGGACGTCGCGCCGGTGAAGGAGCCCTTCTCGTGGCCGAACAGCTCGCTCTCGATGAGGTTGGGCGGGATGGCGCCGCAGTCCAGCACCACCATGGGGCCCTTCTTGCGGCTGGACAGTTCGTGGATGGCGCTGGAGACCAGCTCCTTCCCCGTGCCCGTCTCCCCCTGGATGATGACGGACACGTCCATGGGCGCGATGCGCTTGATGAGCCCGAACACCTGCCGCATCTTCACGCTCTGGCCCACCATGCCGCACAGCTCGCCCTCGCGGTCGGGCTCCACCGCCACCTCCTCATCCAGCGGGGCGAAGGTGATGACGGAGGAGCCGGCGCGGATCTGCGAGCCCGGGGACAGGTAGGCCCGCTCAATCCGCCGACCGTCCAGGAAGGTGCCGTTGGTGGAGTTCAGGTCCACCAGGAGGTAGCCGCGCTCGGTGTACTGGACCTCGAAGTGATGGCGGCTGGCGGTGCGGTCCTCCACCAGCACCAGGTCGTTGCCCGGATGGGCGCCGCAGCGAAGCCGCTCCTTGTCGCTGGCCATGGAGCGCCCGGTGTCCGGCCCCGACGTCACCAGCAGCCGGCACTTGTGCAGCTTCACGGTGGCGCGCGGATCCACCACCTGCGTCTCCCCCAGCAGCGAGGACTGGGAGGACAGTTCAAGGCCGACGTCTCCCGGGTTGGTGTGGATGTCGTCGGGATGGGGGTTCGGTGCGGTCATCAGTGAACGCGAGGATAGCAAAGGGTTCCCACGTGCCGTGCCTCCTCGCCCGTGCGTGCTAGTGTCCCGCGCCCCGCATGCCCCCCCGAAAAGTCCAGTCGAAGAAAGCGCCTGTCCCGCCTGGCGCACAGGCACCCGAGCGCGCTGACGCACCGCGACCCAAGCGGCCCCGTGTGAAGAAGACCGTGGCCATCCTGTCCCGCAAGCGCTCGCTGTACTCGACGCGCCGGCTGGTGGAGGCCATCAAGGCCCGGGGGCACCGGGCGCTCGTGTTCGACACGCTGCGCTGCTGCCTGTTGCTGGCCCGCGGCAAGCCGCGCATGACCTACCGCGGCGCGGAGGTGAAGGGCGTGGACGTGGTGATTCCGCGCATTGGCGCGTCCATCACCGCGTACGGCCTGGCGGTGGTGAACCACTTCGAGATGATGGACGTGCCCGTCCTCAACCCGCCCACGGCCATCGCGCGCAGCCGCGACAAGCTGCGCGCGCTCCAGTTCCTCGCCCGCGCGGGCCTGGACATGCCCCGGACGGTGATGGCGCACGACCGCGGCAACGTGCGCAAGCTGGTGCAGGAGGTGGGGGGCCTGCCCGTCATCATCAAGCTGATCAAGGGCACCCAGGGCGTGGGCGTGATGATTGCCCACACGCTGCCGGAGGTGCAGACCATCCTCGACACCTTCTGGGACCTGGGCCAGGAGATCGTCCTCCAGGAGTTCGTCGCGGAGAGCGAGGGCCGCGACGTGCGCGCGCTGGTGGTGGGCGACACGGTGGTGGGCGCCATGCGCCGCAAGGCGAAGAAGGGCGAGTTCCGCTCCAACATCCACCGTGGCGGCGAGGGCCGCGCCATCACCCTGCCCCCCGCCTACGTGGAGGCCGCGGTGAAGGCGGCGCGCATCATCGGCCTGGAGGTCGCGGGCGTGGACATGCTGGAGGGCCGTGAAGGCCCGCGCCTGATGGAGATCAACTCCAGCCCCGGCTTCGAGGGCCTGGAGGGCGCCACCGGTCAGGACATCGCGGGCCACATCGTGGAGCACGCGTTGGTGTACGCGGGGACCCGGAGCGGCGCGCTGCTTGCTCGTGCGGGCCGCGCGTCCTGAATCTGGTGTGGCAGCAAGCACGCAAGCAGTGCCCGTGTGCCTGCCCGCCTGCTCCGTAGCATGCGTGCGGGACTTCACGGTGCGCACGGTGCCTTGGATGCTCCTCAGGAATACGGGAATGCATCCGGGCGGGGATTGTCGGCGGGTGTTGGCAGCGACGGGGATGCGCCTCTAATCTGGCGACCCCCGATGAAAACGCTGCACAAGCCGCTGCAGGTCACCGTCTACCAGGATGTGCTTTGCTCCTGGTGCTACCTCGCCGACCAACGGTTGGAGGTGCTTCGCCAGGAGTTTGGCGACGCCGTCCGCTGGAGCGTGCGTCCCTATCCCCTGCGTCTGCACGACGTGCTGCCCACGGAACGCGAAGTGCGCGGGCTGGTGGAAGAGGTGAAGCGCGCCCAGCGCGAAACCGACCCCACCGCCGCGCTGCTCTCCACGGACCTGTGGCTGGGCGGTGATCCGCCACGCTCCAGCGTCCCCGCATTGGCGGCGCTGGAGGCGGCGCGATTGCAGGGCCAGCAGGCGCGGGCCTTCCTCGCCCGGTCCATGCAACGCGCGGCGCTGGAGCAGGGCGTCAACGTGTCGCGCTCGGACGTGGTGTTCGAGCTCGCGTCGCGCGTGGGCCTGTCCATGAACCAGTTCTCCGCGGCCTTCCGTTCGGAAGAGACGCGCCGGCTCATCTACGACGAGCACCGGCTGGCCGGCAGCCGCGGCGTGCGCGGCGTGCCCACGCTCGTCATCGGTGGCCGGTGGATGCTGTGCGGCCTGCGCGAGCTGACCGAGTACCGCGAGCACATCCTCGCGTGCCTGGGCAAGGTCGTCGCGCCCCGCTCGGGTTCCTCCGAGCGGCTGGTGCACTGAAGCGCCCGCTGCCTCTTCTTGCCGCGCGCCTTCGCCTCTTGGCGAAGGCGCGCGTGCCTCCCCGCGTCTTCTTCAGCCCGGGAAGGACTCCGCGCCGTCCTCGTGTGAGGAGCGCAGCGACAGGTACATCCCCGCGGTGAGCAACTGGGCCAGCGCCATGCCGGGGATGAAGCCCACGCAGCACATGATGAACCCCGCCACCATGACGGCCCCCGCCGCGAAGCTCACGCCCAGCATGCCCAGCCGCTGACCCCGCGCCGCCGCCCAGCTGCGGCGCAGCACCTCCAGGGGCGAGGGCGGCACGTCGTTGTACGCAAGCTCCGGCTGGACGAGGTACAGCGGCAGCACCAGGTACGTGATGGGCCACACCAGCACCAGGAACGCCATCCCCATCACGCCGAGGACGGGCGCCACCGCGTCCCAGCGCTCCTGCGGAGAGGCGTCCGGGCCCACGACGGAGCCCGTCTCCAGGCCCAGGCCCGCGGCCGCGAGGATGCCCAGGAAGATGAGGAGGGCCACGGGAATGAAGACGATGACGAAGAGCAGGAGCATCGTCAGCGCGTAGGGCCCCGCCTTGTGCACCTGGCTGAAGAGGCGTCCCACGTCCGCGCGGCCTCCGTGCAGCACGTCGAAGCACACGCGCACGAGGCCCAGCTGCACCAGCCCCTGCACCAGCTGCTGCGCCACGACCCCCACGATGGTCAGCACCACGGCGAGGACGCCGCTGTCCAGCGCCTCGCCAATGGCCGTGAACATGCTGCTGATCAGCTGCGCGCCCAGTGACACGCCCACCAGGACCAGCACCGCGAGCGACAACATGCCCCACTCGCGCTGGAACGCCACCCAGCACACGTCCCACAGCTTGCTGAAGGACCAGTTCTCCCGGTTCAGCGGGAACGTGGCGCCGAAGCGCTCCCGGCACGTGGGGCAGCGCGGCGACGAGCCGCTGTCACTGCACGTGTCGCACGTGAAGTTGCCACAGCGCGCGCAGGTGCCCGTGGCCTCCCGCAGCGGGTGCAGCGCGCAGGACGCCCCCATCGCGCGTCCGAAATCCACATCCGACATCCGCATGCCTCCCTGGCGCGGCCCCCCAGAGGCCGCGACCCGGGTGTCATATCAGGCGGGCCCCTCCCCTTGCTGGCGGGCGGGCATTCCGGATGAATTAACGCGGCGTCCGGCCGTCGGTGGGGGCAGAGGTTGCGGAGCGGGACGCTTTGGGGGTCCACTTCCGCGCCAGGAGACCCGTCATGAACCGCTTGCTCGCCCTGGTCGTCCCCCTGGCCCTGCTGATGGGGACCGGCTGTGTCGTCGAGGCCCACTCGCATCGCCCCGTCCGCCGCGTGGCCTACGTCGCCCCCGTGGCGGAGTACCGGTTCGCCGGCGCGCACCCCGTCCCCGACGACTACGGCGGCGGCTGGTGCCCGGAGGACTACGCCCACGTCCACGACTACCAGCCGCCCCAGGCGTCCTACGTCTACACGGACAACGTCTACTACTACCGGGGCCCGACGGTGGTCTGGTACTGGGACTACCACCCCATCTCCAGCGGCGGTTACTGCAACCTCCACGGGCGCCACCAGCACGACTACTACCCGCGCGGCTCGTGGGGCTCGGGCTACTCCTACGACCGCGGCGGCCGGGGCTACCGCTGGGACAACACCCACGCGGCCTCCGCCGGGTCCGGCCGCAACAACGTCGCCCCTTCGCGGCCCGCTCCCGCTCCCGTCAACCAGGGCCGCAACCCGCCTCCGGGCGGCAATGGCACCGGCGCCCGGCCTCCCAGCGGCTCCGGCGGCTGGGGCCGCAGCAACGCCGCCCCCGCCGCGAACAGCTCGCGCAATGACGACAACGACAACAACAAGGGGAACGGCTGGAACACCCCGGCCAGCAAGAGCCGCGACGACGACAACGACAGCAACCGTGGCAACAGCGGGAGCAGCAGCGGCGGTGGCCGGAGCAGCGGCAGCGGCTGGGGCAGCCCCGGTGGGAGCAGCAGCGGGAGCAGCGGGAGCAGCGGTGGTGGCAGTGGCCGCGGCAGCAGTGGAAGCAGCAGCGGCAACAGCGGCAGCGGCGGCTGGAACACGGGCAAGGGCTCCGGTTCCTCCTCCGGCTCCGGCAAGGGCGGGACGCGCTGGTAGGCGCTCCGCCTCCTCCTCCCTGGCGTGACCCGCGGCACCGGGCGCGGCCTTCCGTCCTGAACGGAGGGCAGGCTCCCGGTGCCGACGTGTTTTCAACATCCGGAGGGCCCGGTGTCTGGTGGGTCCGGCCCGCGGGAGCACCCGTGCGTCGTGAAGGGGACGGACGGCGCGGGGGGACGGATTGCGATCACCCCGGGCCGTGAAGATGTTGCGGCGCGATGAAACACTACATTCGGGCGGCGGGTGGTGCCGTGCTCGGGCTGTTGGCGATGGCCTGTGGCGACGGCGGCTTCACACCGGACCCCGGCGTGCGGACCGAGGACGCCGAGGCGGTGGATCTGGAAAACCTTCGCATCCGCGTGAGCGGCGAGGCGCGCGTGTTCCCGGAGGCCGAGGGCATGGCCGCGGCGCCGGCGTCGCTCACCGGGATGGCGCTCACCGTGGAGGAGCCCCTGCGCGTGGCCGTCAACGACCCGGGCGCCACCTTCGCCACCGGCGAGGTGTCCGAGGACGGCGCCTTCCGCATCACCGACGTGCCCGTGCGCGACGTGCACCAGGGGCTGGCGGTGGGCCTTTCGCACGACGGCCTCGTGCGCAGCACCACGCTCGTCTACGACACCGCCTTCACCGGCACCCGTCCGCGCACGGACATCATCGACGCGCACGCCTGGGCCCTGCCCACCGCGTTCGTGGACCAGCTGGGCACCGCCGTGGGGGCGCCGCGCCTTCAGGGGCACACCGGCGACCCGGCGGCCACCCTGGCCTCCGCGGGCTTCGTGCTGGGGCGCGTGGTGGACCTGAACGGTCAGCCCGTGAGCGGGGTGCGCGTGGCGCTGGACCGCGCGGAGCTGGCGGACCGCGTCTACTACCCGTCCGGCGACCTGGCGTCCGTGAACACCACGGGCACCGCGGGCCACGGACTGTTCCTCTTCGTGCACTCCGGCGCCGGCGTGTCGTCCTTCCAGCTGTCCGTGGAGGGCGCCAGCGCCTACGTGCCGCGCAACGTCGACGTGGGCCCCGGCCTGGGTGTCGTACTCACCGTGTACCCGGGCCGCTACGCGCCCTGACCCAACCCTCGAAAGGTCGGACATCCCGGCCTAAGGAGGACAGGCGTCCAACCCCGGCGTCCTATAGCCGGGGGGCCCCCCGAGGCGTGATGTTGTGGCAGGATGCAGGGCTGGCGTTCCGGGGGGACGCGGATGATGAGCGGCCGATCCATGCCACGAAGCACGGCGTTGGTCCGTGCCCTTGCGCGCAGCTCCGCGGTGGCCTCCTGCATGGTGGGGCTGCTGGTGCTGGTGGGCTGGGCTTTGGATGTCATGGTCCTCAAGTCCATGGGCGCCGCGCTCCCCGCCATGCGTCCCAGCGCCGCGCTGGGTCTGCTGCTGGGCGGGGCCGCGCTGGGCCTGCGCCTGCGGACGTCGCCTGGCCCCGTCCGTCACCGGCTGGGCACCGCGCTCGCGCTGGCCACCGCCCTGCTGGGCGCGGCGAGCCTCGTGGACGGCGTCATCACCGGAGGGACCGGAGGCCTGGACGCGCTGTTCCTGAAGGCCCTGGGTGAGGATGGCTTCGCGCCCCCTGGCGTCGTCCCGTCGCCCCTGACGGCGCTGTGCCTGATGCTCCTGGGCCCGGCGCTGGCGCTGGTGGACCGGGGGCATCCGCAGCGGCTGTCGTGGTCGGACGGGCTGGTGGCGCTCGCGCTGATGGCGGCGCTGACGGGCCTCAACGGCTTCCTGCTGGGCCCGCTGGTGACGCCCGCCGCCGCTCCGTTCTTCCAGGAGCGCAGCATGGGGCTGCACACCACCTGCGTGCTGATGCTGCTGGGCGTGGGCACGCTGTGCGCCCGGCCAGAGCTGGGGCTGATGGCGCGGCTCACCCGGAACACGCTGGGCGGCTTCGTGGCGCGGCGGCTGGTGCCGGTGACGCTCCTGGGGCCGCCGGTGCTGGGGCTGACGCTGGTGCTGATGCACCTGACGGGCGGGCTCAGCCATGACGCGAAGCTGCCCCTCTTCGCCACGGTGGTGGCTGCGGGCGGCGTCACGCTGGTGCTGCTGGCGGCGCGGGCGCTGGACATGCTGGACACGGAGCGCATGCGGGCCACCGCCGCCCTGGAGGCCTCCGAGGAGCGCTTCCGCACCTTCCTGGACACCGCGCCGGACCCCATGGTGGTGGTGGACGGCGCCGGCCGCGTGCGGTTCGCCAACGCGGAGGCCGAGCGCGTCTTCGGCTATCGCCGTGAAGCCCTGCTGGGCCGCGAGGTGGAGCTGCTCGTGCCGGAGGGGCTCCACGGCGGGCTCCACGGCCCGTTCACCGCCGCGGAAGGCCTGGAGCGCGCCACCGCGGGACGGCTGGTCTCCGGACAGCGGCAGGACGGCACCAGCGTGCCGCTGGAGGTGCGGCTGAGTCCGCTGGAGGGCGGGGACGACGCCACGCGCATCGCCGTCCTGCGCGACGTCACCGAGCGCCGGGACCTGGAGAAGCTGCGCGAGGAGTACGTGGGGCTCATCTCCCACGACCTGCGCAACCCGCTGAACACCATCAACCTGCGCGCCCACCTGCTGCAGCGAGCGCTGCACGAGCGGAAGCTGGAGCGTGAAGGGCACATGGCCCAGGCCATCATCCACAACGTGGAGTGGATGAGCACGATGATTGAAGAGCTGCTGGAGGGCTCGCGGCTGGAGTCCGGCCGGGTGACGCTGCGCCGCGAGGCGCACGACCTGGGCCGCTTCCTGGCGGAGGTGCTGGAGCGCGACGTGCCGCCCGACGCGCGCGAGCGCTTCCGGCTGCACCTGGCGGATCCGCTGCCGCCGGTGCCCATGGACGCCGCGCGGCTGGAGCGCGTGGTGACCAATCTCCTGACCAACGCGCTCAAGTACAGCCCCAAGGGGACGCCGGTGGACGTGCGGCTGGCCGCCGTGCACGACCACGCCGTGGTGTCGGTGACCAACCAGGGCACGGGGCTGTCCTCCCGGGACGCGGCGCGCCTGTTCGACAAGTACTACCGCACGGAGGACGGCCGCTCGCAGGACGGCAAGGGGCTGGGCCTGGGGCTCTACATCAGCCGGCTCATCGTGGAGGCCCACTGTGGCCACATCTGGGTGGAGAGCGAACCGGACCGGGGCGTGACCTTCTTCTTCAGCGTGCCCCTGGAAGCCCCCGAAGCCCCGGCGGAGTCCGAATCGCCGCGGCAGCGTGTGGGCTAGCGCGGCACGAACCAGCGCGGCAACCAGTCCGCGCCCTTCGCCGTGGTGAGCCGTGTCTGGCCCGTGCCGTCCGGGCGCATGAGGTACAGGTCGGTGTCGCCGTCGCGCTCGGAGACGAACACCAGCGCCTTGCCGTCCGGGCTCCACGCCGGCATGTCGTCGCGGTGCTGGCCGTCCGTCAGCGCCACCGGCGCGCCGCCCGCCACGTCCGCCACCCAGATGCGGCTCTTGCCGTCCTCGAGCCGGGCCACGTACGCCACGCGCCTGCCGTCCGGGCTGAAGACCGCCTCGCGCTCGTCGCCCGCGAAGCCTTCGCCGGACAGGGCGCTCAGGTCCGCGCCGTCCGCTCGCACCCGGTACACGCGCTCCTTGCGCTCGCGGTTGCTCACGAACAACAGCCACTTGCCGTCCGGGCTCCACTGCGGCGTCCGGTCCTCCAGGTAGAACGTGGTGATGCGGCGGGGCTCGCCCGTGCCGTCCGCGCGGAAGACGTAGACCTCCGGGTCCCCCTCGCCGCTGCACACGCACGCCACCTCCGTGCCGTCCGGAGAGACGGCGGGCTCGAAGCAGCCCTGCTTCACGTGCGTCAGCTGTGTGTCCGCCGCGTCCGCCGCGTTCGCCGTGGGCTGCACGCGCACCACGTCACTGAAGCCCTGCGCGTCGGACTCCGCGGCCAGCCACGTGCCGTCCGGCGCCCAGCTCACGTTGCGCGCGCGGGGCCGCGGCGGATGCAGCGCCACCTGGGGGCCTCCGGCGAGCGGCTGGAGCCGCATCTGCTGGAAGACGCGCCCGTTCGCCTCGCCCGACGCAATCACCAGCAGCGTGCGGCCATCCGGCGACGGCGGACCGGGGTACTCGTCCTCCGGCGCGGAGGTGACCTGCGTCTCTTCTCCGGCGGGCGTCACCCGCCAGACGTCCTTCTGTCCCGCCCTTTCGGAGAGGAAGACGATGGTGCCCGGCAGGGCCCGCCGCTCCGCCTCCGACAGGGCGCCAGGCGCCGGGGTGGACGCAGCGCCGCCGCAGCGGCCCTGACAGCCCATGGCGCCCAGCAATGCGAGCACGGCCCACCACCGCCGTGCCCGCGAGGGCCCGGAACGCGTCCGCCGTTCAAGGCCCCCGTGCATCATGTCAGCGCACCCGGAGGGCGTCGGCGATGACCACCGAGCCCGCGGCCTGCCAGCGGCTCAGCTGCACCTTGTTCCAGCCAGCGCTGAAGTTGTACGTGCCCAGCTGCACCCACTTGCCGCCGTTGGCCTGCTGGTTCGCGGTCGCCGTGCCCAGGTTGTTGCCGGCCGCGTCGAAGGCGATGAACGCCGCAGAAGTGGAGCGGTTCGTGCCCGCCACCCACCAGCCGTCAATCGTGCGCGTCTGCGCGGTGGGCAGGTAGAACCAGAACGTGGCCGGCGCGGAGACGGCCTCCGTCGCCGCGAAGTAGTAGCCGCTGCCGTAGTAGCCGGCGCTGGAGCCCGCGGTCCACGCGCCCGTCAGCTCGAAGCGCGCCTTGGCGGCGTCGTTGTTCGCGCTGTTGCTGTCGATGATGATCTCACCGGTCGGCGTCGTGGCGCCGCAGTAGCTGTTGATCTTGCTGATGTACGACGACCACGGCCAGTTGGGACCCGGGTCCGTGCGCGTCGCCGGCTGCAACCGGCCGTGCGCCACGATGTGGTAGCTGTCCTTCACGATGGCGTTGTCGCGCGCGATGTCGCACGACAGCTTCGCGGACGCGTCAATCTGCCCGGCCGGGAAGGACGTCTGGCTGGCGTAGCCCCCGTGCTCGATGCCGATGGTGAAGTGGTTGGCCGACACGCCGTTGAGCCAGGTCTCCCTGCCGCCGTTGAGTGACGCGTCGTACGTCGCGCCAATGTGCCACCCGCGGCTGGCCTCACGCACCAGCTGGGAGACCTCGCTGCCGCTCTCGTTCACCACGTAGTGCGCGCTCACGCCCGAGGCGCTGTTGGTGAGCCAGCTCCAGCAGGACGAGTAGCTGCCCTCGCAGGTGTGGATGATGATCATCGACGGGTCGCCCGTGCTGCCGGCGGGGCGCGCGTTGTAGTTGGGCGACGGGCGCCACACGGCCACGCCGTAGTCCGGGCCCGCCGCCATGGCGCGCACCTGGGGACGCGCGAACTTCGCCTCCACCTGCACGGGCTCCAGCGACGCGGCCACCGAGCCGTCCTGGTTGAGCGCCACCGCGCCCTGGTTCAGCACCGCGTACACGCCGCGGTGCACGTGCTCCGCCTGCGCCTCCGGGTTGGTGATGCCGCTCAGCTGGGCCACCACCGGCGCCCACGCCGCCAGGTCCCCGCGCTCCACGTTCGCGTCCGTGGCCAGCTGGGACAGCCGCGCCGCGCCCGCGCGCAGGTTGGACAGCGCGTCCGTGCGCGCCGCATCCACCGTCACGCCCGCCAGCGCCGCGCCCTTCTCCAGGTCCTCACCGCGCAGGGCCATCAGGCCGGACGCGGGCTGCTGGCCCGGGAACTCCGCCTCGCCCAGCACCATCTGCCAGCGCGTCTCCGCGTAGGAGACCGCCTTGAGCAGCTCCGCCGGGACGTTGAACTCCTGCGCGGCCTGCGCGAACAGCGGATCCAGCTCACGCGGCAGCGTGCTGCCAGCCGTTTCCGGGGACGGCTGCGACGGCGTCTCCGCCGGAGGGGCCTCCGGGTTCTGCGGCTGGGCCTGGGGGCCACACGCGGACAGCACCAGGGCCGCGGCGGCCGCCGCGAAGGGATTGCGGAAGGTTGACATGAGGGGGCTCCAAAAGTCGGGGGAGGAACTCCACGGCCCGTCCCCGCTTTCCCACGGAGACGGCTGGAGCCGCCTTCACAGCACCATGCGTGCCAGACCCCCTCCGCCCATCACCTTCGTCCAGTTTTCTTCCGCGACCGGTACATGCATGCTCCACTCCCTCCGAAGCGCGCGCCGTTCCTTGTGACTTCAAACACCTGAAATCACGGAATTGCCTACATCGCTGGACCTGCCGTTTACACGCGGAGTCCGGCATGGCGCATGGATGTCTCACTGCCGTGTTTCAGGACATCCCTAGCGTAACGTTTTGTTACGCCATTTCTTGTATTAATCACTATTTGAACCCTTGGCGGACGGGTGAAGGAAGGCCGTCCGGGCGGCGGGCGCGCGGGAAGGGCCGACACGCGGCCAGGGCATCCGCTATGACGCGGGCATCATGCGGCTCTTCGGTATTGGCGACACGCACCTGCCGTCCACCCGGCAGAAGGACATGCACCGCTTCGGCTGGACGGACCACCCGCTGCCCCTGCAGCGCGCGTGGGATGAGCGGGTGCGGCCGGAGGACGCGGTCATCGTCGCGGGGGACATCTCCTGGGCCACCCGCCCCCACGAGGTGATGGAGGACCTGGCGTGGCTGGACGCGCGGCCGGGGCGCAAGGTGCTGGTGCGCGGCAACCACGACTACTGGTGGGGCGACTCCGCGTCCAAGCTGCGCAAGCTGCTGGAGCCCTTCCGCACGCTGGAGGGCTTCCTCCACAACAACGCGGTGGTGCTGGGGCCGTGGGTCATCGCCGGCACGCGGCTGTGGACCGCGCCGGAGGCTCCGCCCATGCCCGGCGGGGAGATGGGCGACGAGCAGGGGGATTCCGGCTACGTGGAGCGCGAGACGCGCCGGCTCTCCACGTCACTGGAGGACGCGCGCAAGAAGGAGGCGGCCCACCCCACGCCGCTCACCCGCATCGTGGCGGTGCACTTCCCGCCCGTGTACGCGAACGAGCGCGCCACTGCCTTCAGCGCCCCCATTGAAGCGTTCGCGCCCAAGGTCTGCGTGTACGGCCACCTGCACTCGAGCGGCATCCCCGCGGGCTTCACCGGTGAGCGGGGGGGCGTGCGCTACGTGCTCGCGTCGTGCGACGCGGCCGGCTTCGCGCCGGTGCTGCTGGACGAGCGCTGAACCGGACCTGTCAGGTCAGGGTGCTTTGTCGACAGGGGGAAGCAGGCCGTTAAGCTGCCCCCGGGTTCGCCTGTGAACCAAGGAGTGGAAGTCATGCCGTCGGACAAGGCCGAACTCGCCGCCCGGATCGCGGTCCTCCAGTCGGGGGACTCCATCCGTGGGCTCATCTTCAAGTCCGTCTTCGGCCTGGTGCAGCAGCACGCGGGCGCGAACGGCATGGAGACGCTGCGCGTGGGGGAGCTGAACCACGACTACGCGGAGCTGCGCTCGTACCCGGCGCGGGAGTTCCTCACGCTGCTGTTCCACGCGGCGGACCTGCTGGAGGGCGCGCTCGGCCCCCAGGACGCGGTGTTCCACGCGTGCGGCGAGGTGAGCATCACCCGCTACTCCACGGGACCCGGGATGCTGGTGTTCGGCATCATCTCCCGGGGGGATCCACAGAAGCTCTTCGCGGGCGCGCAGATGGCGTACAGCGCGGCGGTGTCCTACGGCAACCGCGAGTACCTCACGACGGGCCCCAAGTCCGGCACCCTGCGCATGCGCCGGGACATGATGCCGCCCGCGTACCACGTGGGCATCCTCACCGGTTCGCTCAAGGTGCTGGGGCTGACGGGCAAGGCCACCGCGAAGCCGCAGGGCATCGACCGCGTGGACTACGACATCGAGTGGACCTGAAGCGGGACGCGGGGCCGCGCGTCACCTCAAGCCTCAAGGACCCACGGCCCTTCAGTCGACGCGGGTGTAGGTCACGTCCAGCTGCGCCACCACGCGCTCGCCCACGGAGGCCGTGCAGGCGAAGGTGTGGTCCGCGCCGCGCACGCGGGTGCGGCGCGCGCCGAACACCACCGTCTGGCCCGCGTAGGCCAGGCTGTCCGCGGACAGCTTCACGTCCTTGGCCACGAAGCGCGCCTCGCCGTTGCGCTCCAGGTTGCGGCCCAGCGTGGTCGCCATGCGCGTCATGCCGCCCGCGACGACGGCCACCGGCATCACCGGGTGCATGGCGAAGTGGCCCTTGCACAGCTCCGGGGTGACGATGAGCGACGAGCGCAGCACGTCGCCGTCCGTCTGGAAGTCCTGGAGGTCCAGCGGCTTGCTGTACGGGTTCTGCCGCAGCTTCGCCCACTCCTCCGGGGTGCGCGTCACGGTCTCCGCGGGGCGCGGCTCGCGGCGCATCTCCTGGCGCGCCTCGCCGAACAGGCGCGTGAAGGCGGCGGCGGACAGCACGTTGTAGTCCACCTCCAGCCGGAACAGCGGCGTGCCGTCCGACGAGGAGAGCAGCGTGCGCGCCGTGCAGGTGCGCTTGCCCGTGTACTCCGCCTGCGCCAGCGCCCAGAGCATGTCCGTGGCGCGCTCCTGCGCGGACGGCTGCAGCCACTGACCGCGCGCGGCGCTCGCCAGGTAGAAGTGCTGCCCGTCCTTGGGCGCCACCAGCGCCGCGCCGCACGAGCCCAGGATGGCCAGGTGCCGGCCCGCCTCGCCCAGGCCCAGCGGCATCGCCTCCGCGTCCGGCGCCATCTGCACCGGCACGCGCGCCACCACCTCACCCGGCAGCACCGTCACGTCCTTCAGCGCGAAGTACGGATCGCGCACGCAGATGCGCGGGTACAGCTCCTGCGCGCTCAGCACCGTGTACGGCGCCGCGTCCGACAGCGGCATCCGGGGCTCGGCCATCCACGGCATGACGGACTTCACCGGGGAGACCGGGGACGACGACACGGGAGCGGAGGAGATGGCCTGGAGCACGGTAGTGACCTCGTTTCGGACGCCGGGTGCCGGGGGACACCTGGCCGCAGGGTAACCAAGTTCTATTGCGCTGGGACAGTACTTTTCTCTGCCCCGCGAAAAGATTCTCGATTCATCGACGGAAGTGTTGCGTCCCTGCCGTATTTTTATGTCTGAACCGGAAAAAACGGGCGGGGGCGGTGCAATTTGAAGCAGGCAAGCCCCTGCGTAAAGGGCTGCATTGCGACCACTGCTGGGCACCGCTGGGTCATATTCACCCCTCCCCCGAGAACGGTACGCATGTGTTTTCAATGGGTTACGAGGCGGAATAAACCTCAAGCCCGGTAAAACACGTGCATTACAGGGGGAGTAGCCTTTCTACTCCTGGAGTGAAGTCCGGATGCGGCAGGGGCCGGATTACAGCTCCACCTGACTTCCCAGCTCCACCACGCGGTTGGGGGGAATGCGGAAGTAGGCGGTGGCGCTGCGGGCGTTGCGGCTCATCCAGGTGAAGAGGGCCTCGCGCCAGGCGGCCATGCCGGGCTTCTTGGTGGGGATGAGCGTTTCGCGGCCCAGGAAGAAGCTGGTGCCCATGAGCTGGAACTGGAGGCCCTTCTCCCGGCAGCGCTTGAGGATGTCCGGGATGCTGGGGTTCTCCATGAAGCCGTAGCGGGCGACGACGCGCACGAAGCCCTGTTCCATGGGCTCCACCTCCACGCGTTCACCGGCCACGACGTGGGGAATCTCCTCCGGGATGATGGTGAGCAGCACCACCTGCTCGTGCAGCACCTTGTTGTGCTTGAGGTTGTGCAGGAGCGCGGGCGGGGTGCCTTCCGGGTTGCCCGTCATGAAGATGGCGGTGCCGGGCACGCGCACCGGCGGGTGGTCCCCGAAGCTGCCCAGCAGGTCCTTGAGGCTCAAGCTGGCCGCGCGCAGCTTGCCGGCGAGGATTTCCCGGCCGCGCTTCCAGGTGGTCATCAGCGTGAAGATGCAGACGGCGAGCAGCAGCGGGAACCAGCCGCCGTCGGGAATCTTGGCCGAGTTGGCGCCGAAGAAGGCCAGGTCCACCAGCATGAACACGCTGGCGATGGGCAGGGCCACGGCGCGGCGGACGCCCCAGCGCTCGCGGGCCACGACGTAGGCCAGCATGGTGGTGATGCCCATGGTCGTCGTCACCGCGATGCCGTACGCGGCCGCCAGCCGGCTGGAGGAGCCGAAGCCCAGCACCAGCGCGATGACGCCCACCAGCAGCGCTCCGTTGAGGCCGGGCAGGTAGATCTGCCCCATCTCCTCCGCGGACGTGTGCACCACCTCCATGCGCGGGCTGTAGCCCAGCTGCATCGCCTGCCGGGTGGTGGAGAAGGAGCCGGAGATGAGGGCCTGGGACGCGATGACCGCGGCGGCCGTGGACAGTGCGACCAGCGGGTACAGGGCCCAGCTCGGGGCCAGGAGGAAGAAGGGGTTCCTGGCGGCCTCCGCGTGGCGCAAGAGCAGCGCGCCCTGGCCCAGGTAGTTGAGCACCAGCGACGGCAGCACCAGCATGAACCAGGCGCGCCGGATGGGCCCCGCGCCGAAGTGGCCCATGTCCGCGTAGAGCGCCTCGCCGCCCGTCACCACCAGGATGACGGCGCCCAGCACCAGGAAGCCGTGCCACCCGTTCTCGATGAAGAAGTGCGCGCCGTGCAGGGGTGACAGCGACCAGAGCACGGAGGGGTTGTGCACGAGCTCCTTCACGCCCAGCACCGCCAGCGTCAGGAACCACAGGGTCATGAGCGGGCCGAACACCGCGCCGATGCCCGCCGTGCCCTTGCGCTGCACCATGAACAGCAGCAGCAGGATGACCAGCGAGATGGGAATCACGTACGGCTCGAAGACGGGGGTGGCCACGCTCAGGCCCTCCACCGCGCTGAGCACGGAGATGGCCGGGGTGATGACGCCGTCGCCGTAGATGAGCGCCGCGCCGAAGAGGCCCAGGGTGATGAGCACCGGCCGGGCGCGGTGCGACTGGCCCCGGGGCCGCTGCATCGCCAGCGCCATCAGCGCGAGGATGCCGCCCTCGCCCCGGTTGTCCGCGCGCATCACGAAGATGAGGTACTTCACCGACACCACGATGATGAGCGACCACACGATGAGCGACAGCACGCCCAGGACGTTGGCCGGCGTCGGGGTGACGCCGTGCACGCCGGTGAAGCATTCGCGCAGCGCGTAGAGCGGACTGGTGCCGATGTCTCCGTAGACGATGCCCAGCGCGCTCAGGGCCAGCATCGCGGTGCGTTTGGGAGAGTCCGGCCCTTCCGAGGGGGAGGCCGGTGAGGATTCCGAGGGTGCGTTCACGGCCCCCGCTTTAGCCGAACCCGGGCCCGCCGCAACCGAAGCCGTGCCACTCCTTTGGTTTCCAACCGCTTGGGGTGTTCCCATGTGCGCGCCAGGGCACCCTGCCCCCGAGGGTGCCGGGCCGCGGAACGAGGCGCGTGCCCGCCACCAACGCTTCAGGGGGGTGGTTGTCGAGCATCCACAGAAATCCGGGTTGGCGGGACCTGGGACGCAGAGCGCGCCGGGCGCGTGCGTGTTCCCATGGTGGATGCAACGGGGGGAGTCGCATGACGATGGTCGCAACCAGGCTGGAGGAAGCGCGGCAGTACGGGGCGCGGCTTCCGGAGATTGAAGAGCGGCTGGCGCTGCTGGCGGAGGCCTCGCGGGTGCTGGCGGACGCGTCGCTGGAGCCTCCCGCGGTGATGGAGCGGCTGTGCGGGCTGGTGGTGCCGCTGCTCGGCTCCGCGTGCGCGCTGCGGCTGCTGTCGGAGGACGGGCTGTGGCTGCGCACGGTGGCGTCCGCGGCGGCGGTGCCGGAGGCGCGCGTGCGGCTGCAGGCGCTGTTCTGCCAGCGCGTGCGCGCGGACGAGGGCGTGGCGGCGGAGGTGCTGGACTCAGGCGAGGCGCAGGGCGTGGAGGCGGTGCTGGTGCTGCCGCTGCGGGCGCGCGGACGGGCACTGGGGACGCTGACGGTGTGGCGGGAGGCGCCGGAGCCCGCGTCGTTCGAATCCGGGGAGCAGCTGCTGCTCCAGGAATTGGCGGACCGGGCGGCGCTGGCACTGGACGTGGCGCGGGCGTACGCGTCGGAGCGGCAGGCCCGGCAGGCGGCGGAGGTGGCGGCGGGGAGGCTCGCGCGGCTGCAGCACGTCACCGCGGAGCTGTCGGAGGCGCTCACCGCGGCGCGCGTGGCGGAGGTGGTGCTGGAGCAGGGGCTGGCGGTGGCGGACGCCAGGGCCGGGGCGCTGTGGGCCGTGGAGCCGGACGCGACGAGCGCCACGCTCTTGCGCTGCGCGGGCTGCACGCCGGACGCGGCGGAGCGGCTGAAGCGGATGTCCCTGGAGGGGGACTCGCCGGTGGCGCGGGTGCTGCGCGAGTCGCGGCCGGTGTGGCTGATGGCGGAGGACGCGCTGGCGGGGACGGAGCGGCCAGCGCCCTCGTCCGCGTGTCTGCCATTGGTGGCGGACGGGCGGGCGCTGGGGGCGCTGGTGTTCACCTTCGGCCTGCCGCACGGGTTCGACGACGACGAGCGGGCCTTCCTCCAGCTGGTGGCGCACCACGCGGCGCAGGCGCTGGCGCGGGCGCGGCTCCTGGAGCGCGAGCAGCGGGCACGGGCGGCGCTGCGCGAGGCGCACGGGACGCTGGAGGCCATCATCCAGGCGAGCCCCACGGCCATCATGCTGTTGGACCCCGACGGCACGGTGCGGCTGTGGAATCCGGCCGCGGAGCGGATGCTGGGGTGGACTGCGGAGGAGGTGTTGGGGAAGGTGCTGCCGGCGGTGCCGCCGGAGCACTGGGAGGCGTTCCGCCACGGCCTGGAGCGCGCCACGCGGGGCACGGTGCTGGACGGGGCGCCCCTGGCGGCACGGCGGCGCGACGGCGGCGCGGTGCAGGTGGCCATGTGGACGGGGCGCGTGCACCCGGCGAGCGGCCCGCCGCAGTGCCTGATCGTGATGGTGGACATCACCGAGCGCCAGCGCGGCGAGGCGGCGCAGCGCTTCCTGGCGGAGGCCGGAGGGGTGCTGGCGGGGAGCCTGGAGGAGGAGGAGACGCTGGAGCGCGTGGCGCACCTGGCGGTGCCGCAGTACGCGGAGGCCTGCGGCGTGTTCCTGGAGGACGAATCCGGCGGCGTGCGCTGCGTGGCCACGGCGGGCGGCAGTGAGAACGGAGAGGTGCCACCTCCGGGGCTCGCGGTGGTGGCGCGGGTCATCCAGTCCGGGAGGCCGGAGACGCGCTCGGGGCTGTCGGAGGGTGACCCGACGTGCGCGCGGGCGGGCGGGACGTGCGCGTACCTGTGCGTGCCGCTGCGCGTGCGGGGGCACACGCTGGGGGCGCTGACGTTCGTCACGTCGAAGCGGGCGTACGACGCGCAGGACCTGGCGCTGGCGCAGGAGCTGGCGCGGCGGGCGGCGCTGGCGCTCGACAACGCGAGCCTCTACCGGGACGCGCGTCAGGCCATCCGCCTGCGCGAGGAGTTCCTGTCCATCGCGAGCCATGAACTGAAGACGCCCATCAGCGCGCTGCAGCTCCAGGTGCAGAGCCTGCTGGCGGGGCTGAACCGGTCGGGGGCGGGCTTCGACCTGGAGAGGCTCAAGCGCGGCCTGGAGCGGGTGGACCGGCAGGTGAAGCGGCAGACGCTGCTGGTGAACGACCTGCTGGACGTGTCGCGCTTAAGCGCGGGGAAGCTGGAGCTGGTGCTCCAGTCCGTGGAGCTGGGGAGCCTGGTGCGGGAGGTGGCGGAGCGCTTCGAACCGGAGTACGCGCGCTCGGGGACGCCGCTGGAGCTGTCACTGGCGCCGGAGGTGCGCGGCCAGTGGGACCGGCTGCGGTTGGATCAGGTCTTCACGAACCTGTTCTCCAACGCGCTGAAGTACGGGCGGGGCAACCCGGTGCACGTGTCGCTGGAGATGGAAGGAGACCGCGCGCGGCTGCGGGTGCGCGACGGCGGCATCGGCATCGCGAAGGAGCACCTGCCGCGCCTGTTCCACCGCTTCGAGCGCGCGGTGTCCGAGCGCAACTACGGCGGCTTCGGGCTGGGGCTGTGGATCGCCCGGCAGATTGTCGAGGCGATGGGCGGCCACATCGAGGTGGAGAGCGTGCTGGGCGAGGGCTCCACGTTCATCGTGGAGCTGCCGCGCGGTTAGCGGTGGAAGGCGGGGAGCCCCTCCGCGATGAAGCCGCAGCCCCGCTGGGCTTCGCGCCGGTGGATGGCGTGGCAGCGCTGGGGGGCGGCGCAGTCGGTGTCGAGGGAGCAGGGCTGGTAGCAGTAGCCGCTGGTCTCGTCGCAGGTGAGGCCCTTCGCGCAAGGGGCCGTGGCGTCACAGCGGGTGCGGCACTCGAAGGCCTCTGTTTCGAGGGAGGGCTCGGCGAAGCCGCGCAGGCAGTCCTGGTTCGCGGCGCAGGGCGCGGCGTCCAGACAGGCGGGGCCCACGAAGGGGCGGCAGATGGGGACCTCGCCCGCGTAGTCCGTCTCGCAGCGTTCGCCCTGGGGACAGGCGCGGTCGCGGCAGCTGGGGACGCACGCGCCGACGACACGGTAGGGATTGGGAGCGCACTCGGTGCCTGGGGCACAGGCGTTCGCGTCGTGAACGTTGCACGGCGGGCCGCAGAACTCGTGGACGCAGAGGAGCCCCGGCGCGCATTGGCCTTCGGGCTCCCGGGAGTAGCCCGTGCACCGCTCCCCGGCGCGCAGCGTTCCGAGCGGCACGCAGCGGCGGAGGACCTGGCCCGAGGCGGAGGTGTCCACGGGCTGGCAGGTATCGGAAGGGGTGCAGTCCGACGCGTCGTCGCAGAAGCGGTGCAGGGGCTGGCAGTCGCGGAAGCCGAAGTCCGGGTGGTGCGCGCAGACGGTGTCCGCGGGGCACGCGGCGTCCGCGTCGCAGCGGTCCGCGCAGACGAGCGAGCCCCGGGTGTCGGCGTGGCAGTGGGAGGGGACGTTCGTCAGCCGGATGCCGTTGCTCAGCACGACGACGTCGGGAGGTTCGCTCGCGGCGCTGTCCGGGTCGTCACCGGATTCGAAGCTCAAGTGGACCGGGTCGTCCGACAGGTCCGCCTGCGCGGTGAGGTCCGGCCCGGGCCACGCGAGCCACACTCCCGTGCCCACCGCGGTGATGAACGCGGTGAAGGCGATGAGGAGGCAGAGCGCGCGGGAAGTCACTGGCCGAGCACCTGTCGCATCCACCGCTGACTCTCCTCATCCCGGGTCACGAGTCCGTCGAAGCGACCCGCGCGCAGCATCTCCACCAGGGCCGTGTCCCGGGCGATGAGCCCTGCCGCCGCGAAGGGGAACGTCGCGGTCGAGCACCTGCCCGGGACGAAGTCAGGATCCTCCGGAAGCAGCTCCATGAACCGGGCAAGCTGGTTGAGCAGCCAGTCCACGCTGGAAGCCACCGGCACCACCAACAATTCCTCTTGCATGTCGATGTAGACCACGGGCTGGACTCCGCGAGCATCCGCCAGCCCCGGCACGACGCCGTAGTAGTACGCGAGGTTCGAAACCTGCCCGAAGAGAACGCATGAAGGAAAGGGAGCCTGTCCCCTGCCCCGCAGCCATGCGTTCACGTCCAGGACGCCATCCGGGCCGAAGCCAGGGCGGTACAGCTCGATGTCGCCCAGCGTGGCTCGGCCCGCCTGCGAATAGAGACCGGCGAGGATGGGATCAAGCGGATGCCCCAACAGCGTTGAGCCAGGACGGGGGGCATCGGCCGATGGCGGCTCCACGCTGACCCGGAAGCCATGGCGACGGCAGGCCTCCGTCAGCCTCATCCATCCCGTTCCTTCCGCATCCAGTCCCACCATGCGAACGCGCCTCCTGAACCGTCAGGACCTACAACCCCAGCACGGCCACGACTTCCTTCAGCGCGGCCTTCTCCGCGGAGGCCAGTGCAGCTCCTGACTTCGACGGATCGTACAGGACGTGAAACCACCGTCCGAAGTGCTTGTGCGTGATGCGAGCGATTTCCTCCACCTCTTTCGCGGAGGCGTGCTTCGCGTTCGTTCGCACGAAGGTCCAGACCGAGTTGACGCTCGAATGGACTTCCCGAGCCATGCCCACCAGGTTCTCCGCCGCGTTGATGCTGCGGGTGGGAAACAGATGGGCATGCTCGATGGGCACCAGATGGTGCACCTGATACGTCCCCAGGAGGTCCTTCCCCAGGGCTTGAGCCAACCGGGGCTGATGCACTTCGAAGTACTCCTGCCGGGCCCACTCCCGAAGCTTGTCCTTCGAGTATTTGTCTGTGATGGGCGCCCGGAGCCGGTGCTCCATGTCCTTCAGCAATGATTGGAGCTCGGCCCGCTCCCCGGCCTTGAGCGCCATCAGCCCCTCCGCCTCCGCCTTCATCCAGATGCGCTGGAGGGCCTCACGTTCGGCGGGGGGCGTCCGGATGAGCACCGTGCGGAACCACTGCGCTGCCTTCGCCCCTCCCTTGCCGAGCACCGCAGCCACCGTCGGCGCGACGGCCTCCATCGCCCCGAGCGCCCCCTTCGCGATGAAGCCTCCCACGTACCAGTACGCGAGCTGCTCGAAGGACCACACTCCCGCGCGGCGCGCGCTGTCCTCCACCTCCTGACGCCAGTGCCGGAGGATGTCCTCCTGCATCGCCCGGTACTCCCTGGCGATGTCCTCCATCCCCTCGGAAGGCGCCGTGGGTTCGAGCGTCGTCGCCGCCACCACCCTCCAGCGCGGTTCGGCTTCACCGCGCACGTGCCTTCCTTCCAGCTCCACCTCGACCGTGCGGCTTCCCACCGCGTTCGCGAAGGGCAACAAAGCCTGCACCACCGGCATGCGGAGATCCGCGCTCCCGGGAGCGCTCCTCCGGCCCGAACCCTCCTGGACCTCGAAGACTCCCAGCTCCACCTCCTGAAGCAATCGCAGGCCTTCGAACTGAAGCCTCGCCCGCTCGTGCACCCGGCCCTCCCACGGGACACGGGACGCGGGCAGCAGCTGCCGAGCCACGGTCAACGCATCGGACACCCGGGGCTCGGACGCACCCGGCAGGGCTTCCGCCACCGTTCGCGCATGGACCGCGACCGGGCCACGGACCGTCTCCAGGTCGAAGCGCCAGCGCTCCGGCCCACGCTTCAGCGTGAAGCGCAGACGTCTGGGTTTCACGCCCGCCAGCGTGGACAGGCTCCGCGTCAGCTCGCGGGAGAACCCGCTCCACTCCACGGTCCCACCGGCGCCCTGGCCCACGCCCACCGACGTGCGCCGGAACGACAACAACGTCAGCGCACCGCCGTGCACCTGGTAGTCGAAGGTCCACACCTCGCCCGGAGCTCCGCGCGCACCGGCGACCTCCCAGAGCTCCCGCACCACCCGTGCCGCTTCCGCCTGCCGGGCGCGCTCACCGCCCACGGGCGAGACGCGCTCCAGCGCCCCATCCCGCGTGAACCCGAGGCCCGCGCGCTCGGCCGGAGTGTCATTCCCCGACGCCCCCTCCGGGGACTCTCCCTCGAAGGGACCATCGCTCGCGCACGCGGTCAGCGCGAGCATCCAAAGAAGTCCCAGCACCGGCGGTATCCGGTGCCAGGACCTCACTCCAAATGAAGCGGGACGCGCCATGGCGCCCCGAGCCTATGGGGAAACTACAGCGCCAGGAGCAGCAGGGACGCCTGCTCCGCGGGCGAGGCCGCGAGGAAGGCGTCTGGCAGCGTGATGACCGTGGGCGGCATGAACGAGCGGTCGCAGCTGCGCTTTCCTTCGTAGGTGCGGCCCGCTTCCTTCGCCTTCAGCCGGTACGTGCAGTCGCGCACGTACACCGTCAGCTCCTGCGGCGACAGCGTCAGCGTGACAGGACGGCCTTGGAAGCCGCCTTTCGCCTTCACCGCGTCGCCTTCCTTCTTCACGTCCAGGTTCACCACCGAGGACCCGATGTTGCCCTTCACCTTCTCGTCCTCCAGCTTCAGCGTCACCGGCATGTCCGCCACGCGGCCGCGCAGCTCGCCGGGAAGACGCGACACCTGGAACTCGGGGCCCGTGACGTTGTCCGGCGTCATCCGCAGGTTGAACTGCGTGCGCGCGACGCTGAACGAAAGCTGGTCCAGGTCGGAGGACGCCCACGCGC
>NZ_RAWK01000429.1 GCF_003612165.1 Corallococcus aberystwythensis | reverse complement strand
GTGGGGCGCAGGTGCCGCTGCCTCACCCGGCCCCGCATGCCGGGCGCGGGGCCCTGCTGGAAGTCCACCAGCTCCACCAGCAGGCGCCGGGCCTGGCGCTGCTCGCCGGGAGACAGCGACGCGTAGAGCCGGTTCGCCACCCGCTTCAGCGCCCCCGCCACGCCGCCCAGGGCCGCGTAGGCGCGGTGCGTGAGCAGGGGGCCTTCGCGCTCCTCCCAGAGTTGATCCAGCGCGTACTGGAGCAGCGGCAGCGAGCCGGGCTCCTGTCCCACGTCCTGGAGCAGCCGGTCCACCATGCCGGGCTCGAAGCCCAGCCCCACCTTGCGCGCGGGGCCCTCGATGGCCGCGCGCAGCGCTTCCCCCTGAAGCTCGCTGACGAAGAGGCGATGCGCGTCCGAGTACACCACCGCGTCCAGGCGCGTGCCCCCGGCGTCCACCACCAGATCCCCGCAGCGCCCCAGGAAGTCCACCTGGAGCGTGGCGAGCACCACCACGCGCCGCTCCGTGTCCCGCGACAAACTCCAGAGGTCGGTGGCGAGCACGCGGCGTGCGTCGGGCTCCAGCGCGGTGAAGAGATCCTCGAAGGGATCCACGAGCAGCAGCTGCCGGCGCTCGGGAGGAACCTGGCGCACCTGCTGGAGCGTTTCGGCGTGGCCCTGTCCGGGCCGCAGCAGCCGCACCTCCCAGCCGGCGGCCCGCAGCTCCTGGGGCAGGCCCGCGAGGGCGAGCGAGGACTTGCCGCTGCCCGACACGCCGGCCAGCACCTGGAAGCGAGGCCGCCGGTCCTCCATCGCCTCGTGGACGCGCTGGAGCAGCTCGCGCTGGAGCGCTTCGCGTCCGAAGAAGAAGCGGCGGTCCTCCTGCCGGAACGGCAGCAGGCCCCGGTAGGGACGCAGGGCCACCGGGCGCGTGTCGCTCCCGTGCTCCGCGCGCGCGTAGAGCTGGAGCGAGACGTGGTCCAGCGCGGTGGTGTCGAGCGCGAGCTGGCGCCGGGCGTGCCCCACCGCCTCTTCTAATGATGCGGGCGCCACCAGCAGGGACTGGTAGAGGGCGCGGGTGAGCACCACGGAGCCCGGCACGGAGAGCAGCAGGCGGGAGGCCACCACCGCGGGGAGGCCCGCGCGGTGGAGCGCCTGGGCCACGCTGCCCAGGTGGTTGTCCGTCGTGCCCGCGCCACTCTGGCACGCGCAGAGCACCACCAGCCGCAGCGTCCGCGCGTAGGGCATCAGCAGCTGGCGCAGCGTCGCGCCGTCCACGAGCTCGGGCTCGCCGCCCTCCCACGACGCGTTCCAGAGCAGGCCATACGTCTGCCCCCGCCGTCCGCCGTGACACAGCAGGTGGAGGACGGAGACGGGCTCGCCGGATCGCGCGAGCGCTTCCTTCAGCGACTCCAGCGACACGTGCGGCAGGACGTCCCGCTCAGGCTCGAACGGATACACGCCTTCCTCGCAGGCCGCGCCCAGTTCGCGCAGGTGCGCCCCCGCCGGGACCTGGCCTCCCGCGGCGGACCAGGCGTAGAGGATGCGGCCCGCGCGGGAGGTGTCCGGCGCGGGCGTGTCCTGGGACGCGGGCCACTCGTAGCGGACGAGCACTCCGGGGAGCTCCGCCACGGTGCGCCCGGAGGTGCCCAGCGTGAGCAGCTCCCAGGGCAGCGCGTAGAGCTCCGCCGCGGCGAACCGGAAGGTGAGGTGCACCGGGCGCTCCTGCTGGACGGCGGCGAGGATGTCCCGCGCGTGCGCGTCCCAGCCCACCGCTTCCAGGAAGGCGCGCAGCCGCTCCCCCAGGCGCTGCACCACGTTGCGATCCGGATGGGGCCGCTCCAGCTCCGCCAGGTCCGCCAGCAGCGCCGGCTCCCACGCGAGCGCCGCGCGCGCGTAGCTGCCCTGGGCCCGCCGCAGCAGGTACTCCTGGGGCTCCAGCCGGAAGTGGAACGCGTCCCCGGCCTCCTGCGCGCGCACCAGCTCCAGCAGCAGCTCCAGCGGCGCGTTCACGGCGGGCGCGCTCACGGCGGAGGGGCCACGGCGGGCTGCCCGTCCTGCCGCACCAGCCTGCCGTCCAGGTCGTAGATGGAGCTGGCCTGCTCCAGGAAGTGGAAGGGGAGCTTCACATCCAGCTGACGTGCGCGCCGCAGGTTGATGGCGAGGTCCGGCGGGGAGATGACCCCCATGGGCAGCCGCGACGCCGGAAGCCGCGACCCCAGCACCTCCAGCACGTAACGCGCGCCCAGCTGGCCGGCGCTCTTGAAGGGCACGCCGATGGACATGACCGCGCTGGCGCTCCCCTCGCGCACGGCCTCGCGCACGGAGCCCAGCACCGGGATGCCCTCGGAGAGCCCGTCGATGCGCTCCAGCTCGTCGTAGACGGCCGAGGACGTGGTGACCCAGAAGAGGCTGTGCCTTCCTTCCGGATCAATGAGCCGCATCGCGCGCGCCATCCGGGGCACCTGTTCGGAGAGCATCGCCTCCGCGCTGCGCTTGCCGTCCACCGCCAGCTCCAGCAATTGGAAGCCGTCCCGGGCCGCCAGCCGCCGCATGGCCTCCGCCTCCACCTCCACGGTGCTCTGGTTGCGGCGGTCGTACACCACCGTCAGCACCTTCAGCGGGCCCAGCAGCTCCTGGAGGTAGTGCAGCTGCACGTCCGGAGAGAGGGACAGCGAGACGAAGGCCATGTTGCCCGGCTTGGCCTGTTGCGAGGCCCCTTCCTCGAAGCCGAGCCACAGCTCCGGCGCCTTGCAGAGCGCCACCACCGGCGTGGGCTGGTTGCCGAAGCGGTTGTAGAGAAAGCGCGTCGCGTCCGAGCCCAGGGCGATGACCAGGTCGAACTGCCCGGAGTCCGCCAGCGCCAGCATCCGCTCCTGCTCCTGGCGGCCCGTGCCCAGCTTGTGCAGCGTGAGCTCCACCCGCACGCGCCCGTCGCGCAGGACGGGCAGCATGCCCTCGAGGATCCAGTTGAGGCTGCTCTGCGCCACGGTGAGCAGCACGAGCACCTCGCGCGCCTGCTCCTGCGGCGCGGGGGGCCGTTCATGCGCGATGCGGATCCGCTCCGCGGATGCCTCCACCTTCCAGCCCCGAAGCGACTCGGGGGGCAGGTCCACCCAGGCGGAGAGATCCTCCGGCTGCGCGGAGGCTGGCAGGGACGTGACGAGGACGAGCAGCAGGCCCACGAGCCATCCGGCCCGCGCGGGGGTGACGTCACGCATGGCGTGCCTCGCGCCCGGGCAGTCCCCGGGTCATCCAGAAGTACGCGGCGCCCAGCAGGAGCACGCCGGCGCCCAGCCCTCCGAGCACCTGGAGCGGCTCCGAAGGAATGAGCCAGAGCGCGCTCACGACCAGGGGGCCCAGGCACTGCCCGAGCGCGCCGGCGACCGGGGCGATGGACGGCAGGCCCCGCTCCCGCGCGCGGCCTTCTCCGAGGCCGGAGGCGCGGGGGCGCTTGAGGCAGGCCTGGATGAGCGCGTGGCAGAGGCCCCAGAGTCCCAACGCCAGCGCGCACACGGGCTCCAGCGCTCCCGCGATCCCCAGCGCCAGCAACGCGACGCCCAGCCCCAGCACTCCGCCCTGCAACAGCCTCCGGGTCCTGTCGGTGCGCGGCGGCGGCAGGACGTGGCAGAGCAGCGCTCCCAGCGCATGGAGGGCGAGGAACTGGCCGATGAGGTCCGCGTCCTCGCCCTGGCCCGCCAGCCACAAGGGCAGCGCGAAGCAGAGGACACCTCCGCGAACGAGCAGGGAGGGCAGGCCGACGAGCAGCAGCGCCGGGAGGTATTCGCGAGGGCTCCCCGTGCCCGAAGGGAGCGGTGGGGGCGCGAGCCAGGAGAGGGAGGCCCGGAAGAGACCGGCTCCGGGGGCCGGGGCCCGCGCATCCAGCGGAGGCAACCACAGCCGTGCGTACGAAAGCGCGGCCAGGGCGCCGAGTCCGCCGCACAGGAACGCCGCGCCAGGGCCCAGGTGGGACGCCAGCAGGGCGCCCAGCACCGTGCCGCTGAGCAGCCCGCTACACCGGGACAGGACGAGGCGCGAGCCGTGCGCCGGGGGCTGCTGGGGGTGGAAGACCGCGAGGAGGTACACCCGGGTTCCAGCGGCGAGCGCACCGTGCCCGAGGCCCGAGAGGCAGCGCAGCAGCAGCCACAGCCGGAAGTCCCCGGTCCACGCCATCAGCAACAGGGGAGCGGCCGACAGCAGCAGGGCGCCCATCAGGAAGCGGCCGGGGCCCACGTCGCGGGCGGTGCGCTCGGAGTAGAGGAACGCGAGCGCGCTGGCGCCATGGAAGGCGAAGACGAGCAGCGCGGCGCCCCCGCCGGGATTGAGCGCCTCCGCGGAAGTGGCGAGGAAGGCCAGCGGCAGCCCGTCCAGGAAGGCCCCGAGGAACGCGAGGGGCTGGAGCCGGTCCACCGCGCCGTGCTCGAAGGCCCGCGGACGTGAAGCGCGCCGGGGCAGGGGAGCGAAGGCCCTCAACACGAGCAGGCCCACCAGGCCGCAAGCCACGAAGAGGAAGAGGAAGCCGCGGCACCCGCGCCAGAGCCGGGCGTCGAGCGCGCCCTTCGCGGCGCCCACCTCCAGCCGCACGGGGAGGCTCCAGGGGCCCTCCGTCAGCTCCAGGTCGATGGTGTACTTGAAGCGCTCATGCCCGGGCGTCCCCGCTCCCGCGCCGGCCTGCACCAGCACCCGCTCATCCGCGATGAGCGCGAGCGAGCCCAGGTCCGTGTTGGAGCGCTGGTAGTCCTCCAGCAGCGTGTCCAGCCCGCGCAGGTGGGAGAGCGTCAGCCCCAGCCGCGCCGCCTCGTTCAGCCGCCGCGCCAGGGAATGGGCCAGGCTGCTCGTGCGCTGCTGGAGGCCGTCCGAGTAGAGGTCCACCAGCGCCAGCGAGCTGGCCAGGGTCATGACGCCGAAGCCGGCGCAGAAGGCCAGGCCCAGCCAGCGCCGGGGCCGCCGCATCCACAGCCGCTGCGCCCCCAGGACGAACGCCACCTGGAACAACAGACAGCCTCCCAGGAGGGTGAAGAGCGGCTGGAAGCGCTGGAGCACGCGCAGGTCCACGGCCTGCCGGGACATCACCAACTCCAGGCGGCCCACCACCCCGAAGCGGTCGGAGAGCGGCAGTGACACGCGGAACACCCGCGCGTCCTCCGTCACCTCGAAGCGCTGGCCGGGGAGGGGAGGCACGCGGTGGGAAAGCGGGATGGCGCTCTCCTCCCCGGCAGGTTCGGAGAAGAGCAGGCGGCCCCGGGCATCCAGGACGCGGACTGCCTCCAGCGTGGGGTCCGCTTCGCGCAGCGCGCGGGCCAGGTGGTGGAAGCCGGTGAACTGCTCCAGCGCCACGCCCACGCGCAGGAACATCTCCACGGGTCCCTGGATGACCGCGCCCTGCGCCGCCAGCCGCTCGAACTGGAGGTGGGCATAGCCGCGCTGCGCCTCCCCCAGCCCCACGGCGA
>NZ_RAWK01000428.1 GCF_003612165.1 Corallococcus aberystwythensis | reverse complement strand
CCCATGGCCCACCCCGCCGAGCCGCTCCCGCCGGAGCCTTCCGCTCCCCTCAATTCCGTGCCCGACGCCGTCGCGCCGCGCTTCCGCTTCCTGCCCGCCGTGGGCACGTGGAAGTACCACCTGCTGCTCGCCTCGGTGGCCATCCTCTTCCTGGGCCCGCTGGGCGGCGTGGCCGCGTCGTACATGAACTTCAGCCTGGGCTTCTTCGTCGCCAGCCAGGTGCTCTCCGGCATCCTCGGCAGCGTGGTCACCTACGGCTACGGCGCGGAGGGCAAGCACGGCGCCAACTACATGCAGACGATGGCCGCGTCGGTGGCCTCGCTGTGCGCCATGTCCGTGCTCATCCAGTCCATGGTGTGGCTGGGCATGCCCCAGCCGCCCGCGTGGCAGCTGATGCTCTTCGTCGGGTGCGTGGGCATGTTCGGCGTGGGCGTGGGCATGCTCTACACGCCGCTCCTGGTGGACCGGCTCCAGCTGGACTACCCGTCCGGCTACGCGGTGGCCAACATCCTGCGAGCGCTCACGGACAAGCGCCTGCTCAAGGCCTCCATCGCGAAGCTGGGCGGTGGCACCGGCCTGGGCATCCTGGCCGCGTGGCTCACGGAGAAGGTGGCCGCCATTGGCGCGCTGAGCATCAGCAGTTCCACGGTGGGTGCCGGCATGGTGGTGGGCAGCCGCATCACCGTGCCCGCCATGCTCATGGGCATTTTCGGCTACGCCATCACGCCGTACCTGCGGAGCATCGGGTGGCTGGGACCCAATGATCCGTACCGGAAGATCGGCTTCCTCATCTCCCTGGCGATGATCTGCGGCGCGGCGCTGGTGGACCTGGCACTGCTCGCGGTGCAGGCCGTGGACCGCATCCGGGGCCGCGCGAAGGATCCCTCGGACGCCGAGCCCGAGTGGAAGAAGGTCAACGTGCCCCGCCTCATCGCCTGGGTGGTGGGCTGGGGCGCGGCCGTCGTCGTGGTGGCCACGCAGGTGCTGCACCAGCCCGCGGGCTTCATCGCCTTCGGGCTCGCGCTGTCGCTGCTGTTCGTGCTCATCAACGGCATCGCCTACGGCATCAGCGACAACAACCCCATCTCCAGCGCCTTCGTGATGTCGGTGCTGCTGATGTCGCTGTTGGGCCTGAAGGATCCGCTGGTGGGCCTGATGGCGTCCTCCATCCTGCTCATCTCCACGTCGGTGGGCTGCGACATGCAGCAGGACCGCTCCACCGGGTGGCGCCTGGGCACCAACCGCGTGGTGCAGTTCCGCTACCAGGTGCTGGGCATCTTCATGGGCGCGGTGCTGTGCGTGGTGCTGGCGCGCGTGTTCATGGGCGCCTACCCGGTGCTGGCCGTCAACCAGCTGGACCACCCGGACGTGAAGGTGGGCCAGTGGGGCTCCGCGATGACGTACAAGTTCGTGGGTGCCATCCGCGACCTGGGCACGCTGTCCGCGCACAAGGTGACGGCGCTGCTCGTGGGCCTGTCCGTCGGCTTCACGCTGGAGGTCATCCGCAAGGTCGCCCGCCGCGACCCCAAGTACCTGCGCTTCGTGCAGGGCTCGCGCGCGGGCTTCGGCATGGGCTGGGTGATGGACTCGGTGCTGCTGGCCAGCCCCTACGCGACCGCGTTCGGTGGCTTCATCGCGCTGCCGGCCACCCTCTGGTTCGGCATGGGCGGCATCCTCACGTCCGTCTTCAACACGGTCTCCAAGCGCTACCGGCGGGAGCCCGCGCCCGGGGAGGCGGTGCTGCCGGAGGACATGAGCACCATGTCCCTGGTGGGCGGCGGCCTCATCGCAGGCGAGTCGCTCTTCTACCTGTTCGTGGGCCTCGCCGGCCTGCTGGCCCTGTTGGGCTGAAGCCCCCTGCCCCGGCGCACGGCTTGACTTTCCGTGCGTCCGGGAGCACTTGTTGTCGCGTGAACCTCGTCATCAACACCACCGCGACCCAGACGACCACCACCGCTTCGGCGGGCGTGGGTCCGGTGCGCGTGTCGGTGGTCTGACGAGCGCACGGTTTCCCGCCCCGCCGAAGTCCGGCCGGGGCGACCGTGCAACCTCACACGCCCCGTGTCCGGCTCCGGCAGCTTCCACCCGACCGACACACGGAGACGACAATGCTCGACGAACACGACCACCGCGCGCTGGGCCAGCGCCTGGACCTCTTCCACCTGCAGGAGGAGGCCGCGGGCATGGTGTTCTGGCACCCGCGCGGACTGATGCTGTACCGGCTCCTGGAGGACCACGTCCGCGCCCGCATGCGCGAGGAGGGCTACCGCGAAGTCCGTACGCCGCAGCTGTGCTCCCAGCCGCTGTGGGAGCAGAGCGGCCACTGGGAGAACTTCCGCGAGAACATGTTCTGCATGCCGGAGGGCGACCGGCACCTGGCCCTCAAGCCGGTGAGCTGCCCGGGCCACATCCAGCTCGTGCAGCGCATGGCGCCCAGCCACCGCGACCTGCCCCTGCGCCTGGGGGAGTTCGGGCTGGTGCACCGCAGCGAGCCCAGCGGCGCGCTGCACGGGCTGTTCCGCCTGCGGCAGTTCACGCAGGACGACGGCCACATCTTCTGCGCGGCGGAGCAGGTGGAGGCGGAGGTGATCCGCTTCGTGCGCTCGCTCAAGGCGTTCTACGCGGGCTTCGGCTTCGACGACGTGCAGGTGGCCTTCTCCAGCCGTCCGGCGATGCGCGCCGGCAGTGACGCGCTGTGGGACCAGGCGGAGGCGTGGCTCCAGTCCGCGGCGAAGCACGCGGGCCTCCAGTACGAGGACCAGCCGGGCCAGGGCGCCTTCTACGGGCCCAAGCTGGAGTTCGTGCTGAAAGACCGGCTGGGCCGCGCGTGGCAGTGCGGGACGATCCAGCTGGACCTGGTGCTGCCGGAGCGCTTCGACCTGCACTACGTCGGCGCGTCCGGAGAGCGCCTGCGCCCGGTGATGCTTCACCGCGCGCTGTTCGGCAGCCTGGAGCGCTTCATCGGAATGTTGCTGGAGCATCATGGAGGCGCGCTGCCAGCATGGCTCGCGCCCGAACAGGTGGTGGTGGCCTCCGTGGGCGCGGGGGCCGCCGGGTACGCGGAAGCGCTGGCGGCACGGCTGCGGCTGGCGGGCTGCCGTGCGCGAGCGGACGTCCGGGACGAATCGCTGTCGAAGAAGGTCCTGGGCTCGCACGAGGACGGCGTGCCGTTCCTCGCGGTGGTGGGTGGCCGCGAGGTGGAGTCAAAGGGCGTCCGCCTGCGCCAGCGCGACGGCGCCCAGCGCGACCTGCCCTGGGATGACGCGGTGGCGTGGCTGTCCGCCGCGTGCCAGCCGGCCGTGGCGGGCTGATCATCCGGACGCGAGTCAACAGCCCGGCGTTCCCTTCCCACGAGAAGGGGGCGCCGGGCCTGTTGGCGGCTCAGGAGTAGAGGCTCAGGTGTTCCAGCGGCTCGCCAGGCTGCAGCAGCGTGAACGGCTCGGAAGCGACGTCGTCCAGGAGCAGGAGGCCGACAGCGTGCTGCTCGGCGTCCACGACCACCAGGCGGCTCACGTGGTGCTCCTCCATCAGGCGCTCGCCGGCCTCCAGCGGTGCGTCTTCCGGACAGGTGACGAGCGAGGCCGTCATTGCCTCGCGCACGGTGGTGACGTCAGGGTCGTGGCCGTGGACGGTGGAACACAAGGACAGCTCCGAGTCGGTGAGCAGGCCTACCAGCCGGCCGTGGTCCGTGACGGGCAGTGTCCCCAGACTGGAGGTGCCCAGCCGCTCGGCGGCGGAGCGCAGACATTCGTCCGCATCGATGGTCTGAACATCTCGGGTCATCAGCTCCGAAATCCGCATCGGCAGGCCTCCTTGTGGCACGCACCCCGTGCGGAAGAAGTACAACCGACGCACGGCCCTCCAAGCCCTGGTCCGGCGGGCCCGGTGTGCCGTGCGGTACAGGACAAGGGGGCCGACCGCCCCGCTGCCTGCCTGGTGTAGGGTGCGACGCGAAGGCCGACGGTGCATCCAAGGCCGTGCTCCGGGCTTCAGGGCCCGAAACGTGGAGGAGGACCCCATGGCGGACAAGCTCAACCTTTCCAACGAAGAGTGGCGCAAGCGCCTCACCCCCGAGGAGTTCCAGGTGCTGCGGCAGCACGGCACCGAATATCCGGGGTCGGGCTGCTTCCTTGGCACCAAGACGCCGGGCACCTATGTGTGCGCGGGCTGCAACAATCCCCTGTTCAAGGCCGGGACGAAGTTCGAGTCCGGCACCGGCTGGCCGTCCTTCACCCAGACGCTGTCGGAGGACTCCGTGACGGAGATCCGCGACGTGTCGCACGGGATGGTCCGCACCGAGGTCCGCTGCGCGCGCTGCGACGGCCACCTGGGCCACGTGTTCCCGGACGGCCCGCCGCCCACGGGGCTGCGCTACTGCATGAACTCCGTGGCGATGAAGCACGTCCCCGAAGGCAGCCCCATCGAGCTGGTCCGGGCCTGAGCAGGTCACCAGGAGTTCGTTGACACCTCCGGCGCGGAAACCCGGCTCAGGCGGAAGCGCCCGAGGTCCATCGACGCTCACGAAGCAGGCAATCCCAGGGAATGGGCAATGAAGCGCCAGAGGCGCACAGCCCACTGGCCCGAGGGAATCCAGGTGCCGCGAAGCAGTCCGCCCTCTTCGCGCACCGCCCCGAGGGAGCCGGCATGAGGAGCTTCAAGCTGGAAGCCCCCCTCCGGAGACGAAGCATCCCAACCTGTCCGACAGTCGGACCGGTTGCCCGAGGCCACGCCCGGCACGTTCCTCGCGGCGCATTCCCCGGTCGACCCGCGGGGAATGCACCCCGAGGCGGCTGGAAACCGCGGCGCCTCGCATTCCGGCTTCCCGGCAAGGGCCTCTTGCTGGGGGCAGAGGTAAACCCCGAGCGTCTCGGAACCCTCGACGGCTGGCGCGAGGTAACCGAGGCCACGCTCATCAACATCGAGGCGTGGCTCGAACGCATCGTCCTGCGCATTGGCTGGCGCAGGATCGACGGGGTCATGCAGCGCAACGCAAGAGTTGGTCTCCGGCACCTGGTCCTGCGCGGAGTCTGACGCGGGGGCGCCGGGGCTGCCCTCCTGAGCGTGGTGGGCCTCGGGGGCCGCCTGCTCCCGAGGGACAGGAGCGAATTGGTCCAGCACAAGCTCATCGTACGTCTTCATCAGCGCCGGCAGCTGGTGCTGGAGCGCCTGCACGTCGCGCGCATACAGCGCATCCAACGCGCAGATGACCCACTGGCGCATCACATCGCCGCCCATGAAGGGCAGCAGCCGGTCCGCGATGCCCCGGAAGGCCCGCTGCAGCGACTGGATGAGGAGCAGGTGCCCGGGACGTGAAGCCACCTGGGCAGAAAGCCGCAGCAACTCGAATTCCAGCTGCGCGCAGCGCTCCTTGGGGTGGTACCAGCGCGCCGCGTCCTGGAGCGCGTAGCAGGTGCTCTCCAGCGGCCCCAGGGCCACGGCGGAGGCATTCGCGCA
>NZ_RAWK01000427.1 GCF_003612165.1 Corallococcus aberystwythensis | reverse complement strand
GGTGCGGTCGGGGTGGAGGCCCCGCCGCTTGTGGCCTAGCGTGACGGCATGCGCCCCGCACGACTCCTCCCGCTGCTCCTCGTGTCCCTCGTCCTTCCGGCCTGCGCCGCGCGGCAGGTGCGCCCGGAGGGAAGCATCCGCAAGGTGGTGGTGGTGTCGGGCTCGCGCGTGGACGTGCTGCCCACGGGCACGTTCCGCCAGGACATCATCGGCGAAAGCAATCCGCGCACGGTGCTGGCCCGCCAGACGGAGGCGGAGCTGCTCTCGCGCGGCTTCGAGGTCGTGGCCACGCGCCAGTCCCAGGCGCCGGTGCCGCTCACGGACGAGGTGTCCTCCTTCGTCCAGCAGAACAAGGCCGAGGCCGCGGTGGTGGTCATCCTGGACTGGCTGGACGTGTCCGGAGCCACGGTGCTGGGCCGGGTGGACGTGGTGCTGCGGATGGGCATGGTGGACCCCAACGGCCAGGTGCTCTGGACGGACACGTTCCGCTCACAGCCCGTGGTGAGCGCCTACCAGTCCGCGACGGACTGGAACTCGTTCCTGCGCCGGGCCGTCATCGACGCGGTGAAGGTGGTGCCGTGACGGCCGTCCTCCCTGTGCGCGTGAAGAGGGGGGCATGCGGGTCCTGGTGACGGGCGCGGCGGGCTTCATCGGCGCCCACGTCTGCGAGCGGCTCCTCGCGCGGGGCGACACGGTGGTGGGCCTGGACGCGCTGGACGCGGCCCCCGGGGACGTGGCGCTGCGGCGCTCCCGCCTCCAGCGGCTGTCCGGCACGCGAGGCTTCACCTTCCTGGCCGGGGACATCACCGACGCGGCCCGCCTGGGCGAGGCGTTCACTGCCGCGCGTCCGGAGGGCGTGGTTCACCTGGCGGCGCGCGTGGGCGTGCGGGCCCCGGACGCGGAGGCCCCGGCGTACGCGGACACCAACGTGACGGGCTTCGTGCGGGTGCTGGAGGCCTGCCGCGAGGCGCGTGTCGCGCACCTGGTCTACGCGTCCTCCAGCTCCGTGTACGGCGCGGCCACGCCCGCTCCGTTCCGCGAGGACGCGCCCGTGGATCAGCCGCTCAACCTCTACGGCGCCACCAAGCGCGCCAACGAGCTGATGGCCCACGCGTACAGCCACCTGCACCGGCTGCCCACGAGCGGCCTGCGCTTCTTCACGGTGTATGGACCGTGGGGACGTCCGGACATGGCGCCGCTCTTGTTCCTGCGCGCGCTGGCGAAGGGCGAGCCCTTCCGGCTGCACGGCGACGGGCGGATGCGGCGCGACTTCACCTTCGTGGACGACGTGGCGGAGGCCGTGGTGCGCGTGTTGGATCGGCCGCCGTCGGGGACTCCGCCGCACCGGCTGCTCAACGTGGGGCACGGCGAGCCGGTGGCGCTGGGGGACTTCGTGGGCCTGCTGGAGCGGCACTGGGGCGCGAAGGCCCGCGTGACGTCCGTGCCCGCGCAGTCCGCGGAGATGGTCTCCACGTGGGCGGACACCTCCCGGCTGGAGGCGGAGACGGGCTTCCGGCCGCGCGTGTCCGTGGACGCGGGCGTGGCGCGGCTGGTGGCGTGGTACCGCGAATGGATGGGCGCCGCCCGGGGCTCATGACCCCGGCCGGCGCCCGCGTGTCCTACGTGGGGTGGGAAAGGGCTACGGCAGCACCGCGATGTAGCCCTCGACGAAGACGTTGTTGTCCTCGCGCAGCTCCGTCACCGTCTGCTGCGAGTCCACCAGCGCGCCCAGGTAGAACAGCCCGGAGCCCTGGGACCAGGCCGGCGTGAACGCGGGGGTGAAGAGCTGGCGCGTCGTGCATTGCTGCGCGTCCAGCTCACCCACGTCCAGCTCGCCCAGGGTCACCTGGATGGAGGGGTCCGGCATCTGGTTCTGGAACGCCAGCGCCGGCTGGGTGGAGAGGATGAGCTCCAGCCGGCCTCCGTTCCAGCCCAGGAAGGAGGTGCCCTGATTGCAGACCGTCACGGTGGTGGTGAACATCTCGCCGCTGCGCACGGCGAACGGCGCGGTGACCTCCGTGATGACCAGGTCCGGCCCGTTCCCCACGCCGATGCGGCCCCGCACGAAGGCGTTGTTGTCCGTGCGCAGCTCTGCGTAGGGGCCCCAGGCGCGCACGATGGCCCCCAGGAAGAGGGGTGCTTCCGGCTGCGCCGAGGGCGGCAGGTTGGCGTAGAGGGCGCCTTCCCGGGTGGCGCAGGCGTTCCGCGGCAGGGACGGCATCTCCACCGTGCCCGCCATCGCTGCCCCGGAGTCCGGGTCGATGGCGCCACCGGGGAAGGCCGGCTCCGGCAGGGTGGACGTCGTGGAGAGGTAGAACTCCACGGTCTGGGGATCGGACGGCTGCGTGCCCTGGTTGCAGACGGTGACGGGGACCTGCGGCTGATCCCAGGGCGAGAGGTTCGCCGGCCCGCCGATGGCGGTGATGACGAGGTCCGGCGCGGACCCCACGCCGACGCGCGGCCCGACGAAGGTGTTGTTGTCCCTGCGCACCTCCTGGATGCCCCAGTTCCGGTCCACCATGGCCCCCACGTAGTACGTCCGCGGCTCCGGCCCGCCGGTGGACCCGAAGAAGTTCCCGGTCACCGGCGTGGTGAGGCAGGCGTGCGCCGCCAGCCCGTGGATGAAGCCCTCACCCAGCAGCTCTCCGTACGCCGGCGGGGGCGCGCCCGCCGGAGGCAGGGACAGCGCGGGATGGGTCAGCATGTGCAGCGTCAACCACGGTCCGGGAGGCGAGGCCTGTGAGCCCTGGTTGCAGACGGTGACGGTGGTGGTGAAGGACTGGTTCTCCTGGATGCTGGCGGGCGGCGTCACCGCGGTGATGACCAGGTCGGGCCCGTTGCCCACGCCCAGGCGTCCCCGCGAGAAGACGTTGTTGTCCTCGCGCAGCTCCGTCCGGTTCTGGAACGGATCCACGGCGGCGCTCAGGTACACGGGCTGTTCCGGCATGGCCCACGGAGGCGTGGTGGCGGACACCATCCCCATGGAGTTCACGCACTGACCGGCCTGGAGCGGCGCGACGTTGAGGTACCCCGCCACGAACTGGTTGGGGGCGGGGAACGGCGCGGGCCAGTTCGACGAGGCCAGGGTCCAGGTCTCCTGGGTCGACACGACGAGCGCCACCTCGGTGGAGTTCGCGGCATCGGTTCCCACGTTGCAGACGCGCACGCTGGCGGCGAACGGCTCCCACGGCCCGACGGTGCCGGGGGCCTCCAGCGAGGTGACCACCAGGTCCGCTCCGTAACCCACGCTCAGGGCGCCCGCCACGCGGGTGTTGTTGTCCCAGCGCAGCTCCTGCTGCATCGCGTCCGGATTGACGACGGCCCCCAGGTACAGCGGACGGAGCGGGATCGCGTCAGGCGGCGTGCCCGCGTGCCCCATGACCTCCTGCGTGTGGCAGGCGCCCGCGCTCAGCGGCGGCAGGAACGCGTCGCCCACGGCCTGCTGTCCCCCCGTCGGCATGGGCGAAGAGCTCAGGGGGCTCGGCGCCCTCAGGGCGTCATCCACGCTCAGGTAGACCGTCACGGAGGAGCCGCCCGACGTCGGCTCCGTGCCCACGTTGCAGACCTTCACGGTGCTGGTGAAGGGGTCCCAGGGCCGCACGCTGGCGGGGCCCCGGAGCTCGGCGACGACGAGGTCCGGTCCGTTGCCCAGGCCCGTGATGCCCGCGGCGAAGCCGTTGTTGTCCACGCGCGACTCGGACGTCTGCAGGTCCACGACCGCGCTCAGATGCAGGGGCAGCTCGAACGGCGAGTACCCCGCGTCAGGGGGAGGCTGGGCCATGAACGTGGAGCGCTGGGTCGTGCACTGCCCGGGCTCCAGCGGCGTGTACGGCTCGCCGCGGCCCAGGAAGCCGTAGGCGCCCGGGACCTCCATGAACACGGGCGGGGCCGGCGGCGGCCGCGACACGGGCGGCGTCGCCTCCTGGGAGAGGAACAGCGAGACTCCGTAGGAGTACGCGGGGGCGAAGCCCTGGTTGCAGACCGTGTAGGTCGCGGTGAAGGGCTGGCCGTCGCGGAGGTTCGCGGGGGCCTGCACGTGGGTCACCACGAGGTCCGCTTGCTGCCCCGTGCCCACCAACCCCTGGATGAAGGTGTTGTTGTCCTCGTTCAGCTCCAGGGCGTTCTGGTACATGTCGATGGCCGCGCCCAGGTACAGGAGCTGCCCCATCTGCGCCTCGTTGGGCAGCTGGGTATAGGCGTTCACCGGCACGGTCTGGCATTGGCCGGCGGAAAGGTAGAACACCTCCATCCCACCCACCGGAGCCTGGGTCGGCGAGGAATAGGGCCAGGGCAGGGGCGGCGGCAACAGCGTGTCTTCCGTGGAGAGGAACAGCTCCAGGTAGGCGGAGCCCTGCATGTCGCCAGTGCCCACGTTGCAGACCTGTGCCTCGGCGGTGAACGGACTCCACGGCGCGACGTTGGCAGGCGCCTTCAGCGACCGCACCACCAGGTCGGGGCCATGGCCCTCGCCCACGCGGCCGCGCGTGAAGGTGTTGTTGTCGTCACGCAGCTCCGGGACGGACAGCATGCCGTCCACGCGCGCGCCCAGGTACAGCGGGCCGCCCGGCTGGGACGCCGGAGGCAGGGACACGCCGCCGTACACCGGCAGCGTGACGCACCGTCCGGCATCGAGCCCCGGCGCCTGCGCCTCGCCGATGAAGGACTCCGTCTGGGAGCCGGGCTGCTGCGAGGAGGACAGCGAGGCCTCCGTGGACAGCAGCACCTCCGCGCGCACCTCCGGGGCCCGGTCCGTGCCCACGTTGCACACCGTCACGGAGGCGGACACCGGCATCCCCAGCGCGATGTTCTCGGGCCCCGTCACGGCGGTGATCACCAGGTCGGCCTGGTTCCCCAGGCCCAGCCGGCCCGCGACGCGCGTGTTGTTGTCCTCGCGCAGCTCGGGGTGCGTCTGGTCCGGGTCGATGATGGCCCCCACGTACAGCGGCTGCCCCGGCTGGGAGGCCGCGGGGGGAAGGTGCGCGAACGTCTGTGTCCGGACCGTGCGGCAGCTGCCCGCCTCCAGCTCCGGCACGGGGACGGAGCCCACCGACAGCTGGGTCGGCGCCGGCGAGCCCGGCGTGGGCATGCTCAGGGTGTCCAGCGTGGAGATGAAGATCTCCGCGTGGGAGGAGTACGAATAATCCGTGCCCACGTTGCAGACGCGCACGTCGGTGAGGAAGCCCGTTTCCGGCCGGACGCTCGCGGGCGCGCGGACCTCGGAGACCACGAGGTCCGGTTTCTGGCCCACGCCCATCAGGCCGCGGACGAAGCCGTTGTTGGTCTCATCCAGCTCCTGCACCCGCTGCCAGGTGTCAATGCTGGCGCCCAGGTAGAAGGCGCCGGGGAGCATGGCTCCGGGGGGCGGCATCGCGATGGCGTCCACGGTGCGCGTGACGCACCGGTGCGCCTCCACTGGACCCACTCCCACCTCGCCCACGGTGATCTGCTGGGTCGGAGGG
>NZ_RAWK01000426.1 GCF_003612165.1 Corallococcus aberystwythensis | reverse complement strand
GAGGTGTATAAGAGACGGGTCGGGCCCCCCGCAGTGCGCGTCCCTACCCTTCCCTATCGCGGCAGGCTGACATGGCCAGGGCCCACCTGTCCCGCTCCGTCATGCCCGCCTCCTCTCCGAGGAGCCGGCGGACAGGATCGATAACGGCCAGGGGTCCCGGATCAAAACGGAAATCGCCCCGGCGCCAGAGGGCACCGGGGCGACTTCGCACCACGTCTCAGGTCCTGTGGCTCAGTGCACCGGCGCGGGCCGTGACACCGTCACCTCCGGCAGCACGGGAGGAGGCGCGGCGGGCGCCTGGGTGGATGCCGCCAGGGCGGGCATGCGCTTGGACACGTTGTGGGTGATGAGCCGCATGTTCCGGCCTCCCTGGGTGAAGAACGTGTAGCCCCAGTTCAGCATCACGAAGAGGCGGTTGCGGAAGCCGATGAGGTAGGCGATGTGCACGCCCGCCCAGACGCACCACGCGGGCAGCCCCTTCATGCGCCACTTGTCGAAGAGCACGCCCACCGCGTAGCCGCGGCCAATCACCGCGAAGCTGCCCTTGTCGTGGTAGCGGAACGCGCGCAGCGGCTTGTTCGCCAGGCGGTCTCGGAGCGTCCTCGCCACGTGCCGCCCCATCTGCATCGCCGCGGGCGCGATGCCCGGCACGGGCTTGCCGTCCTGCTCCACCGCCGCCACGTCGCCAATCACATACACGTCATCCAGACCCGGCGCCGTGAGCAGCGGCGTCACCTTCACCCGGCCCGCGCGGTCCAGCGGCACCTCCAAGGAGCGCACCAGCGGCGACGCCGCCACCCCCGCGCCCCACAGCACCGTGCGGGTGGCGATGCGCTCGTCCCCGATGTTGACGCCCTCCGCGTCCAGGTCCGTCACCAGGGCCCCGGTGCGTACCTCGACGTGCAGCTTCTCCAGGTCGCGCTTCGCGGCCTCCGACAGCTCCTCCGGATAGGCGTTCAGCACGCGCGGCAGGCCTTCCAGCAAAATCACCCGCGCCTGGCGCGTGTCGATGCGCCGGAAGTCCTTCGGCAGCGAGTGCCGCGTCATGTACGCGAGCGCTCCCGCCAGTTCCACGCCTGTGGGGCCCGCGCCGATGATGACGAAGGTCATCCACTCGCGCTGGCGCACCGGGTCGGGCTCGCGCTCCGCGGCTTCGAAGGCCGTCAGGATGCGCTCGCGGATGCGCACGGCGTCGTCCAGCGTCTTCAGGCCCGGCGCCACGTCCGCCCACTCCGGGTGCTTGAAGTACGAGTGCGACGCGCCCGTGGCCAGCACCAGCGAGTCGTAGGGAATCTCCCCGCCCTCCACGACGAGCACCTTGCGGCGCGCGTCCACCGACTTCGCCTCCGCCAGCAGCACCTGCGTATTGCGCGAGTGCAGCACGCTGCGGATGGGCGCGGAGATGTCCGCGGTGTTCAGCACCGAGGTCGCCACCTGGTACAGGAGCGGCTGGAAGAGGTGGTGGTTGTAGCGGTCCACCACCGTCACCCGCACGTTGTCCGCCTTGCCCAGGGCCTTCGCGGCCTCCAGCCCGCCAAAGCCCGCCCCCACGATGACCACGTGATGCCTGGTGTCCCGGTCGCGTTCCATGGAGGGAAGGTGCGGATGCTTGACGCGCCCGGCCAGCGCCCGTCTTCCCTCGGCTGATTGGCGGCCTTCCCGGACGCCCGGCCGCCCTCCGGCCGGGTACCAAGGCCCCTGCGTCCGGCTCAGCCCGCCTTGGCGGTGCCCTTCGTCTGGTGCCAGGCGGCGAGCACTTCCTTCTCCCGCTCGGCGGACAGGCCCGAGCGCAGCTTCTCCTGGCGGTCCGGCGGCAGCGCGCGGAACCAGGTCAGCGTGTCGCGCACGGTGTCCACGAGCGGGCGGGTGGCGAGCCCCGCCTGGACGGCCCTGGCGATGCTCACGTCACCGATGCCGCTCTCCGGTCCGGTGCGCGGCACCCACGCGGGCATGTCCCCGAAGGCCGTCACCTTCTGCTGTTCCAGGAACGCGGCGTCCACCCAGGTGAAGCGCGCGTCGCTCCCCGTGGCCGTGCGGATGTCCTCCAGCATGCCCTTTATCTTCATGGGCTGGACCGGACCGGTGACGTTGAAGATGCCCATGGTGCGGCGCTCCACGTTCCGGATGATGAACGCGGCCAGGTCGCGCGCGTCGATGACCTGCACCGGATCCTCGCCGTCGCCGGGGGCCAGCACCTCGCCGCCCTTCGCCACGCGCAGCGGCCAGTACGTGAAGCGGTCGGAGCCGTCATCCGGGCCCACGATGAGGCCGGGACGGATGTTGAGCGCGCGGCCGGGCAGCGCGGCCTCCGCGGCCTGCTCACAGAGCGCCTTGAGCGGGCCGTAGCTCGTCTCGCCCACATCCTCCGTCGTCTCATCCGGGATGGTGCCCACGGCGTCGGACTCGTTGAGGTTCTTCTTCGTCATCTCCTTGTAGACGGACACGCTGGAGATGAAGACGTACTGGCCCACGTTGGGCGCGAGCAGCTCCGCGGACGCCTTCACGATGCGCGGCACGTAGCCGGACGTGTCGATGACCGCGTCCCACTTGCGGCCCGCGAGCGCCTTGAGGCCCTCGCCCTTGTTCGGGTCGCGGTCGCCCTGGAGCTTCTCCACGTCCGGGAAGAGGCCCGGGTTGGACTTGCCGCGGTTGAAGAGGGTGAGCGTGTGGCCGCGCGCCTGCGCCACCTGCACCAGCGCGGGGCCCAGGAACCGGGTGCCGCCCAGGATGAGGATGTTCAGGGGCTTGCCCGGGGCCGTGCCCTTGTCGTCACCGGCGGACGGGCCCGCCTTGGGGGACGACGCACAGCCCAACACCTGGACCGCGCTCAGCGCGGCCGCTGCTTGAATCACGCCTCTTCGGGACAGCTTCATGCCGTGGTTCCTCCGGGAAGGGTCGTCTGCGGAATGGATTCAGCGGCGCGCGTGCGCTGCTGGCGCGCCAGGTACAGGGCCACCGCGAGCCACAGCGCGGACAGGGGCACGGCCGCCAGCGACAGACCCGTCAGGCCCAGGCCCAGCGCGGTGAGCCCGCCCTGCAGCCACGCGCTCAGCGTGTCGCTGCCGCGGTACACCACCGTGTCGATGAAGCTCTTGGACTTGTAGCGGGCCTCGCGGTCCACCGTGGTGAACAGGATTTCGCGCGACGGGCGCTCCAGCGCGTAGTGGCTCGCGCCCCGCAGCGACTTCACGGCGATGAGCACCGCCAGCACCGGAGCGAACGCGAGCACGCCAAAGCCCACCAGCGTGAGCACCGGCGCCACCGCCATCGCCACGCCCAATCCCAGCCTCGAGATGACCCGCCCGGTGACGAGCGTCTGGATGCCCAGCGTCAGCACCTGCACCCAGAAGTCGATGTCCGCGAACGCCGCCGTGCGCGCCGCCGCGTCCTTCGCCATGGACGCGACCAGCTGCACCTCCTGGTAGTACAGGAACGTGGAGGTCGCCGCGTACAGCAGCACCTGCATCCCCAGCGCCATCAGGAACGGCGACGTCACCAGGAGCCGCAACCCCGCGAGCATCCCGCCGCCCACCGGCCCCTCGCGCGTGGCGGCCTGGTGCTGCACGTCCCTGGCCCAGTGGCCCAGGCGGCGCACGCACTGCGCGCTCACCTCCAGCATCACCGCGGACACGAGGATGAGGTTCACCGGCCCCACCGGCTCCGCCAGCCGTCCCACCAGGAACGGGCCGGCAATCATCCCCGTGGTGCCGCCCGCGGCGATGAAGCCGAAGAGCCGCTTGCCCTGGTCGCTGGCGAACACGTCCGCCATGAAGCTCCAGAAGATGGAGACGACGAACAGGTTGTAGACGCTCAGCCAGACGTAGAAGGCGCGCGCCACGCCCTCCTTCGCCACGCCCCACTTGAGCAGCACGAAGAAGGCCAGCAGGTTGAAGAGGAAGAAGCGGTAGACGCGCGGCACCACCACCCGCCGGGGGTAGCGCGCCACCAGCGCGGAGAAGGCCGGCACCGCCAGCAGCATCACGACGAACGTGACGGTGAAGAGCCAGGGCAGGTGCTTCACGTCCCCGGCGGTGCCCATCTCGTTGCGGATGGGCCGCAGGATGGCGTAGCCGCACATCAGCGTGAAGAAGTAGACGAACGCCCCGAGGACCGCCCCTACCTCCTCGTCACGGACGTCCACGAAGCGCTTGAGCATGATGGCGGCGCCCTCAACGCCACGGGCGGCAGGCTATTCCCTGCCTGCAGGCCTGTGGAGGAAAGAGGCTATTTCGCCGTGAGGATTTCGCGCACGGTGGCCTCGACACGGGGCAGGGCCGCCTCGATTTCAGCGACCGAGGTGGCGCCCACGGAGAGCCGGAACCAGCCCGTGTCCTCGGCCAGACCGAACGCCTGGAAGGGCACCACGGCGAAGCCGGCCTTCTCCAGGAGGCGCTTGCGGATGGCGTCATTGGTGGCGAGGCCGTCCCTGCCCACCACGTCGAAGCGCACGGTCAGGTAGATGGCGCCCTGCGGCGCGATGGCGAGCACCGGCAGGCCCGCGTCCTTCATGCGCTGGAAGCCCTTGTAGAGGGCCTCCAGGCGCTCGTTGACGCGCTGGCGCATGCTCTGGAGGAAGGACTCGGTGGCCTTCGTGTCGTCCAGGTAGCGCGCGGTGGCGACCTGCTCGGCCTTGGGAGCCCAGGCGCCCACGTGGCCCAGCACGTCGCGCATGCGGGAGATGATGCTGGGCGCGCCCACGCCCCAGCCCACGCGCACGCCCGTGGCGGCGAAGGCCTTGCTGATGCCGTCCACGAACACGGTGTACGGCGCCATCTCCGGGACCAGCGCCACGGGCGTGACGTGCTTCGTGCCGCCGAAGCTCAGCACCCAGTAGATGTGGTCGTACATCAGGATGAGCGGCTTCTGGCCGCGGCCCTCGCGCGCGCGGTTCTCCTCCACGATGCGCTGGCAGATGGCGCGCAGGGCCTCCGGGTCAATCATGGTCCCGGTGGGGTTGAGGGGGCTGCACAAGCAGAGCAGTCGCGCTGTGGACAGGTGCGGCTCCAGCTGCGCCAGCGTGGGCATGAAGCCCGCGGCGGCGTCCGTCGTCACCACCACGCCCTTCGCCCCCAGCAGGTGGACGTAGTGGTTGTTGTTCCACGACGGCACCGGGTAGACGACGATGTCCCCCGGGTCGAGCACCGCCCGGTAGGTGGCGTAGATGACCGGCCGCGCGCCGCCCGCGATGACGATGCCCTCCAGCGGGTACTTCAGCCCCAGGGAGCGCTCGTAGAAGCGCTGCACGGACTGGCGCAGGTCCAGCACGCCGTCGGACGGCGGGTAGTTCGTCTCACCGCCCTGGAGCGCCGCGCCAATCTGGTCGCGCAGGCCGTCCGGGATGGGGAACTCCTTCGGGCTGAAGTCACCCACGGTGAGGTTGCAGACCTTGTTGCCCCGGGCCACGAGCTCGCGGATCTCCGCGGCGATGCGGAGGATTTCGCTGCCCACGAGTCCGCGCACCCTTTCGCTCACGGTGGCGTCTTCACGAGAGGGGCGCGGGAGGGAGGTCAGGTCGAGGGCCATGGTGCGGAACTCTCCAAGAGGCGAAGGGGGGCCGGGGGGGCTTGGGC
>NZ_RAWK01000425.1 GCF_003612165.1 Corallococcus aberystwythensis | reverse complement strand
CGGGGAAGATGGCGTGGGGGAACTCATCGCGGGGACCTCCCTGGTCGTTGGCCCAGCAGAACCATTTGATGCCGTGGCACTGAAGCGGGCGACACGCCTCTGACAGGGCATTCCCGGCCAGAGGCGGTTGCCGCAAGGGACTTCAGTTGCTCAAGCAGACCCACTTGTTGGCGGGGATCTCCTGACAGAAGCACTCGCCAAAGGTGCCATTGGCCCACTGGCAGCCCGTCTCCGCTCCCGGAGTACAGCGGCGGGTCTGGAGCGTCTCACAGCTGCTGAGGAGCTCGGCGGAAGCCTGACCGGGCTGCGCACCGCTCTCAGCACTGTCCATCACTTCAGCGCCACCGCAGCCCATTCCGAAGACGGAGACGACGGCGAACATCATGAACCCACGCAGAACCATGTGGCACTCCTTCTCGCTGGTGAGGCTCTGATGCAACTGTATACGAGAATATAGGTCAAGGTTTGCCAGGAAATCATGATGCCATCGGAAATCTGCGCGCGGAGCGGCCTCGATGTTTGAGGTTGCGGAATAATTCCGGCGTCCCTTGTTAGTAATTCGCCGGAGGCCGCTGTTTTGCATTCAGGCTCAGCAGGACGCCCGCGAGCAGCGCGGTGCCACCCAGGAGCAGCCGCTGGGTGAGGGGCTCTCCGAGCAGCAGCACCGCGCCCACCGCCGCGATGACCGGGACGCACAGTTGCACCACCGCCGCGCGCGCGCTGCTCAGGTGGGGCAGCGCTGCGTACCAGAGGCTGTAGCCCACGCCCGAGGCGAGCGCGCCTGACGTGACCGCGAGCAGCAGCCCCTTCGACGACGGAGGTGGGGCTGCGTCCAGCGCTCGGGCGAGCATCACGAGTGCCAGGGCCAGCGGCACGCTGCGCACGAAGTTACCGGCCGTTGCCGCGAGAGGGTCCGTGCTCCCGCGCCCCCGCAGGCTGTAGATGCCCCACGCCACGCCCGCCGCGGCCATGAGCCCCGCGCCGAGCGCATCCGGCGCGCTCGCTCCAGGGAGCGTGAGCCCCGCGAGCCCTGCGAGTGCCACCGCCAGCCCCGCCCACTCGAGCGCGCGCGGCCGCTCACCGCGCGCGAGCCCTGCCGCCAGCATGGTGAGCTGCACGCAGCCGAAGAGCAGCAGGGCGCCCACGCCCGCCCCGATGCGCACGTACGCGAAGCTGAAGCCGGCCGCATACACGAAGAGCGCGAGCGCCGAGGCCCAGCTCCCGTGCCTCGTTGCCCCGCGGCCGCCCCGCCGGAGCCGCAGCAGCAGCGCGAGCACCAGCGCTCCCGACGCAAGCCGCACCAGCGTGAACGAACCCGCGTCGATGCCGCGCGCCGCGCCGCCCGAGAGCGCAGCGCGGCACAGCAGCGAGTTCGCCGCGAAGCCCAGGAGGGCAAGCAGGGTGAGGAGGGGAGTGCTCACGCCGCAGGGACATAGCGGGCCGCGTGACGCGCGTCACGTCCCCGGGCATCGCCTCCCGGCTGAAGTGTTCCCTCTATGCCGGCCTTCAGCACGGTCGTCATCCGTTTGAGGCTTCGCCTTGAGGCGTAACTCGTTCATCGTGGCGACATGAATTCAACACATGAGCGCCGCGCGGAGCGGACGGGGCGTGGCCCGGGCCGCCCCCTGGAGCACTTCACCCTGTGGCGGCTGAACACCACGCGCTTCGCGCTGGCGGTCTTGAAGACCATCGGGCCGCTGGTCCTGGTGTGCTCGGCGGGGTTGGCATTCTCGGAAGGCGGGCCGGGGTTCAACGTGCCGGCCTTCATGACCGGGTTGTTCCTCTTCGGCCTCCTCTTTGGCCTGTTCGGAATCCTCTTCCTGGTCTTCAAGGTGGATGCTCGCGGTTCAACCTATTGCAAGGACCCCTTGATGCATCTGGAACCGTCCGAGCATGACCTGACCGCGCGAGACGCGTCCGGAGCACTCCTGGGCAAGGTCTCCAGCGGCACGCTGCGGGTGGTGCGCGTGAACGTGATGCAGGGCAAGCGAGGCCTGATGGGGGCGCTGCGCCTGGATCATGCGAAGGGGTCGGTCTGGCTCAGCCCCTACCAGTGGATCGGCGCGTGGCCGGGCTTGCGGTCGGAGTCCTTCCACGAAGGAATTCAATACGTCGAGGATCCCCTCTTCGACGCATTGTTGGAACTCGCGGAGTAGCATTACATCTTGACCCAGGTGCCGGACTTCAGCACCCACACCGGTCTGGCGTGCGCGGTCTCGTCCTGCTCGGACCTCGGCCGCTTGTTGAACGCAGCCTCACCTCCTTCTATCTGACTCCAGAACTTCTCGCGTGCGGCTTTCGCGAAGTTGCCCTGCCACGCGCCCTTGTGGCCGCTGGAGGCGAGGAACAGGGGGATGGGCCATTGGTCCTTGGAGTACTGCACCCCATGGCTGGAGAAGACCCTGATCTGACAATTGAACTTCATTTCCACGGCCGCGGCGTTGAACGCCAGGATGGCCTTGTAACAATTGTCGCAGCAGGTGGCCGAGAGTCCCAGGTACACCACTTCGTCGAGAGCGGTCGCCTTGCCGAGGTAGAGCTGGTCAAGGAGCCGCATCTCCGCGTGCATGTAGGGATAGAGATTGGGGACGAAGGACAGGGAGAAGGTGCTGGTCAGGAAGTCGAGGAACTGTTGCTTCATCTTCCTGTTCCCCCCGAGGACTGAAGAGATGGCCTCCGTGTTGGCAACCGCAAGGCACGCCTCGCGATAGGATTTCAGCTTTACTTCAGTGGAGGGTTTGAGGGCGCCAATCGCCTTCTGGCCCGCTTCCAGTCGCTCGATGGCCGTTGATTCATTGGCTGAGACCAGGAGCTTCACCTTCTTGCTCATGACGACCATTGCCACGGCGCTGCAAACGGCCTTGGTATCGCTCAGCCAGCAGAGCCCCGCGAGCGCGTCCAGGACGGCCGCCCAGGCTGGGTGATCATCCTTCGCCGACGGCAAGTCGTCCTCGCCCTCGTCCTCGTCCTCATCCTCATCCTCGCCCTCTGTCACGGGTGCGCTCCCGCCTGGCCTGAGGAGCGGCACGGTCCGCAGGTACTCGTTCAGGACCGGGGAGGTGACCGGGTTCGGGGGCTTGCACTCCCTGCAGACCGTTGCGCCAGAGGGGGCGTCGTTACCGCAGATATCGTAGTAGAGGCATGCTGGCATTGATCCTCCTGGAACATCGCCATGATGCGTGCACCGCGGACGCAGTCTCCCAGGTTTTGCGCTGAATGAGCCAGCGGGACGGCCCTGCCAAGGGAAGGGGCCCGGGATGCGAGCTATGGCGCGGTGGGCGGGCCGAACCAGGTGGTGACGGCGTCACGAAGGCCCTGGTCCGTGCCGTCTCCGACCCACGCGACGTGTCCGTCAGGACGAATCAACACGGCAGTGGGTGCAGCGACCGCGCCGAGCACCGGCAGTTCCCACACCCCTGCGTATCGAGCGGCGACCCGTTGAACCCGGTCCGCCCAAGGCGTGATGTCGAGGGCGCCGGGCTCACCCAGGTTGAGCAATACCGGTCGGGCCTCGTGCAGCAGGTGGAACACCCGCCGCGGGCCGTTTTCGGTGACCAGGTCGAGATCCGGCATGCGACGCCCGAGCAGCGGGTGTCCGCTACCAAGATCGTAGTGAACGTCCAGACCCGACATGATCCCGGCGTATCGCTTGCGAGGCTCGTCCATCTTCAACAGCTCGGCCAGGGTCTCGCGCACGGCCTCCATCCGCTCGTCACCGCGGTTGAGCGCGGTTTGCGCCATGGTGGTGCGGAGCACGCGGGCACCGACCGGGTGCCGCTCGGCATGGTAGGTGTCCAGCAGGCTCTCCGGCGAGGTTCCGTTGACGACCTGGGCGAGCTTCCATCCCAGATTCACGGCGTCCTGGACGCCGATGTTGAGTCCTTGCCCGCCGACTGGGGAATGCACGTGCGCGGCATCGCCCGCCAGGAGGACACGCCTGTCCCGGTAGGCCGCCGCTTGCCGGGTCATGTCAGTGAACCTGGAGATCCAGGTGGCGTTGTGAAGACCGAAGTCCCTCCCGTAGAGGGCAATCAGCGCCTCGCGGAGGTCGTGAAGGGCCGGCTCGTTGACCTGCCCGACGCGCTCTTCTCTCAACACGACGCGCACGCGCCCGTCCTCCATCTTGCCCAGGCCATAGGTGCCCTTCTCATCACGGCGCATGCCGAAGGAAGGCGCTTCGGCCATGTCGGCCTCGGCAATCAAATAGCTGGTGGACGGGTCCCAGCCCGGGAAGTCGATCCCTGCTTTCTTGCGGACCAGACTGCGACCTCCGTCGCATCCGACGAGGTATTTCGCCCGCAGGGAACGCCCGTCGGACAGCTCGACGTCGACGTGGGTGTCGGCCTGGGTAAAGCCCGTCACGTCACGTCCGCGATAGGTCGGCACCGCGAGCTCTTCGACCCAGGCGGCGAGGATGCGCTCGATGTGGTGCTGCCACAGCGCGAGCCCGTAGTTGTGGCGGGTGGGAAAGTCGCTGATGTCGAGCGGGTTCATCGAGAACGCCCCGATCTGCGCGACCTTCCCCTGGGTGAGGAAGCGCTCCGCGATTCCTCGCTGATCGAGCACCTCGATGGTGCGTGAATGCAGACCGCCTGCGCGCGAGCCGGAGAGTTCCTGGGTGGCGCGCCGCTCGACGATGGCGACGTCAACCCGCGAAAGCGCCAGCTCGCCCGCCAACATGAGCCCCGTCGGGCCTCCTCCGGCGATCACCACCGCATGCTTTGTCATGGCGGGTGACTGTGCGGCATGACCCAGGCCTTGCCGCAAGTCCCCGCGTTTGACATACGTTGGAAGTGGAGAGGCGCGGGGCGCGCTCCTCGTCTCGTTCCGGCGCCGGATCGACGTTCGCCCCCGCGGCGTAGCGGAGGCCGGCCTTCGCCGCCCGGGCCGTGAGCAGGTTGTAATACTGGCTCACCTGCTGTCGCGCCGCGCAATCGTAGCCAGCCGGTATGTCCTTCAAGGAGGCCTGACGCGGGGCACTCCATGCCCTCGAAATCCCAATGGAAGTGAAGTCGAGATTTATCGATACACTCCTCCCAGGTAGCACCTTCGCAGGCGGCAATCATGAGCTCGAGCCAGCGCCAGAGTTCGTCGAAGTCGTACCTGCGCATGACCACCCGCTTGCGGCCGGACAGCACCATCACGCTGAACGTCCGCGAGGTCGCCGAGCAACGAATGCGGCATCACCGCACCCGCTGACGCAGGGGTGTCTCCCGGCCCATGGCGATGAAGGGCGCCCAGTAGTGGGGATGAGGTTGCGTCCGCCGCAACTCGCGCATCGCCTCGCGCAGCGCTGTAGCGCGGCCCTGCCCCGCCAGCAGGTTGTAATAGTAGGCCTCCATCAGATCGCGTGTTGTCGCGTCGTTCACCTTCCACAAGCTCATCACCACCGTCTCCGCTCCGGCCACGAGGAAGGCCCGGCGCAGCCCATACACACCCTGCCCCACCTTCACGTCGCCTCGCCCCGTGTCGCACGCCGAAAGCACCACCAGCTGCGTGCCCCACAGGTTCAGGCCCGCCAGCTCCAGTGCCGTCACCAGCGCGCGCTCCGGCGGGGCCTGGGAGGGACTGATGC
>NZ_RAWK01000424.1 GCF_003612165.1 Corallococcus aberystwythensis | reverse complement strand
GCCCCGGCAAGCGCGCTGCCACGACCCGCTCCCCCGCGAAGGAGTCTGGCGCCCCCTCCGAGCTGGAAACGGAATGGGCGCAGACGCGGACGCTCTTCCGGACGCTCAAGAACAACCACGGCTGCGAAGCCATGCAGATGCAGTGCACCCTCTTCAACAAGCTGGCGGATGACTTCATCCAGGGCGGCAGTGAGACGCCGACCCTCAAGCAGGTGAAGGACCTGCACGAGAAGCTCCGGATCGTGCAGCGTCAGCAGGAGTAGCGGCTCCCGGAGGCGCGGGCCTAACGCATGCCCGCGTCCAGCTTCCCGGTGCCCGCGTCCATCGCCCCGGTGCCCGCGTCGCGCCCGGAGCCACCGGTGCCCTCCGAGGGCGCCGCACCCTGGTAGCTGTCCGCGAGCCCCGTGCCCAGCTCCGCGCTGCCGCCGGTCTGCCGGCCGGAGCTCGGCGAGGACTCACCCTCCATCTGGTTCGGGGCCGAGGTTCCGCCGCCCAACGAACTCCGGCTGTCACTGTTGTACGGCCTGCCGCCGCCCTCTTCGTTGGACGGATGGCCCAGGTTGCTGCCAGCCGCCTCACCGGCGGGCTTTGGCTGGGAGCGGTGCTGGAGCTGCACGGGGTCCTGGAACCCCTGGGGGCCCGCCGAGGACTGCTCGCTGTTGCAGCCCCAGCCCCCCATGGCGCCGCCCACCAGCAGACCCAACCCCAACACGCGCTTGAAGCCGTTCATGGTGTCCCCCTTGGGCGCGAGGAAGTCCGCGCCGAACCGTCCGGGAAGTTAGGGCCGCTGTTCCCCGAGGCCACCCACCCCGGCGGATGCCTGCCTGGTTGGCCGCCGGGCTCCACGCCGTGCAAGACTGCCACTCCGGCGGGAAGCACCGCGAGCGCGGGGCTCCCGCACGGTGCGTCTGCCTGCCTCCGAGGTCGCATGGTGCGCTACGCCCTCGCCATCTTCACCAGCGCCTTCCTGCTCTTCGGCGTCCAGCCGCTGGCGGGCCGCTACGCCCTCCCGTGGTACGGCGGCACGCCCGCGGTGTGGACCGCGTGCATGCTGTTCTTCCAGGCGGTGCTGCTCGCGGGCTACGCCTACGCTCACGCGGTGGCGTCCCGGCTGCGCCCGCGCACGCAGGCCGTCCTGCACCTGGGGCTGCTGGTGGTGGCGCTGGGAGCGCTCGCGGCGCGGGCCTCGTGGACGGGCTCGCCGCTGGCGCCGGGGGACGGCTGGCGCCCGGTGGATGAGCACCTGCCCGTGCTCCGGCTGATGCGGATGCTGGCCGCCACGCTGGGCCTGCCCTTCTTCGTGCTCAGCACCACCGGCCCGCTGCTCCAGTCGTGGTTCGCCCGCGCGCGGCCGGAGCGCTCTCCGTACGTGCTCTACGCGCTCTCCAACGCGGGCTCGCTGCTGGCGCTGCTGGGCTATCCGTTCCTCGTGGAGCCGTGGGTGGGCCGGAGTGCGCAGGCGTGGGGCTGGGCCGCGGGCTTCGTCCTCTTCGTCCTCTGTGTCCTGGCCTGCGCCCGGGACCTGCTGCGCCGCGCGCCAGCGGCGAATGCCCCCGAAGCCCCCGTGGAAGCGGCTGTGGAAGCGGCTGTGGAAGCCTCGGGCGAAGCCGCCACGGCGTCACCGCGCCCGGGCGTGGGGCGCACGCTGACGTGGCTGGCGTTGAGCACGTGCGCGTCGGTGCTGCTGCTGGCCACGACGAACAAGCTCTCCCAGGACGTGGCGGCGGGCCCCTTCCTGTGGGTGATGCCGCTGGCGGTGTACCTCGTCACCTTCATCCTGGCCTTCTCGCGCGAGTCCTTCTACGCGCGCATGCCGTACTCCGTGGCGCTCATCGCCTCCGTGGTGCTGGTGACGTACGCGCACAAGGAGGGGCCCGCGCTGGGCCTGGGGTGGCAGGTGCTCTTCCACGCGTCCGCGCTCTTCACGGGGGCCATGGTGTGCCACGGCGAGCTGTACCGGCGCCGCCCGGCCCCGCGCTACCTGAGCGCCTTCTACCTCTGGGTGTCCGTGGGCGGCGTAGTGGGCGGCGTGTTCGTCAACCTGGTGGCGCCCGCCCTCTTCAGCACCTACTGGGAGCACCCGCTGGCGCTGGCCGCGTGCTGCGGGGTGGCCTTCGCGGGGATGCTGCACGGGCCCGAGGAGGAGACGGCGATGGTGCGCACGCAGCGCCTCTTGCGCGGGGCGATGCTGGTGGGCGTGGCGGTGCACCTGCCGGTGCTCGTGGCCACGGACCTGGAGCGCGTGCGCTTCGCCGCGCGCAACTTCTTCGGCGTGGTGCGCGTGCTGGAGCTGTCACCGAACGACCCCCGGCAACACCAGTACGCCCTGCGCCACGGCGCCATCACCCACGGCTGGCAGTTCATCCACCCGGAGCGCCGGAACCTCCCCACGGCGTACTACACGCCGGACACCGGCCTGGGGCTCGCGCTCGCCGGGCAGCGCCAGCGTCGTGGGGCGCTGGGGCTGCCCACCTCCTTGCGCGTGGGCATGCTCGGGCTGGGCGTGGGCAACAGCGCCACGCTCATGGCGGCGGGTGACGACGTGCGTTTCTACGAAATCAACCCCGTCATCATCGGCCTGGCCCGGGGGGAGGGCGGCTTCTTCAGCACGCTGACGGACACGCCCGCGCACGTGGAAGTCGTGGAGGGCGACGCGCGCATCTCGCTGGAGAAGGAGCTGGAGCACGGCTCGCGCCAGTTCGACGTGCTGGCGCTGGACGTCTTCAGCTCGGATGCCATCCCGGTGCACCTGCTGACGAAGGAGGCGGTGGCGCTCTACCTCCAGCACCTGGCGCCGCACGGCGTGCTGGTGATGCACATCAGCAACCAGCACCTGGACCTGGTGCCCATCAGCCTGGCGCACGCGCGGGCCTCTGGCCTGTCCGCGGCGCTCGTCGCGTTGGACAGCGAGGGCGACACGGTGTCCAGCGCGTGGATGCTGCTGAGCCCGGACACGGAGTTCTTCGCGGGCTCCCCCTTCAGCAAGAGCCGCGCGCGCGTGCGCCGGCTGGTGCTGCGCGGCGAGCCGGAATACGTCTGGACGGACGAGCGCAGCAGCGTGCTCCAGGCCCTGCGCCCCAGGGCCCAGGGCCGCGCCGCCGCGGACCCGAACGTCATGGACGCGCCCGTGGTGGCCCGGCCCTCCGCGCCCTGATCAACGGTCCGGCGCGGTGGACGGCGCGGGCTTGACGGTCAGCCGCACGTCCAGCGCGGCCAGCACGCCCAGCACCGCGCACGGCAGCACCAGCGTCACGGCCCCGTGGCGCAGGAACAGGAACGGGCCCACCGTGGAGCCCGCGAGGAACGCCAGCACCAGGCCCAGGTGCAGCCGCGTGCGCTCGAACTGCACGGCGGAGGGCAGGCTCCGCACGCGGTGCCACAGCCCCGGCGCGGACCTTCCGCGGAGGCCGTCGCGCACCCACGCCAGCATCTGCACCAGCTGGATGCCGATGTCCGTGAGCATCCCCGTCACGTGCGTGGTGCGCACCACCGCCCCGGACACCCGCGTGACGAGCGCGTTCTGCAGCCCCATGGCGAAGGCGAAGCCCCAGAGCAGCTCCGGCGCGCGCGTGTCCGGCATGGACGCAAGGCCGATGCCCACGCCCCCCAGCACGAGCACCTCCACCAGCAGCGCGGCCACGTGCCGGCCCCGCGCGCGGTGCCGCGAGGCATCCAGGAGCCCCGTCGCGCAGAAGGCCCCGGCGACGAACAGCCCCATCAACTGCGCGGGCAGCCGCGCCGTGTCCCAGCGGCCCTGGGCCAGGGACTCGCCCAGCGAGGCCATGTTGCCGGACATGTGGGACGCATGCGCGCCCAGCGCCACGAACCCCATGGCGTTGACCGCGCCGGCCACGGAGGCCAGCAACACGGCGAGGAGGGAGTAGGCGCGGCGGGACTGGGGCGACGACTGGGCACTGAACATGACGGGCGGACCTGCCCGGGAGGAAGGGCAGGCCGCGCCCGGGAACGCTAGCACCGGGCCCCGGAGCGCGGGCATCGCACCCGGGGCGGACGGGCTAGCCCGGCGGCCAGTGCAGGGGACGGCCCGCGAGCAGGTGCAGGTGGATGTGGAACACCGTCTGGCCCGCGTCGCGCTGGGTGTTCATCACCACGCGGTAGCCCGTGTCCGCGAAGCCCCGCTCGCGCGCCATCTTCGCCGCGCCGATGTAGAGGCTGCCCACCAGCTCCCGGTCATCCGCCGTGATGTCGTTCACCGTGGCGATGTGCTTGCGCGGGATGAACAGCACGTGCGTGGGGGCCTGGGGGTTGATGTCCTCGAAGGCCAGGCAGTGCTCGTCCTGGTAGACGACCTTCGCCGGGATGAGGCCATCGCGAATCTTGCAGAAGAGGCAGTCGGATTCGGGCATGGCCCTGGCTTACCAACGCACCGGTGGGGCCGGAAGGGTCTTTTGGGCCCGAAGTGTCCCGCTCAGGGCAGTCGCCACGAATAGCCGGGGTCCGGCGTGCAGCCCGCCAGGGGCAGCTTCACCAGCACCAGCGGGCCCTCCTGGGCCACCGTCGTGCCCGCGCCCTCGTAGCCCGCCCGGGTGATGACGTGGTTGAACTGGCTGGAGCCCCGGCCGGGGCCGTTGTGGGGGTACAGCGGCACCTTCCGGTGGAAGTAGCTGTAGCCCCCCGTCCACGCCAGGTGCACCGCTTCCACCTTGAGGCCGCACACGTCGTCGCGCCGGCCCGCCGCCTCCAGCAGCCGGTTGACCGCGCCCTGGTCATCCCAGGCGCTGTCCTTGGGGCGCACGTGTTCGTACTGGCCCACCTCCCCGAAGGTGAGCGCCCCCGCGCCCGCGCCGGACACCAGCGCCCCCGCCACCACCGCCACCGTGGCGGTGGCCCGCGCCGGAGCGCCGCGCAGCACGCGCAGCACGGAGTCCAGCCCCACGCCCGCGAGCGCCGCGAACAGGGGCAGCACCGGCACCAGGAAGCGCAGCTCCTTGTGTGGCTGGTATGCGTGCAAGAGGAAGAACGCCGCCGCCAGGAAGGCCAGCCCCCACGCCCGCGGAATCGCCAGCACCGCCAGCGCGGCCGTGAAGACGGTCAGCACCGGCATCGCCGTGCGCAGGATGCGCGGGTAGTAGCCGAAGGGCTCCGTGCCCCACTGGGCCGCCTTGCCCTGCACCACGTTGAAGTCCAGGTACACGATGGCCGAGTGGAACCACCGGCCCCAGGTGAGCCGGTCCAGCAGTCCGAAGGCCAGCGCCCACCCGGACAGCACCGCCAGCGCCACGCCCGCCCCGCGCCACTGGCGCCGCGCCAGGAGCACCGCCAGCAGGCCCACGCAGAAGACGCCGTTCTGCAGCCGCAGGAGCACCGCCAGCCCCAGCAGGGACGCCCCCGCCACCAGGGCGCGCCGGGACGCGGCGCGCGGCAGGGCCAGGGCCAGCCCCAGCGCCACCGGCAGCACGGAGGCGTTCTCGCTCATGGCCCGGGGGGCGAAGTACAGGGGCACCGACGCCAGCGCGAACAGGGCCGCCCCGCCGGAGGCCGCCAGGGTGGAGGCCCCGGCCGCGCGGGACAGCCGCCACGTGGCCCACGCCGTCGCCGTGCCCACCAGCGCGAAGAAGCCCTTCACCCAGCCCAGGTA
>NZ_RAWK01000423.1 GCF_003612165.1 Corallococcus aberystwythensis | reverse complement strand
GGGGGATGCCATGGGAGGACTCCTGCTCGCACGGGGGAAGAGGGCGGCATCGCGAGACAGGACAAGGGATAGGGGACGGCCGCGTCCGGGAGTAGGTCTGGAATCCGGATGGACTCCTGAGGAAAGCTCAGGAATGGCCCTCACCCCGCTCAATGCGTTGCACCAGTTCCTCGCCGTCGCCCGGCACCGCAGCTTCGCGGCCGCCGCGGCGGAGCTGGGCGTGTCCGCCTCCGCGCTGAGCCACACGGTGCGCCAGCTGGAGGAGCGGCTGGGCGTGCCGCTGTTGTCGCGCACGACGCGCAGCGTGGCGGTGACGGCGGCGGGACGGCGGCTGGTGGAGCAGGCGGGACCGGGCGTGGCGCAGGCCCTGGGGGCGCTCAAGGACGCCTCCGCGCAGCCCGGCGAGGTCATGGGCGCGCTGCGGCTGACCCTTCCGTCCACCGCGCTGCCCTTCCTCCTCACGCCGCTCCTGGCCTCGTTCCGCGAGCGCCATCCCCAGGTGGAGCTGGACCTGGTGGTGGAGAGCCGCAAGGCGGACATCGTCGCGGAGGGCTTCGACGCGGGCATCCGGCTGGAGGAGTACCTGGAGCGGGACATGGTGGCGGTGCGCATCGCGCCCCCGTTCCGCTTCATCGTGGTGGGCGCGCCGGGGTACCTGGAGCGCCACGGCACGCCGGTGAAGCCGAAGGACCTGCTCCGGCATGACTGCTTCACCTACCGCTCGTCCAACACGGGCGCGCTGCTGCCGTGGGATTTGGAGAAGGGCTCGCGCACGTGGCGGCTGCCGGTGCGCGGCACCGTCACCACCAACGACGAGCGCGTCTGGCTGGGGCTGGCGGAGGCCGGCCTGGGCCTGGCGTACGTGCTGGAGTCCCAGGTGGAGGCGCAGCTGGAGGCGGGCACGCTGCGCCGCGTGCTGGAGGAGTACGCCGCGTCCGTGCCGGGCCTCTTCCTCTACTTCCCCAGCCGCGCGCAGGTGTCACCCGCGCTGCGGGCCTTGCTGGAGCACGCGCGCCAGGCGCTCGCCCCTCCCGCGCGGAGGAAGGGGCGCTGAATCAGTGCTCGTAGGTGTCGCGCGGGCGGGACATGCCGCCCGCCGCCGCCTGCGGGACCGCGACGGGCAGGCCGATGTGCGCCGCCACGGGCAGCGTGAAGGTGAAGACGCTGCCCGTCCCCAGGATGCTCTCCGCGCGGATGGAGCCGCCGTGCGCCTCCACCAGGCCCTTGGCGATGGCCAGCCCCAGGCCGGTGCCCCGGCTGGCCGCGTCGCGCGCCTGCCAGTAGCGGTCGAAGATGTGCGGCAGCGCGTCCGGCGCGATGCCGTTGCCCGTGTCGCGCACGTCGAAGGACACCTCGCCGCCGCGCATCAGCGCCTTCACCGCCAGCGTGCCGCCCGGCGGGGTGAACTTCACCGCGTTGCCCAGGAGGTTGCCCATCACCTGGAGCACGCGGACGCGGTCGCACTTCACGCGCAGCCCCTCCGCGGGCAGGTCCGCCTCCAGGTGCAGCCCCTTGGCCTCCGCCAGCGGACGGATGGCCTCCAGCGCCTCCGTGGCCAGCGCCACGGCGGTGTGCTCGCCCAGCTCCAGCGGCAGGTGCCCCGCCTCCAGGCGGCCCCAGTCCAGCAGGTCGGAGATGAGCCGCGACATGCGCTCGGCCGCGTCGTTGATGCGCGTGGCCTGCTTCGCCACCGCCTCGCCGCCCGGCTTGCCCGCCGTGCCGCGCAGGAGCAGCGCCGCGCCCAGCTGCACCACGCCCAGCGGGTTCTTCAGGTCGTGCGACACCACGGCGAGCAGGTCCTCGCGCGCGCGGGCCGCCCGGCGGGACTCACCGACGAGCCGCGCGTTGTCGATGGCCAGGCTCGCGCGCAGGCACAGGTCCTCCGCCAGCGCCAGGTCGTCCGGACCGTAGCGGCGCCCGGAGCCGGAGCTCACGAACGTCACCGCGCCCAGCGTGTGGCCGCGCGCGCGCAGCGGGATGATCATGTACGAGCGGGCCTGGAGCGCCTCCAGCATCGCGGGGTGCGCGGGCTCCGCCGCCGCCGCGCGCAACAGCGACTCCGTCACCGCCGGCACCAGCTCCGGCTCACCCGTGCGCAGCACGCGCAACAGGCCCACCGGCGCGTCCTCGCGGACCTCCGTGCGCGTGGGCAGGGTCCGGGCGCGCTCCTGCTGCGTCGGATCCAGGCACGCCACCGCCGCGCGGCCCACCCACGGGCCCTGCTCCAGCGCGTCCACCAGGCACCAGTCCGCCAGGTCCGGCACCGCCAGGTGCGCGAGCAGCGTGTACATGCCCTGGGGGTCGGGCGGGTGCGTGAAGAGCGTCGTCATCGCCTGGTAGAGGAAGGACCGGCGGCGCTCGGCGGTCTCCACCTCCGCGCGCGCGGCCTGCTCCAGCTCCAGGGCGCGGGAGTAGATGGCCTCCGCTTCCGTGAGCGCCCGCGCCGTCACCAGCACGGCCGGAGAGGGATCCGCCTCCGTGCCCAGCGGCGTGAGCACCAGCGCGTGCCGGCGGATGCCCTGCGCGCCCGGCCAGGGCGCTTCCACGGTGGTGGATTCACGCAGCGTCACCACGCGGACGCGCGCGGACTCCAGCGCCGTCAGGGCCTCTTGCGGCAGCCCCAGCTCACTCCAGTGACGTCCCGCCAGGTCTCCCGGCGCGCGGCCGAGCGCCCGGGCGCCCGCGGCGCTGCACGACACCAACCGGCCCGTGCCATCCAGAAGGTAGGCAGGGTCGGGGATGGCGGCGAAGACCGCTTCGTAGGCCAGACCAGTCGTGGGAGCACTCATCAGGAAGAATGGGCCAGGGGGATGACCCATTGGACCCGATATTGACACTCCGTGCCAGGGCCGCCATTCCGGCCACCTTTACTGTCAGATGACTTTCACTCAACCAACACTTCAGGGAAGCCGCACCCCGGGTTGGAGGAGCGCCAGCAGCCGGCGGGCAATCTGCGGGAGCGGCAGGACCTCATGCGCCAGGTTGGCCCCCACCACCACGGCCGGCATGCCGTAGACCACGGACGTCGCCTCGTCCTGGGCGATCACCCGCCCGCCTGCCTGGTGCAGGTCCCGGATGCCGTCCAGGCCGTCCTGGCCCATGCCGGTGAGCACCACGGCCAGGGACGTCTGTCCGTAGGCCCGCGCGACGGAGCGGAACAGCCAGTTGGCGGAGGGCCGGAAGCCCTGGATGGGGGCCGCGCCGGACACCTGCGCCCGGTGGTCCTGCGTCACGCCCAGGTGCTTGTCGTCCGGCGCCAGGTACACGGTGCCGGGGGAGAGGGGCTCGCCGTCCTCGGCCACCTTCACCCGCAGCTTCGTGGCGGTGCCCAGCCACGTGGCCAGTCCGTTGCCGAAGCCCAGCGCGATGTGCTGCACCAGCAGGATGGGGGGCGGGGGCGTCAGGGCCTGGCCGCCCAGGTCGGACAGGATGCGGTAGAGCGCGGCGGGGCCGCCGGTGGACGCGGCCATGGCCAGCACGGCCGGAGCGCGGGTGCTGGGAATGGGCGTCGTCTCATGCAGGGGCAGCGGCACGGCGGCGCGGTCCGGCCAGCGGCGGACCACCTTCACCTGGGCCATGGCCTTGAGCGTGTCACGCAGGCGGCGGCTGTCCGCCTCGAAGTCCGGCGACTCCGGGCCCACCGGCTTCTGGAGCACCGCCAGCGCCCCGGCCCTCAACGCGGCCATGGACGTCTGGATGTCGCGCTCCACCAGCGTGGACACCACCACCACGGGCGTGGGCACCTCCGTCATGATGCGGCGGGTGGCGTCCAGGCCGTCCATGCGCGGCATCTGGATGTCCATTGTCACCAGGTTCGGTTGCAGGCGCTGGCACAGCTCCACCGCCTCCAGGCCGTCCCTGGCCTCGCCCACCACGGTGAGCGCCGGGTCGGTGCGCAGGATTTCCACCAGCAGCCGCCGGGCGGTGGGCGAGTCCTCGGCCACCATGATGCGCAACGGTTCGGTCTTCATAGCAGTCGCCTCAGCGTCTCCAGCAGGCTCGTCGGATCAAACGCGCTCTTCACGATGTAGGCGCTCGCGCCGGCTTGCAGGCCGCGCGCCTTGTCCTCGGGCTTCTCCCGCGACGTGACGAGCACCACCGGCACCCGTCCGAAGCGCGGAGAGGTACGCACGGCCTCCGTGACCTGGAAGCCGTCCATGCGCGGCATCTCCACGTCCATCACCATCGCGTCCGCGCCGCCCGCTTGCAGCCGCTCCCACGCCTCCGCGCCGTCCGCGCACGCGACGACGTCGTAGCCGGCGCCCTCCAGGATGCTCTGCTCCAGCATGCGCGTCGTGGGCGAGTCGTCCGCCAGCACCACGCGCCGGCGCGCGGCCTGCTCCTTGGGGGTGGGGAAGAAGTGGGCGGAGGGGCGCCCGCCCGCGGCCCGCACCAGCGACGCGGGGTTGAGGAGCAGCGCCATGCGCCCATCCGGCAGCACCGCCGCGGCGGCCACGTGCCGCGCCCGCTTCACGCGGCTGCCCAGGGAGCGCACCAGCACCTCCTGCTCCGCGATGACCTCATCCACCACCAGCGCCGCCTGCGCGGTGCCCGCGGACAGCACCACCGCGGACGGCCGCGCCTTGGGAGGCCCCGCCGGCAGGTCCAGCACGCCCGCGAGCGACGCCAGCGGCACCAGCGCGTCCGGCGTCACCCAGGACATGCGCCCCTCCACCTCGCGCACGTCGGACGGGGCCAGGCGCAACAGCCGGTCCACGCCCTCGCTGGCGAGCGCCAGCGTCTGCCCGCCCGCGCTCACCAGCAGCACGCGCAGGGTGCTCAGGGTGAGGGGCACGTCCAGCGTGAAGCGCGTGCCCTGGCCCGCCTTGAAGGCCACCTCCACGCTGCCGCGCAGGGCCTCCACCTGGGCGCGCACCACGTCCAGGCCCACGCCCCGGCCGGACACCGCCGTCACCTTCGTCGCGGTGGACAGGCCCGGCAGGAACACCAGCCGCGCCGCGTCCGCGTCGTCCTCGGGCGCCTCCATGCCCCGGGCCCGCGCGCGCTCGCGCAGGGCCTCCAGGTCCAGGCCGCGCCCGTCGTCCTCCACCGCCACCTCCACCCGGCTGCCGCGGAGCCGCGCGGACAGCACCACGCGGCCCTCCTCCGGCTTGCCGTGGCGCACGCGCTCCTCCGGCGCCTCCAGGCCGTGCGCCACCGCGTTGCGCACCAGGTGCAGCAGCGGCTCACGCAGGGACTGGAGCAGGGAGCGGTCCAGGTCCAGCCCGCCGCCGTGCACCTCCATGCGCACGCGCCGGCCCAGGCCGTGCGCCACGTCGCGCGCGGCGCGCTCCAGGCCGGTGCAGCCCTCCTCGAAGGGGAGCATGCGCGAGCGGCGCACTTCATCATCCAGGCCGGTGGAGGACTGGAACAGCGCGCGGCGGTCCTGCGCCAGCACCCGCGCCACCCGCGCAAGCTCCAGCTCCACGCGGCGCAGCGTCGTCTCGGACCGGGTGCCGCGCACCGTCCCGCGCAGGCTGGTCACGTCGTCGCGCAGCGCCTCCAGGGACTCGGCGTGGCCCTCCAGGCGCAGCATGGCCACGCGCAGCTCTCCGCTGCGGCCCAGGAGCGCGTCCAGCTTCTGCCCGGACACGCGCACGGGCAGCGCTTCCCCGCTGACCTGCGCGGGGGCGGGGAGCTCCGGCT